>NZ_BAABFB010000038.1:0-97143 GCF_039540555.1 Rhodococcus olei | reverse complement strand
GTCGCCGCTGCCGCCGCGCCCGAGCCCGCCGCCGCCGCGCCCGCCGCCGCTGCACCCGCGCCGGCCGCCCCCGCATCCGGGACCCCCGTCACGATGCCCGAACTGGGCGAGTCCGTGACCGAGGGCACCGTCACCCGCTGGCTCAAGTCCGTCGGCGACGAGGTCGCGGTCGACGAGCCGCTGCTGGAGGTCTCCACCGACAAGGTCGACACGGAGATCCCGTCTCCTGTCGCCGGTGTGCTGCTCGAGATCAGTGCGCAGGAGGACGACACGATCGCCGTCGGCGCGCAGCTCGCGGTCATCGGTTCCGGCGCTCCCGCCGCCCCGGCCGCTCCGGCGCCGGCCGCCCCCGCGCCGGCTCCCGCGGCCCCGGCTCCGGCCGCTGCTGCTCCGGCTCCCGCCGCTGCTGCTCCGGCTCCCGCCGCTGCTGCCCCGGCTCCCGCGCCCGCGCCCGCGCCTGCTCCCGCCGCCCCGGCCCCCGCCGCCGCGGCACCCGCCCCGAGCGCGGACGCGACGCCGTACGTGACGCCGCTGGTGCGCAAGCTCGCCACCGAGAACGGCGTCGACCTGTCCACCGTGACCGGCACCGGTGTCGGCGGCCGCATCCGCAAGCAGGACGTCCTCGCGGCCGCCGAGGCCAAGAAGGCTCCCGCGGCCGCACCGGCCGCGCCTGCCGCTGCGGCCGCCCCGGCCGCGGCTCCGGCCGGCGTCCGTCCGGAGCTCGCGCACCTGCGCGGCACCACCCAGAAGGCAAACCGGATCCGCCAGATCACGGCGACGAAGACCCGGGAGTCGCTGCAGACCACCGCGCAGCTGACCCAGACCTTCGAGGTCGACGTCACCAAGGTCGCGGCCCTGCGGGCCCAGGCCAAGGCCGGCTTCGCCGAGCGCGAGGGCGTGAACCTGACGTTCCTGCCGTTCTTCGCCAAGGCCGTCGTCGAGGCGCTCGGCGCGCACCCGAACGTCAACGCCAGCTACGACGAGAACGCCAAGGAGATCACCTACCACGCGGCCGTGCACCTCGGCATCGCCGTGGACACCGAGCAGGGCCTGCTCTCCCCGGTGATCCACAACGCCGGTGACCTGTCGCTGGCCGGTCTGGCCCGCGCGATCGCCGACATCGCCGCCCGCGCCCGCTCCGGCGGGCTCAAGCCGGACGAGCTGGCCGGGGGCACGTTCACGATCACCAACATCGGCAGCCAGGGTGCCCTGTTCGACACCCCGATCCTGGTGCCGCCGCAGGCCGCGATGCTCGGCACCGGCGCGATCGTCAAGCGCCCGATGGTCGTCACCGACCACAACGGCAACGAGTCGATCGGTGTGCGGTCGATGTGCTACCTGCCGCTCACCTACGACCACCGCCTGGTCGACGGCGCCGACGCCGGTCGGTTCCTGACGACGATCAAGCAGCGGCTCGAGGATGCGGCCTTCGAGGCCGATCTCGGCCTGTAGGCACCGCGTTCGGTACGAGAACGACGCGTCGGGGGCACCATCGCTGCGGTGGTGCCCCCGTTCGTGTCCCGAGGAGGCGAACCAACGATGCGAGTGACGGTGGCGGGGTCGTCCGGCCTGATCGGCACTGCCCTGGTGGCCGCGTTGCGCGCGGACGGACACGACGTGCGCAGGCTGGTGCGCCGGCCGGTCGCCGGCCGGGACGAGTTCCGCTGGTCACCCGAGGAGGGTCGACTCGACTCCCGGGCCCTCGCCGACGTGGACGCCGTGGTCAACCTGTGCGGCGCAGGCGTCGGTGACCAGCGGTGGTCGGGCGCCTACAAACAGCTGTTGCGCGACAGCCGGATCGGGCCCACCGACGTCCTCGCCCGCGCGGTCGCGGACCAGGCGGTGCCCGTCCTGGTGAACGCGAGCGCCGTCGGCTTCTACGGCAACACCGGTGACCGCGCGGTCGACGAATCCGCGCCCGCCGGAACGGGATTCCTCGCCGATCTGTGCCGGGACTGGGAGGGCGCGACCGAACCGGCCCGCGCCGCCGGGGTCCGGACCGTGCTGCTGCGCAGCGGCACGGTGATCGCGCCGCGCGGCGGCCTGCTCGGCCGGCTCCGTCCGCTGTTCACGCTCGGGCTCGGCGGCCGGCTCGGCAGCGGGCGGCAGTACCTGTCGTGGATCTCCCTCGAGGACGAGTTGCGCGCGATCGGCTTCGCGTTGACGTCCGGCTCGCTGTCCGGGCCGGTGAACGCCACCGGCCCGTCGCCGGTCACCAACGCCGCCCTCGCGACCGCGCTCGGCCACGCCCTGCACCGTCCGACACCGTGGGTGGTTCCGGGATTCGCACTGCGCGCGCTCGTCGGGGAGTTCGCGGACGAGGCGGTCCTGCACGGCCAGCGGGCGCTGCCTGCGGCGCTCGAGGCCGCCGGATTCACGTTCCGCCACACCACGATCGGCGAGGCACTCGCCGCGGCCGTCGCGGGCTGACCCGCCGCCCGGGGCGGCCGGCCGCGGCGGGCGTAACGTGTCGGGAATGAGCAGCCCCACCGCCTCTGTCCGCATCAGCTCCGAGCCGCTCGAGATTCGCGAACTCGGCCTCGTCGACTACCTGCAGGCGTGGGATCTGCAGCGAACCCTCGCCGCCGAGCGTGCCGAGGACCGCGGCCGGGACACCCTGCTGCTGCTCGAGCATCCCTCGGTGTACACGGCGGGACGGCGCACCCAGCCGGAGGACCGCCCCACCGACGGCACCCCGGTCATCGACGTCGACCGAGGCGGCAAGATCACCTGGCACGGCCCCGGGCAGCTGGTCGGCTACCCGATCGTCAAGCTCGCCGAACCCGTCGACGTCGTCAACTACGTCCGGCGCATCGAGGAGGCGCTGATCGCGGTCGGCACGGACCTCGGGCTCGACTGCGGTCGCGTCGAGGGCAGGTCCGGGGTGTGGCTGCCTGCCGGCATGCGCGACGGGGTGTGGCTGCCCGAGCGCAAGATCGCCGCGATCGGGGTCCGGGTGCAGCGCGGGGTGGCGATGCACGGGTTCGCGCTCAATTGCGATGCGGCCCTGGACCGTTTCGACGACATCATCCCGTGCGGCATCGCCGACGCGGGTGTCGCGTCGCTGTCGGGGGAACTGGGCAGGCGGGTCACCGTCGCCGACGTGATCCCGGCGGTGGTCGCCGCGGTCACCGCGGTGTTCGACGGTGCGCTGCCCGTCTCCGGGCACGACATCGAGCGCGTCACGTTCGGCGCCTCCGCGAGCGACGCGGCGCCGGCGTTCACCACGCACCGCTTCGGCTGAGCGCGGGCCGTGGAGGCGACGGGCGTAGCATCGGGCGCGTGACTGTGGCACCCGACAAATCACCTGCCGCCCCACAAGGGCGCAAGCTCCTTCGCATCGAGGTCCGCAATGCCGAGACCCCGATCGAGCGGAAGCCGAACTGGATCAAGACCCGCGCGAAGATGGGCCCGGAGTACACCGAGCTCAAATCGCTGGTCCGCACCGAGGGCCTGCACACGGTGTGCGAGGAAGCGGGTTGCCCCAACATCTACGAATGCTGGGAGGACCGGGAGGCGACGTTCCTGATCGGCGGCGACCAGTGCACCCGGCGCTGCGACTTCTGCCAGATCGACACAGGCAAACCCGCCGACCTCGACCGTGACGAGCCCCGCCGGGTCGCCGAATCCGTCCGCGCGATGGGCCTGCGGTACTCCACGATCACCGGCGTCGCCCGCGACGACCTGCCCGACGAGGGTGCCTGGCTGTACGCCGAGACCGTCCGCCAGATCCACGCCCTGAACCCGAACACCGGCGTGGAGAACCTGATCCCCGACTTCCACGCGAAGCCGGACCTGCTCGCCGAGGTGTTCGACGCGCGCCCCGAGGTCCTCGCCCACAACCTCGAGACGGTCCCCCGCATCTTCAAGCGGATCCGGCCGGCGTTCCGGTACGAGCGGTCGCTCGAGGTCATCACCGCCGCACGCGACTTCGGTCTGGTCACGAAGTCGAACCTGATCCTCGGCATGGGCGAGACCCCCGACGAGGTCCGGGCCGCGATGGTCGACCTGCACGACGCGGGCTGCGACATCATCACGATCACCCAGTACCTGCGCCCCTCCCCGCGGCACCATCCGGTCGAGCGGTGGGTCAAGCCGGAGGAGTTCGTCGAGCACTCCGACTTCGCCACCGAACTCGGCTTCGCCGGGGTCATGGCGGGCCCGTTGGTCCGCTCGTCGTACCGCGCGGGACGCCTGTACGCCCAGGCGATGGCCCACCACGGGCGGCCGCTGCCGTCCGGTCAGGCCCACCTCGCGGAGGAGGGCGGTGCCGCTCAGGAGGCCGGCTCGCTGATCGCGCGCCTCGCCCGCGACTGACTCTCGACCGTCTACCGCACCCCACCCTGGTCGGGTGCGGTCGACGGTGGGGCCGGGTCGTATCCTGTGAGGTATGGCGAACGGCAGTAAGTCCGGAAAATCGGACAAGTCAACCAAGGAAGCGAAAGCCGCTGCGAAAGCGGCGCGCAGGACGGCATCGAAGGAGCGCCGCACCCAGCTGTGGCAGGCGTTCCAGCTGCAGCGCAAGGAAGACAAGCTGCTGCTGCCGCTGATGATCGGTTCGGTCGTCGGTCTCGCCGTCGTGTTCTTCCTGGTCGGCCTGATCTTCGGAATCCAGTGGTTCCTGCTGCCGGTCGGCATCCTGCTCGGTGTCCTGGCCGCGTTCGTCATCTTCGGACGCCGGGTGCAGAGGACGGTCTACGGCAAGGCGGACGGTCAGGCCGGCGCGGCCGCGTGGGCGCTGGACAACCTGCAGGGCGGCTGGCGGGTGACCAACTCGATCGCGGGCACCACCCAGCTCGACGCCGTGCACCGCGTGATCGGCCGACCCGGCGTCATCCTGGTCGCGGAGGGTTCACCGCAGCGCGTGAAATCGCTTCTCGCGCAGGAGAAGAAGAAGACCGCGCGACTCGTCGGCGACACGCCGATCTACGACATCGTCGTCGGCAACGAGGACGGTCAGGTGCCGCTCGCCCAGCTGCAGAAGTACCTGACGAAGCTGCCGCGCAACATCGACACCAAGCGGATGGACACGATCGAGGCGCGACTGGCGGCGCTCGGCACTCGCGGCGGCCCGGCGATGCCGAAGGGCCCGATTCCCGGCGGCGCGAAGATGAAGGGCGTCCAGCGCACGATTCGCCGGCGCTGACCTCCCCCGACACCGATGAAGGAGCCCTCGCCCGCTCGTACCGGGCGAGGGCTCCTTCGTCGTCGGTGTTCGGGGCGCGCCGACCGGCCGGCGCGGGACCCGGCACGTGCCCCCGACTCCAGATTCGGAATCGCGGCGCCCCGAGGCGCCCGTCGTCGTCGCCGCGACGAGCCGACCCGCCCTAGCGGGAGCGGACGAGCGCGGTACCGGTGGCGCGGTCGTGCATGCCGCGACCGTCGGTGTCGGTGATCAGCGGCGGCACCATGAACACGAGAAGCACCTGCCGGGACAGGGCGCGCACGATCCCGACCGGGACCGGCTTGTCGATGCGTGCCACCTGGAGGCCGACGCAGAACTGGCCGGGGGTGAAGGAGAACAGCGTCACCGTCACGACACCGACCGCGAACCACACCATCAACACGACGCTGGAGAGCCGGCTGTCGAGGGCGTCGCCGCCGAGGATCAGGACCGAGACGCCTCCGGCCATCAGCCAGTCGATCATCAGCGCCGCCAGCCGGCGGCCGGATCCTACCAGCGAGCCGGGACCGGTCTCCGGCAGCCCGATCCGCTGACCGCGGTACTTCGGGGTACCGTCGTCGTCGATCGGGAGTGCGGCCGTGGGGCCGGAGAGCCAGGATCCTGTCAAGCGCGCCATGTGTCCAGGATAGGCGCAGCCGGGACGGGGCCTCGACCAGGCGATGCCCGGCACCTCACGGCCCGCGTGGGCACGGTGTGACCTGCACCCCACTTCGCCACGTGTAACACTGGCGAAACATGGACTTGACGGTCGGGCAACACCAGGTCCTTACCGTCGCCTACCGACGAAGCCCGCCGCATCACCACTGGCTGGGACCCTACTGAAGGAGCACAAGCGTGGCGTTCACCACGGCCGACGAGGTCATCAAGTACATCGCGGACGAACAAGTCGAGTACGTGGACATCCGGTTCAGCGACCTGCCGGGCGTCCAGCAGCACTTCTCGATCCCGGCGTCCGCGTTCAACAAGGACGTCTTCGAAGACGGCCTCGCGTTCGACGGCTCCTCGGTCCGTGGGTTCCAGTCCATCCACGAGTCGGACATGATGCTCCTCCCGGACGTCACCACCGCGCAGATCGACCCGTTCCGTTCCGCCAAGACGCTGAACATCAACTTCTTCGTCCACGACCCGTTCACCCGCGAGTCCTACAGCCGCGACCCCCGCAACGTCGCGCGCAAGGCCGAGGAGTACCTGAAGTCGACCGGCATCGCCGACACCGCGTTCTTCGGTGCCGAGGCCGAGTTCTACATCTTCGACAACGTCTCCTACGAGTCGAACATGAACGGCGCGTTCTACAAGCTCGACGCGGTCTCCGGCTCCTGGAACACCGGCAACGAGCGCAACGCCGACGGCTCCCCGAACCTCGGTTACAAGGTGCGCGCGAAGGGCGGCTACTTCCCCGTCGCCCCGTACGACCACTACGTCGACCTGCGCGACGACATCTCCACCAAGCTGCAGGAAGCGGGCTTCGAGCTCGAGCGCGGCCACCACGAGGTCGGCACCGGCGGCCAGCAGGAGATCAACTACAAGTTCAACACCCTGCTCGCCGCGGCCGACGACCTGCAGCTGTTCAAGTACATCGTCAAGAACACCGCGTGGCAGCACGGCAAGTCGGCCACCTTCATGCCGAAGCCCCTCTTCGGCGACAACGGCTCCGGCATGCACGTGCACCAGTCGCTGTGGAAGGACGGCCAGCCGCTGTTCCACGACGAGGCCGGCTACGCGGGCCTGTCCGACCTCGCCCGCTGGTACATCGGCGGCATCCTGCACCACGCGCCGTCGCTGCTGGCGTTCACCAACCCGACGGTCAACTCGTACCACCGCCTGGTGCCGGGCTACGAGGCCCCGATCAACCTGGTCTACAGCCAGCGCAACCGCTCCGCGGCCGTGCGCATCCCGATCACCGGCAACAACCCGAAGGCCAAGCGCCTCGAGTTCCGCGCGCCGGACTCCTCGGGCAACCCGTACCTGAACTTCGCCGCGCAGATGATGGCCGGCCTCGACGGCATCAAGAACAAGATCGAGCCGATGGCGCCGGTCGACAAGGACCTCTACGAGCTCCCGCCGGAGGAGGCCCGCAACATCCCGCAGGCCCCCACCAGCCTGTCCGCCGTCATCGACCGGCTCGAGCAGGATCACGACTACCTCACCGAGGGTGGCGTGTTCACCACCGACCTGATCGAGACCTGGATCTCGCTCAAGCGTGAGCAGGAGATCGCGCCGGTGAACCTGCGGCCGCACCCCTACGAGTTCCAGCTCTACTACGACGTGTAAGGAGTCGGCACCGGAATCGGGGCCCTGACCTGGAACATCAGTTCGGGGCGCCCGGTTCCGTCCGCAGTGGATTTCGAGTCGGCCCGCCCGGCGATCGCTGAACCGATCGCCGGGCGGGCCGACTCGTCTGCATCACGGCCCGATCACCGCGCGACGCGGACCTCTCGGTCTCGTACTCGCAAGTCATGTCGAATCGTGGTTAACGTGTTCGTCACGTCGTTGTCGCCCCTCCGCACAACGGCGCAGGCCCGCCGGTCCGGCCCTCCCTGGGCGCGGCGGGCCGCCCTGTGCACCAAGGACTCCACACCGTGTCGGGGACAACACGTCGAGGAGCATCGATGAAGATTCCGCTGTGGATCGGCGGCCCCGCGGTGATCGCGCTGTCCGCGGTCGACGCCGTACTCGAGATCCAGCTGCGAGCAGTGCAGAGACTCGCTCGCACGGTGACCACCGGCATGGGCACCGAGGGTGCGCTGCAGATGATCGAGTACACGGCACTCGACGACGAAGACCGGGGGCCCACACGTTCGACGGCTCACCCGGCAACCCTCGACGCCTCGTCGTAGCGTGCGGCACGGTGAGACGCGGCCGCCGCGACCCGGGCCCAACCCGCCGATCTGGCCGGCCATGCTCGCGGCGGCGGCAGCGGTCGTCGTCGGGTTGGGCGTCTTCTATCTCCTGCTGCCCTGACCTCGGACCGTCGCCCGAGTCTCGTTGAGCGGGAAGCCGGGCCACGACGGCGCCACCGGCCCCTAGCTTCTGGTCGTGACGATCCGCAGCCAGACGTTCCCGCACCTGCTCTCCCCCGGCACCATCGGGCCCATCACCCTCGACAACCGGGTGGTCCTGCCCGCGATGGACATGAACCTGTGCGAGGACGGTGAGATCGAGCAGGGCGACATCACCCACTTCGCCGCCCGCGCCGCCGGTGGCACCGGGATGATCATCACCGGCTGCTGCGCGGTCGCGTACCCGGCGGGGTGCACCAGCCGCAAGGAGCCGGGCCTGTCCGAGGACCGCTTCATCCCCGGCCTGAAGGCGCTCGCCGACGCGGTCCACGACGCAGGCAGCAAGCTGTGCGTGCAGATGGTGCACCACGGCAAGGTGGCCCGCATCGACACCCTCGACGGCCGCCCGCAGCTGGTGCCGTCCATTCCGAAGCCGCCCGGTGACATGAGCGCGATGGCCGACTGCACCCCCGAGGAACTCGGCAAGATGGCCGCCATCCAGGAGGGCAAGCGGGCCACCCACCACGAGGCCACCCAGGAGGACCTGGACTGGCTGGTGCGGATGTTCGCCGAGGCCGCGGGCCGGGTGCTGGCGGCCGGTGGTGACGCGGTCGAGATCCACTGCGCCCACAACTACATCCTCGGTGGGTTCCTGAGCCGCTACTCGAACCAGCGCACCGACGAGTACGGCGGGTCGCTGGAGAACCGGGCCCGGCTCGGGTGCGAGGTGATCCGCGCGGTCAAGGACGAGGTCGGCGACGGTCTCGCGATCATCGTGCGCCTGGCCGGCCAGGAGTACGGCGAGTCCGACGGCCTGACCCCGGACGAGGCTGCCGCCGCCGCCGCGTTGTTCGAGAAGGCCGGCGCGGACGCAATCCACGTCACCGGCACCGCACTGAACGCGTTCGCGAACTTCACCGACGGCCCGCTGCCCGACACGGTCGGCTACTACACCGACAACGCGTCGGTGGTGAAGCGTGCGGTGTCGATTCCGGTCATCACCGTCGGCCGCATGCTGCCCGAGGTCGGCGAGACGATGATCGCCGAAGGCCGCACGGACTTCGTCGCGATGGGCCGCCAGCTCCTCGCCGACCCGCAGCTGGTGAACAAGCTGAAGGCCGGGCGGACCGAGCAGGTCCGGCCCTGCATCAACTGCTACGTCTGTGTGCAGGAGAACTTCTGGGACGACACGCCGCTGTGCGCGGTCAACCCGGCCCTGGGCAACGAGACGCTGCTCCCGTTCCCGCGCACCGCGACCCGCAAGCACGTCGTCGTCGTCGGAGCCGGGCCGGGCGGACTGGAGACCGCCCGCGTCGCGACCGAGCGCGGGCACCGCGTGACCGTGCTGGACAAGACCGACCGGCTCGGCGGCACGCTCTGGTTCTCCACCTTGACCACCCCCGACAACGAACGACTCCTGACGTGGCTCACCGCCGAGGTCGAGCGACTCGGGATCGAGGTCCGGCTCGAGACCGAGGCGACGGCCGCGACGATCCGGGCCCTGGCGCCCGACGCCGTGGTGGTGGCCACCGGCGCGGTGCGGGAACGTCCGCGCGTGCCGGGTGGTGACCTGCCGCACGTGCACACCGGGGATTCCCTCCGCGCACTCATGACCGGCGCCGGCGACGTCTCGGACCAGTCGCTGTTCCTGCGAGCCATGGGCAGGCTGGGTGCGCTCGCCGGTGTCACCCGGAGCCCCGAGAAGATCCGTGAGCTGAGCCGGCGGTTCCTCAGGTTCCTGCCGATGAGCAGGAACGTCGTCGTCGTCGGCGGATCGCTCGTCGGCCTCGAGCTGGCGGAGTTCCTGGCCGAGCGGGGAAGCCGGGTGACGCTGCTCGCCGAGGGCCGCCAGCTCGGCGTGCCGATGGCGATGCCGCGCCGCTGGACCGCGGTCAAGCACGCCCGCGAGGTGGGCGTGACCGTGCACCGGCAGGCGACGGTGCAACGGATCACCCGCAAGACCGTCGAGTTCACCGTCGACGGCACGACCCTGTCCGCACCGGCGAACATGGTCGTGGTCGCGTCGGGTGTCTCGGCGGCGGCGCCGCTCGCCGACGAACTGACCCGCGCGGGTGTCGACGTGCGCGTCGTCGGCGACGCCGGACGGGTCGACTACATCGAGGGCGCGATGCACACGGCATGGAAGGTCGCCACCACGCTGTGACGACCCCGGCGCGCCGGTGACGCGGACCGGCCGGCCCGGATTCGGACACGCCGAACAATACGGATCGTTTGCACGCGCACGAGTCCCGGAGCATGGTGGTGGCAGGTGGGCACCGGCGTCGGGGCCCGGGTCGCACTGTGGGCCCTCACCGCGACCGAGGTGCACAGTGCGAGGGGAGGTGTCGGCGGCGTGGATCTGCAGACCTGGTGGACCTTCGTCTCCGAACGCCGACAGCAACTGATCACCGACTCGTTCCTGCACGTCAGCGCCGTGGTGCAGTCCGTGATCCTGGCGACCGTGATCGCGGTCGGGATCGGCATCGCCGTCCACCGCAGCCCGTTCGGGTCGGCCGTCGCGACCGGTCTGGCCAGCACCATCCTCACCGTGCCCTCGTTCGCGCTGTTGGGTCTGCTCATCCCGATCCTGGGACTGGGCGTGCGCCCGACCGTGACGGCCCTGGTGCTGTACGCGCTGCTGCCGATCATCCGCAACACGATCATCGGCCTCGCGTCGGTGGACCCGGCGGTCGGTGACGCCGCCCGTGGCGTCGGGATGAACCGGCTGCGGGTGCTGGGCCGGATCGAGCTGCCGTTGGCCTGGCCGTCGATCCTGACCGGCATGCGGGTCAGCACCCAGATGCTGATGGGCATCCTCGCGATAGCCGCGTACGCGAAGGGGCCGGGGCTCGGCAACCTGATCTTCTCCGGACTCTCCCGGGTCGGCAGCCCGACCGCCGTCCCGCAGGCGCTGACCGGCACCGTGCTGATCGTCGTCCTCGCGCTGATTCTCGACGGCCTGTACGTCGTGATCGGCCGCCTGACCACGTCGAAGGGAATCCGGTGATGGCCGACGGCCCCCACGTCCACGGCGTCGAGATCGTCCTCGACGACGTCGTCAAGCAGTACCCGAACTCACCGACGCCGGCCGTCGCGGGCGTGTCGATGACGATTCCCGCCGGGGAGACGGTCGTGTTCGTCGGTCCGTCCGGCTGCGGCAAGACGACGACGATGCGGATGATCAACCGGCTGATCGAGCCGACGTCGGGGACGATCACCATCGCAGGCAAGGACGCGCTGTCCATCGACCCCGACCGGCTGCGCCGCGGCATCGGTTACGCGATCCAGCAGTCCGGACTGTTCCCGCACCTGACGGTCGGGAAGAACGTGGCCACGGTGCCGGGCCTGGTCGGGTGGGACCGCAAACGCGTCGCCGCCCGCGTCGACGACATGCTCGACCTGGTCGGACTCGACCCGGACACCTACCGTGACCGCTACCCCCGGCAGTTGTCCGGCGGGCAGCAGCAGCGGGTCGGGGTGGCGCGGGCCCTGGCCGCCGATCCTCCGGTCCTGCTGATGGACGAACCGTTCGGCGCGGTCGACCCGATCACCCGCGGCCTGCTGCAGGACGAGTTGCTGCGCCTGCAGTCGGAGCTCGGCAAGACGATCGTGTTCGTCACCCACGACTTCAACGAGGCGGTCAAGCTCGGGGACCGGATCGCGGTGCTGGGCAACCAGTCCCGCATCCTGCAGTACGACACCCCGGAGGCGATCCTGGCGAACCCCGCGGACGACACCGTCGCCGGATTCGTCGGCGGTGACGCCTCCCTCAAACAGTTGACGCTGACCCGGGTGCGCGACGTGCGGCTGCTGCACTGCCCGACGACGCACGAGAACGGGTCCGTCCAGGAGTTCCGCGACGCGCTGCTGACGCGCCGGCGCCGGTGGGGACTGGTCCTCGACCACCGGAACCGGCCGCTGCGGTGGGTCTCGCCGGCGCACCTCGCCCACGCCGACTCGCTGCACGGTGTCGGCGACCCGGTCGGCGAGCTCGTGTCCGTGCAGTCCACCCTGCAGGACGCGCTGGAGGCGCTGCTCGCCGAATCCAGCGCATCGACGGTCGTCACCGGCCGGCGCGGCGAGTACACCGGCCTGATCACGATCGACATCCTGGTCGCCGCGCTGCGCGAACTGCGCGAGGAGCACGCTCACGACCACGACGAGGAGGCGGCGCACTGGGCCGAGCCCACCGGCAGGCACGGTCGGCCGCAACCGGAGGAGGCGGCGCCGTGAGTGCGGTCGCCGAGCGGCGGTCCGAGCGAGGCCGGCTGCTGGTTCAGCCGGTGCTCGTGCTGATGCTCGTCGCCGGCGTGCTGATCTGGGCGTTCAACCGGGACCTGACCGCCACCCAGCAGGCCAGCATCAGTGTCGCGAACATCGCGAACCTGACGTGGGAGCACATCCTCATCACCGTCGCGGTGGTCGTGATCGTGCTCGCGCTGTCGGTGCCGCTGGGCACCCTGCTGACGCGGCCGGGATGGAATCGGTTGGCGCCGTTCTTCGTCGGCATCGCGAACATCGGCGCAGCGGCGCCCGCGATCGGCCTGCTGGTGCTGTTCTACCTCGCGACCCGCACGACCGGGTTCTGGATCGGGGTGCTGCCGATCGCGTTCTACTCGCTGCTTCCGGTGCTGCGCAACACGATCCTCGGCTACCAGGAGGTGGATCCGGCCCTGATCGACGCCGGACGCGGCCAGGGCATGTCGGCGCTGACGGTGCTGCGGAGGGTGGAGTTCCCGATGGCGGTGCCCTACATCCTGGCCGGCCTGCGCACGTCCCTGGTGCTCGCGGTCGGGACCGCGACGTTGTGCTTCCTGGTCAGCGCCGGCGGCCTCGGCATCCTGATCGACACCGGATACAAGCTGCGCGACAACGTGACCCTCGTGGTCGGCGCGGTGCTCGCGGTCGCGCTGGCGCTGTTCGTGGACTGGCTCGGCGCCCTCGCCGAGACGTACCTCGGTCCGAAGGGGTTGCGGTGACATGAGATCCGTGCGTGCGGTCCTGGCGTCCGCGACGGCCGCGGCCGCGGTGGTGGCGGCCGCGGCCTGCGGTCTGGAGTCCGGCGGCGCCGTGCCGCTCGAGGTCGGGCCCGGCAGCATCACCCCGGTCGAGGGTCTCGACGGGGTCCCGGTCACGGTGGGCTCCAAGGACTTCACCGAGCAGATCATCCTCGGCTACATCATCGAGTTCGCGCTGTCCGCCGCCGGCGCCGACGTGCGGGACCTGACGAACATCCAGGGGTCGAACAGCACCCGCGACGCCCAGATCGCCGGCCAGATCGACGCCACCTACGAGTACACCGGCACCGGCTGGATCAACTACCTGGGGCACGAGCACCCGATCCCCGACTCCACCGCCCAGTTCGAGGCGGTCCGGGACGAGGATCTCGCCCGCAACGGGATGGTGTGGACGGATCCGGCGCCGATGAACAACACCTACGCGCTCGCCACCAACCGGGCCACCGCGGAGTCGACCGGGGTGCGCACGCTGTCCGACTACGCGGCGCTGGTGGAACGCGATCCGGCGGCCGCGACGACCTGTGTGGAGACCGAGTTCAACGTGCGGCAGGACGGCTATCCCGGCATGGCCGCCGCCTACGGGTTCGACCCGGCGCGCGCGGACAAGCGACTGTTGCAGACCGGGATCATCTACCAGGCGACCGCGGACGGCACCCAGTGCGCGTTCGGGGAGGTGTTCACGACCGACGGCCGCATCACCGCCCTCGACCTCGTCCTGCTCGAGGACGACCGGTCGTTCTTCCCGAAGTACAACCCCGCGCTCATCCTGCGAGAGGACTTCGCGCGGGAGCATCCGGAGATCGCCGAGGTGCTGGCTCCGATCTCCGCGGCCCTGACCGACGAGGAGATCGGCGAACTGAACCGCCAGGTCGACGTCGACGGCCGTGAGCCCGCGGACGTGGCCCGGGAGTGGTTGGCCGGCAAGGGTTTCGTCACGATCCCGGACTGAGGGGGCTCGGGCCGGCCGGGCGGGTGCGGCGGCAACCGGTGCCCGCACCCGTATACGTGCGTATTCGAACCGGTCCCCCTGGCATAATCGGGCGGCGCGGTCGGCGACCGCGAGAAGAACCGACGGAGGGACACGATGACGCGCGAGGACGACGATCTGGGCTCGCTGATGGCGACCGGCGCGGCCGGCCGCTCCGACCAGACGTCGAAGCAGTACCAGCGGCTGCGCGCGGACATCCTCGACGGCACGTACCCACCGGGTACGCCGCTGCACGAGACCCAGTTGAGCGAGACGTACGGCGCGTCCCGCACGCCGATCCGCGAGGCCCTGAACTGGCTGACCCACGACGGGCTTCTCGAGCGCGCGGCGCGCGGCTTCCGGGTTCGCGAGGGCACCGCGGAGGACGTGATCGAGATCTACGCGGCCCGGGTCGCACTCGAGTCGGAGGCGGCCGGGGCCGCCGCGCTGCGGCACACCGACCTCGACATGGCCCGGCTCGAACGGCTGCACGGCGGCTGCTGCGAGGCCGGTGACGACGACGCGGTCCGCGCGGGCAACTTCCGGTTCCACGAGGCGCTGTGGCAGGCCGCGCACAACGCGACGATCGCGGGGCTGCTGGTGCGGTTGACGACGCAGCTGCGGATCCACGACAGCGGGCCGCCGTCGACGTACGGCGAGACGGACCTGCTCAACGCCGAACACGCCCAGATCCTGGACGCCCTGCGGGCCCGCGACGAACGCGCCGCCCGGGAGGCGATGCGCCACCACCTCGAACGCAGCCGCGAACAGCGGATCCGCCTGTTCGCGGGCCGCTGACCGGCCCGCGATCGGCGCCCGGCTCTCAGTAGCGGCGGGCGGCGTAGAACGGCATCGAGTCCAGCGGCGCGCGCTTGACCGGCTGCCCCTCGGTCGGAGCGTGGACGACCATGCCGTTCCCGGCGTACAGGCCGACGTGCTCGGCACCGTAGAACAGCACCACGTCGCCGGGCTGCAGGTCGCCGCGCCCGACCGCGATACCGCCCTTGACCTGGTCGTACGTGGTGCGCGGCACGCTGACACCGGCCTGCCGGTACGCCCACTGCACCAGACCCGAGCAGTCGAAGGCGTTCGGACCGGAGGCGCCCCACACGTACGGTGAACCGAGCTTCGTCAGCGCCGCATCGAGCGCCCGCTGGCCGTGGGTCGCCAGCGGTGCCGGTGTCGCGAAGCCGGGACCCGCCTGCGGCACGGGCGGTGCCGGAACGGCAGGCAGCCCGGGGACGTCGACGGTGCCGACCCCCGGGATCGTGATCGGGGCGGCGGACGCGTGGACGGCGGGCACCGTCATCACTCCCCCGGCGATCGCGGCCGCAAGAATGGTGCCGCGGACCGATCGCCGCAGTCGGTTGTTCCGCTTCGCGCTGTGCTTGCCCATCTAACCGAGTCCTCCGAACTTCGTCCGTCGACGACGTGTGCGTCGATCTGGTGGGACACGTCACAGAGTTCCGGTCACAGCACGGCGTAACAGGAGGAGAACTACCCGGATGGATACCTGTTTTCGTTATGTAGGTGTGATTGAATCGTGCTGTACATGATACGAATCCAGCTGTACAGGACACGAATCTCCTTCGCCTCGGGTCGACGAGACTCGGGTTGCCGCCACGGCACTGTCGACGCAGGCCACCCGGGGCCGTCGTCTCCGCGGCGGGCGTCGCCACGCCGCCCACGTGGTCGTGGAAAACGGGTGGCCCGCACCCACCCGGGTACGGGCCACCGGTCTGGGCTCGTCAGGCCCCGAACACGCGCTCGACCACCGACTTGGCGCGACGCGTCACCCGGAGGTAGTGGTCGAGGAACTCGCTGGCGTCACCGCCCGGCCAGCCCGCGACCTGCGCCACCGCGGACAGCACCCGGCCCGGACCGGGCAGCTGGTCGGTCGGCTTGCCGCGCACCAGCACCAGCGCGTTGCGCGCCTTCGTCGCGGTCAGCCACGACTCGCGGAGCAACTCGACGTCGGTCTCGCTGAGCAGTTCCGCGGCCCCGATCGCGTCGAGGCTCTCGAGGGTGGACGTGTTGTGCAGCGACGGAACCTCGTGGGCGTGCCGCAGCTGGACCAGTTGGACCGTCCACTCGATGTCGGCGAGCCCGCCACGGCCGAGCTTGGTGTGCGTGGCCGGGTCGGCACCGCGCGGCAGCCGCTCGGAGTCCACCCGCGCCTTGATGCGCCGGATCTCGCGGACCGCGGACTCCGAGACACCACCCTCGGGGTAGCGGAACTCGTCGATCATGTGCAGGAACCGCAGGCCGAGGTCGGCGTCCCCGGTCACCGCGTGAGCCCGCAGCAGCGCCTGGATCTCCCAGGTCTGCGCCCACTGCCGGTAGTACGCCTGGTACGACGTCAACGTCCGCACCACCGGCCCGTTGCGTCCCTCGGGGCGCAGGCCGGTGTCGACCTCGAGCGGCGGGTCGGTGCTCGGAGCGCCGAGCAGCGTGCGCACCCGGTCGGCGATCGTGTTGGCCCACTTGACCGCCCGCGTCTCGTCGGCTCCGGGGCGGGGTTCGCACACGAACAGCACGTCGGCGTCCGAGCCGTAGCCGAGTTCGCCGCCACCGAGCCGGCCCATGCCGATCACCGCGAGCGCGGCCGGCGCCGGCTCGCCGAGCTCGGCCTCGCTCGACCGGATCACCGCGTCCAGCGCGGCACCGAGCACCGCGGCCCACACCGACGACAACGCCCGGCACACCTGCGGCACGTCGAGCAGACCGAGCACGTCCGCGGACGCGACCCGCGCCAGCTCGTGCCGGCGCAGCGACCGCGCCGCGGCGACCGCGCGCCCCGGGTCGTCGTAGCGGGACGAGGACGCCAGGATCCCCCGGGCCACGTCCTGCGGCTCGACGTCGAGCAGACGCGCACCGTTCGGGCCGTCCGCGAACAGCCGCAGCACGTCGGGCGCCTTGATCAGCAGGTCCGGGATGTACGCGGACGAACCGAGCACGATCATCAGTCGCTGCGCCACCGCGCCCTCGTCGCGGAGCACCCGCAGGTACCAGTCGGCGTCGACCATCGCCTCCGACAGGCGCCGGTACGCGAGCAGGCCGGCGTCGGGATCCGGTGTGTCGCTGAGCCATTCGAGCAGCGTCGGCAGCAGCAGCGCCTGGATCCGACCCTTGCGGGATGCACCCGAGGTGAGTGCCTTGAGGTGGCCGAGCGCGTTCTCCGGCGCGGTGTACCCGAGCGCGGCCAACTGACGGACCGCGGCGTCCGGGCTGAGCCGCAGCGCCTCCTTGTCCAGGCGCGCAACGGATTCGAGCAGCGGCCGGTAGAACAGCTTGGCGTGCAGCCGCCGGACGCGGTGCGCGTTGCGCCGGATCTCCGCGTTCAGCACGCCGAGCGAATCGGTGCGGCCGTCGGGCCGCATGTGCGCGGCGCGCGCCAGCCAGCGCAGCGACTCCTCGTCCTCGGGTGGGGGCAGGGTGTGGGTGCGCTTGAGCTTCTGCAGTTGCAGCCGGTGTTCGATCAGCCGCAGGAACTCGTACGACGCGGTCAGGTTCGCGGCGTCGTCGCGGCCCACGTACCCCCCGGCGGCGAGGGCGGTCAGCGCGTCGACCGTGCTCTGCACCCGCAGCGACTCGTCGGCCCGGCCGTGCACCAATTGCAGGAGCTGGACCGCGAATTCGACGTCGCGCAGGCTGCCGCGACCGAGTTTGATCTCCCGCTCGCGCAGTTCCGCGGGCACGTTCTGCTCGACCCGGCGGCGCATCGCCTGCACCTCGGGCACGAAGTCCTCACGCTCGGCCGCCGTCCACACCATCGGGTTCAGCGCGTCGACGTACTTCTGCCCGAGTTCGAGGTCGCCGGTGGCCGGACGCGCCTTGAGCAGGGCCTGGAACTCCCAGGTCTTCGCCCAGCGCTTGTAGTAGGCGACGTGCGAGTCGAGGGTGCGCACCAGCTCCCCGCGCTTGCCCTCGGGTCGCAGCGCCGCGTCCACCTCGAAGAAGGCGGAGGTGCCGATCCGCATCAGTTCGCCCGCGAGCCTGCTGGTCGCCGAGTCGGCCGGCTCGGCGACGAACACCACGTCCACGTCGCTGACGTAGTTCAGTTCCCGCGCACCGCATTTGCCCATCGCGATCACCGCGAGGCGGGACCGGCACGGGCCGTCCGGGTGAATCGTGGCGACCGCGACCGCGAGCGCCGCGGTCAGCGCCGCGTCGGCCATGTCCGACAGCTGGTGCCCGACGGTCTGGTAGGGCAGCACCGGTTCGTTCTCGACGATCGCCGCGAGGTCCAGCGCCGCCAGCACCATCAGCTGGTTCCGGTACGTCTTGCGCAGCGCCAGCACGGCGTCCGGGCCGGTGATCGCCGCGCGGTACACCAGGTTGGTTCCGGTGGCCGACGCGTCCGGGACGGCCGCGACGGCGGCGAGCAGCTCGTCGGCCAGTTCCTTGCCGGTCGGCAGCAGGACGTCACCGGCCAGCAACCGCCACTGCCGCGGGTCCGCGGCGAGGTGGTCACCGAGGGCAGCGGACGCTCCGATCACACCGAACAGCCGGCCCCGCAGCCCGGTGTCGGTGCGCAGCGCGGCGTCGAGTTCGGCCCAGCCGTCGGCCCCGAGCCCGTCGCGTACCCGCACCAGGGTGCGCAGCGCCAGGTCCGCGTTGGCCGCCCGCGAGAGCGACCACAGCAGTTCGACGCTGTCCGTGTTGACCCAGCCCAGCGTCTCCAGTTCGGCGGGTGCGGTCGGTTCGACCAGGCCGAGACGTCCGACGCCGGGGATCGTGGACCGGGCGGTGGGAGGCTTGACCATCGGCGCGTCAGAGTCCGAGGTAGCTCTGGAGCTCGAACGGCGTGACGTGACCGCGGTACTGCTCCCACTCGCGCCGCTTGTTGCGCAGGAAGAAGTCGAAGACGTGCTCGCCGAGGGCTTCCGCGACGAGTTCCGAGCGCTCCATCTCCTCCAGCGCGTCGCCGAGGCTGCGCGGAAGCTCCCGGTACCCCATCGCCCGACGCTCGGCCGCGGTCAGCGACCACACGTTGTCCTCGGCCTCCGGCGGCAGCTCGTACCCCTTCTCGATGCCGCGCAGACCGGCGGCGAGCAGCACCGCGAACGTCAGGTACGGGTTGCACGCGGAGTCGGGGCTGCGGATCTCGACGCGACGCGACGACGCCTTGTTCGGGGTGTACATCGGCACCCGCACGAGCGCGGAGCGGTTCGACGGACCCCACGACGCCGCGGTCGGGGCCTCGCCGCCGTGGATCAGGCGCTTGTACGAGTTGACCCACTGGTTGGTGACCGCGCTGATCTCGTTGGCGTGCTCGAGGATTCCGGCGATGAACGCCTTGCCGGTCTCCGACAGCTGCATCGGGTCGTCGGGGTTGTGGAAGGCGTTGTTCTCGCCCTCGAACAGGCTCATGTGCGTGTGCATCGCCGAACCGGCGTGCTCGGAGAACGGCTTCGGCATGAAGGTGGCCCGCACGCCCTCGGTGCGCGCGACCTCCTTGACGACGTACCGGAACGTCATCACGTTGTCGGCCATCGACAGCGCGTCCGCGTACCGCAGATCGATCTCCTGCTGGCCGGGCGCGGTCTCGTGGTGGCTGAACTCGACGGAGATGCCCATCTGCTCGAGCGCGTCGATCGCGTGCCGGCGGAAGTTCGGCGCCGAGTCGTGGACGGCCTGGTCGAAGTAGCCGCCCGAGTCGGCCGGCACCGGCGGGGTCCCGTCCATCGGCCCGTTCTCGAGCAGGAAGAACTCGATCTCGGGGTGCACGTAGCAGCTGAACCCCAGGTCGCCGGCCTTGCTGAGCTGGCGGCGCAGCACGTGCCGCGGGTCGGCCCACGACGGCGTCCCGTCCGGGAGCGCGATGTCGCAGAACATGCGCGCGGAGTGCTGGCGGCCGTCCTTGTGCTCCCACGGCAGCACCTGGAACGTCGACGGGTCCGGCTTGGCGACGGTGTCGGCCTCCGAGACGCGCGCGAAGCCCTCGATCGCCGAGCCGTCGAACCCGATGCCCTCGGCGAAGGCGCCCTCAAGCTCGGCCGGCGCGATCGCCACGGACTTGAGGTAGCCGAGCACGTCGGTGAACCACAGCCGGACGAAACGAATGTCGCGCTCTTCGAGGGTGCGGAGCACGAATTCCATTTGGCGATCCATGCACGCGAGAGTAGGCACAGCGCGTTAAATCTGTGTTACATCACGCGATCGGTTACGAACACGTGAGGTCGGGCAGCGGTGCCGCCAGATCGGTCAGGTACGCCACCACCGGGTCGTCCACGCACGCCACCCCGTTCAGGGCGACGGTGTGCTGGGTGCCGCGGTAGGTGATCAGCGCCGCGCCGAGCTGCTTGGCCAGGTCGACCCCCGCCTGATACGGCGTCGCCGGATCCTGCGTCGTCGAGATCACCACGACCGCGGGCAGGCCGCCGACGTCGAGCCGGTGCGGGCCGTCGGTCGGCGGCACCGGCCAGAACGCGCACGCGTCCAGCGGTGCCGCACCGGTGCCGCGACCGTCGTCGAGGAACGGCGCCGCCTTCCGGTAGGCGAGGTCCCCCGCCCCCGCGACGGCCCGGTCGGTCACCGGCGGGTCGTCGACGCACCGCACCGCGTTGAACGCGTCGTTCACGTTGTCGTACCGGCCGTCCTCGCCCCGACCCTGGTACTGGTCCGCGAGCATCAGCAGCGAGTCACCCCGGCCGTCCGCCAGCGCGGTGAGCCCGCTGCGCAGCGCGCCCCACAGCTGCGGCGAGTACAGGGCCTGCTGCACCCCGGTGACCGCGTCCGGGTAGCTCAGGCCGCGGGGATCCGTCGTCTCCGCCGGGTGGTCGACGAGCGGATCGACGAGGGCGCGGAACCGCGCCACCGCCCGCGAGGGATCGGATCCGAGCGGACACGACGCCTTCGTCGCGCAGTCGGCGGCGAAGTCGTCGAAGGCCTGCTGGAATCCGGCCGCCTGCAGCACCGTCGCCTGCACCGGATCCTGGGCCGGGTCCACGGCGCCGTCGAGCACCATCGCCCGCACGTTGCCGGGGAACGTCTCGGCGTAGGTCGAGCCGAGCCGGGTGCCGTACGAGAAGCCCAGGAACGTGAGCTTCTCGTCGCCCAGCGCGGACCGGATGACGTCCATGTCGCGGACCACCTCGCGGGTGCCGACGTGGGCGAGGAACTCGGCGCCGGTCCGTTCCGCGCACCTGGCCGCGTACTCCTTGTCGACCTGCTCGGCGTGGGCGATCCCGGCCGGGCTCATGTCGACCTTCGGGTCGGCCCGGTCCGCGTCGAACTCGGCGTCGGTCAGGCACCGGATCCGCGGGGTGGACGCCCCGACCCCGCGCGGGTCGAATCCGATCACGTCGAACCGTTCGGCGAGCGCGGTGCCGTCTCCGGTGGTCGCGAGCGAGAGGCCCGACGCACCCGGGCCGCCGGGGTTGACGAGCAGCGACCCGATCCGGTCACCGGTCGCGGCGCTGCGCGAGATCGCGATCTGCGCGGTGTCGCCGGTCGGGTCGTCGTAGTTCACCGGGACGGTGATCCGGGCGCATTCGAGCCTGCTCGGCAGCGGCCCGGCGGTCGCGAAGTCCGCGCAGGGCCCCCACTGCACGGGCTGGGTGTAGAACCGTTCGAGCCCGGCCGGGACGGCACCCGCGCCGGCGGGCGACGCCGGGCTCGTGGTGGGTGCGCCGTCGACGGCCCCACCGCAGCCGGCGATCAGGGCCGCGGTGAGCACACCCGTGGCCAGGGCGAGAAGACGTCGGGTGACGGGCATGAACCGATGGTGCCACGGGTCGCCTGACGGCCCGCCGGTCGCCGAGCACCCCGACACGCCGAGGGCCGAACCATCGGCTCGGCCACTGCGTGTTCACAGCGTCCCATTCCAACGGGGGCCGGATCCGGCCCCCCCGACATCAGGAGCGAACCATGCGTCGCGTCCTCGCCTCCGTCTGCATCGCGATCGCGGCACTCGGCATCGCCGGCCCCGCGAGCGCGACCCGCAACCCGTCCGGCACCGGACCGCCGAGCCAGTCCTGCCAGGCCCTGGAGCCACACACGCCCGGCCACGCGTCCGGCAGCCCGGGGTCGCCGTTCGACGAACCCGGCATCAACAGCCCGAACGGCGGAACGGGCGGCCAGCACTACAGCGAGAAGTCCCAATACGACGTCGCGTGCTATCAGCAGGCGACCCACAACCACTGATCCCCACCCCGCCGGAGCGCGGCGGACGGCGCCGCGTCGTGCACCCGGGCCCCGGCTTGCGGTGTGACCAATCGCACGGCGGCGTCCTCGTCGCGCGGTGGCAGACTGTGCGTGTCATCACCCACAACCCGGGGACCCGCACTGGGCCTCGAGGCACGAAAGGGACCCTGATGTCCAACAGCTCTGCGCCGTCCACCAGCTCGGCATCCGAGAACGCCCCCGTATACGGCGGCGCCCCGGCGGCACCCGCGAAGCGCACCAAGATCCGCACCCACCACCTGCAGGCGATGAAGGCCGAGGGCGAGCGCTGGGCGATGCTCACCGCCTACGACTACTCGACCGCCCGCCTCTTCGACGACGCCGGGATCCCCGTCCTGCTGGTCGGCGACTCCGCCGCGAACGTCGTCTACGGCTACGACACCACCGTGCCGATCACGATCGACGAGCTCATCCCGCTGGTCCGCGGCGTGGTCCGCGGTGCGCCGCACGCGCTGGTCGTCGCCGACCTGCCGTTCGGCAGCTACGAGGCGTCCGCGGAGCAGGCCCTCGCGACCGCCACCCGGTTCATGAAGGAGGGCCTCGCGCACGCGGTGAAACTCGAGGGCGGCGAACGGGTCGCCCCGCAGATCGCCGCGATCACCGCCGCCGGCATCCCGGTCATGGCACACATCGGGTTCACCCCGCAGTCCGTGAACGGTCTCGGCGGATTCCGCGTCCAGGGCCGCGGCGACGGTGCCGAGCAGCTCGTCGCCGACGCGATCGCGGTCCAGGAGGCGGGCGCGTTCTCGGTCGTGATGGAGATGGTGCCCGCGGAGCTGGCCGGTCAGGTCACCCGCAAGCTGACGATCCCGACCGTCGGCATCGGCGCCGGCGTCGAATGCGACGCCCAGGTCCTCGTCTGGCAGGACATGGCCGGCTACACCAGCGGCCGGACCGCGAAGTTCGTCAAGCGGTTCGCCGCGGTCGGCGACGAGCTGCGGGGCGCGGCCGCCGCCTACGCCGACGAGGTGCGGGCCGGCACGTTCCCGGCGGCCGAACACAGCTTCTGACCGCAGGCAGCCGACGCCTCCCCGGCCGACCCCCACTCGGGCACGGCCGTCGGCCGGGGAACCGTACGCTGTCCGCATCCGTTGACAGCTCGACACGGGCGCACGTCCTCCGCCGACAGACTGGGGTCATCACATGTCCTTCCGCCGTTTCGTTCTCGCCGCGGCCGGGTCCGCCGCCGTGCTCGCCGTGACCGTGGGGTGCTCGAACCAGCCCGCCCCGGCTCCGGCAGGGACCTCCGCGGTGGCGCCCGCACCCGGTACCGCCGCCCCGGCGACCCCGATCCCCGGCGACACGGGCGGCGTCACGGCCGCGCAGGCCGAGAAGCTGTGCTCGGACATGGCCGCCCAGCTGCAGAACTGGCGCACCTACACCCCGACCATCGGCAAGGGCGGCCTGAACACGGTCGTCGGCACCTGGGCCGCGCAGAACGGCATCAACATGATCGACCTGGTCTCGCACAAGGCCCGGATCGACGTGATCACGTCCGCGCAGTGCCCGGACGTGCGCGAGGGCGCGATGTACGCGCTCGAGATCCCCGATCTCGCATCCGGTCTCATCGGGTTCTGATGGAGCTGCGGCAGCCGTATCCGCCGATCGAGCCGTACCGGACCGGCACGCTCGACGTCGGGGACGGCCAGCACATCGCCTGGGAGGAGAGCGGAAACCCGGACGGCAAGCCGGCGGTGTTCCTGCACGGCGGCCCCGGCGGCGGTACGACGCCGGACCACCGGCGGTTCTTCGACCCGGCGGCCTACCGGATCGTGCTGTTCGACCAGCGCGGGTGCGGCCGCTCCACTCCACATGTCGCCGACGGTGCGGACCTGTCGGTCAACACCACCGCGCACCTGGTCGCCGACATCGAGGCACTGCGCGCGCATCTGGGCGTCGAGCGCTGGCAGGTGTTCGGCGGGTCCTGGGGCTCGACACTGGCACTGGCGTATGCGCAGGCGCACCCGGAGCGGGTCACCGAGCTGGTGCTGCGCGGGATCTTCCTGCTGCGTCGCAGCGAGATCGACTGGTACTACAACGGCGGCGCGAGCGCGATCTACCCCGACCGGTGGGAGGACTTCCTGGCCCCGGTCCCCGAGTCCGAACGCGGCGGCGACCTGGTGCGGGCCTATCACCGACTGCTGCACCACCCGGACCCGGCGGTCGCGACGGCCGCCGCGGTCGCCTGGTCCGCATGGGAGGGCGCCACCAGTGAACTTCTGCCGAAATCCGAACACGTGCAACGCAACTCGGAGGAGCGCTTCGCGTTGGCGTTCGCCCGGATCGAGAACCACTACTTCGTCAACGCCGGGTTCCTCGCGGAGAACCAGCTGCTCGACGGCATCGACGCGATCGCGCACATCCCGGCGGTGATCGTGCAGGGCCGGTACGACGTGGTGTGCCCGCCGACGACGGCGTGGGCGCTGCACCGGGCGTGGCCGTCGGCGCAACTGCACCTCGTCGACGACGCCGGGCACGCGGCCGTCGAGCCGGGCATCACCCATCACCTGATCGAGGCGACCGACCGGTTCCGGCCGCCACCCGCCCACGATGCGCCCACCGACCGCGTGGGGTAGACCTGAGACATGGGCAGGCGACGCCGCGAGGCGGACACCGAGGCGGTGCTGCGGTCGGTCCGCGGATATCGGGACCGATTGACGGGGCTGACCGATGCGGTCCGGGCGGACGAGCCCGACGCCGTGCACCAGATGCGGGTCGCGGCCCGGCGGCTGCGCAGCGTCCTCGGCACCTACACGTCGATCTTCCCGAAGGCGGAGGCGGCCCCCGTTCGGTCCGAGCTGCGATGGCTCGGCACCGTTTTGGGCCGCGCACGCGACCAGGAGGTCCTAGCGGCCCGGTTCGCAGAGGAGCTCGACGCGCAGCCTCCGGACCTCGTCCGCGGCCCGGTGCGGTACCGCCTCGTCACCGCGCATCGTGAGGAGTACCGGGCCGCCCACACGAACGCGGTCATGGTCCTCGCGGACCCGCGGTTCCACGACCTGGTGACCGCCCTGAACGCGCTGTGCTCGCGACCCGTGAAGGACCGGAAGGTCGCCCGCAGCACCCGGCGCGCTCACCGCCGGGTACTGCGCGCCGCGCGGGCCGCGGGGCTGCGCGGCGGAGGCGGTGAGCCGGGCCCGCCGGAGGCATTGCACACGCTCCGCAAGCGCGCGAAGGCACTGCGCTACGCCGGCGAGGCGCTGGCCCCCTCCCGCCCGCGAGCGTCGAAGGTCGCGCGGGCGGCCGAGGACCTGCAAACGGTGCTCGGCGAGTACCAGGACGCGGTGGTGGCACGCGGACAGGTGCTCGTCGCCGCCGACCGGGCCCGGGCCGCGGGCGAGGACACCTTCACCTACGGGGTGATCGCCGCCGTCGAGGAATCGGTGCAGGAGCGCGCGACCGGCGCGGCCCGCGGCGCCCTCCGCACCGTCCGCGCCCGCGAGCTGTGACTCACGAGTCGTAGGCGAACCGCACCGACCGGGCGTCGACGTCGGCCTCGGCGAGGCGCACCGACAACCGGTTCCCCTCGGGCGGATTGCCGGAACACTTCGCGATCACCGCCGGATCCGCCACGAACACCTCGGCGTCCCGCTTGCCGTTGGCTCCGCGGAGCACGATCGCGTCGAACCGCTCGCCCACGCGTTCGGCGAGCACGCTCGCCTCGGTGAGGTCCACGCACGCCCGGTCGACCTTCGCGGCCAGCGAGTCGGAGCCGCGCATCAGCTCCGGCAGCATCGGCAGGACGTCGCGAACCCACTGCGGCACTTCGCTTCCCGCGGTCACCGCGAGGCAGACCTCGGTGCTGAACCGATCCGAGAGCCGACGCAGCGGCGCGGTCACGTGGGCGTACGGCGCCCCGATCCCGGCGTGCACCGTCAACGCCGGTGCCGTCCCGTCGAACGCGGCGTAGTCGGCACCGCGGAGCAGGGTGGTCGCCTCGCTCATCATCACCAGGGTGTCCGGGGTGTTCGGTTCGAGGCCGGCGAGCAGCGCACCGACCGGCGTCTCCTCGGGCCAGCGCACGTCCAACGCCCGCGCGGTGCGGCGCAGCGCCTGCACCGCCTCGCCCGATGCGGGCGGGAGGGTACGCAGCAGCCCGATCCCGGCGCCGAGCATCAGACGCGCCGCGCACATCCCGGTCAGCAACGACACCTCGGCGTTCCAGTCGTCGACCTCGGTCCGGGGCGCGATCGCGAGCCGCCACCCGGCGCCGTCCGCGACGACCTCCTGCTCGGGCAGCTTCAGCTCGATCGCGCCGCGGTCCAGCGCGGAGGCCAGCCGCAGCCGACCGAACTCGGGCAGGGCGGCGATCGACGGATGCAGCCTCCCCGCGTCCGAATCCGCCTGCACTCCCCCGTAATCGAAACGCGCCACCGAGCGCACCAGCGCCCGGGTCACCCCGAACGTCATCGGTTCGGCGCGGTCGTCGAGCTCGATCCGCCACAGCGCGGCGGGACGCACCCGGCCCGGCAGCAGACTCGCCGCGTCCTCGGACAGCACGCGCGGGTGCAGCGGCAGCGACCCGTCCGGCAGGTAGTAGGTCTGGCCCCGGCGGCGGGTCTCGGCGTCGAGGCGACCGCCCGGCTGCACGACCGCCGCGACGTCCGCGATCGCGTAGTGCACGACGAAACCGGTCGCGGTCCGCTCCAGGTGCACCGCCTGGTCGAGGTCCATCGACGTCGGCGGATCGATCGTCACGAGCGGCAGGTCGGTACGGTCGGCCCGCTCGGCGGCGAATCGGTCGAGGGCGGCGTCCGCCTCGGCCAGCGCGGCCGGCGGGAACTCACCGGACAGCGAGAACGCCGCCCGGACCGCTTCGAAATCGATGCCACGGGCCGAGATTCGGGTGTCCACGACCCGAGCCTAGGACACGCGGCCGGGCACCCGTCAGTCGTTCCAGTCGCGGTCCGCCTGGTCGGCGGCGCGGTTGCGTTCGGCCGCGATCTCGAGTGCCCGCTGCGCGGTCGCCCGGTCCGGGTACGGCCCCATCCGGTCCAGTCCCCGCGACTCCTTGCCCTGCCGCACCGAGCCGTCCGCCACGCAGTAGTACCACTGTTCGTCGTCGCTCATGGCTTCAGTGTGCGCCATCGCGCGGCCCGCCGTCGGGTGTCGAACGTGTGAATTCCGGTCACGGGTGAAACCAATTCCGGGACACCGCTTGAGCAGAAGTGACAAGCATGAGATTCTTACGCCGCAGCGGGCCGCGGTTCGTCGATTTCCCCCTTCGGCGCACCGTGGCCTTTTGATCTGTCCTGGATCGCTGCGCCGCGACGACCTGTGAACGGAGAACCACCCCGCATGGAGCCCATGTCCTACCTTCTCTACGACGCACTGCTTCCCCACCTCGGTGACGAGAAGGCGAAGCAGTGGGCGACCCTCCTGGTCGTGAACCCGGTCTGACCCGGCGTCGACTGACATGCCCCCGATCCGTCCGGACCGGGGGCATTGTCGTGTCGGGGGCCGTCTCGTGTCAGGAGCCGCGTCGCCTCGAGGGCAGTGAGTTCGGGGCGGACGAGTTGGTCTGTAAGCCGGATCCTGTCCCCGGCGCGAAGCGCCGGGCGGCGACCATCCATCTGGGCACACCGTCGCCGGGTACCTCGAGCGGTCCACCCGCAGGCTCGGGCGAGCAGCCCTCGAACACCTGCGCAGCCGCACTCGTACGAGTGCGGCCTTCGACCTTGCTCCGGGCGGGGTTTACCTAGCCATCCCGGTCACCCGGGATGCTGGTGCGCTCTTACCGCACCGTTTCACCCTCACCGACGCTCGCGCGCCGGCGGTCTGTTTTCTGTGGCACTGTCCCGCGGGTCACCCCGGGTTGCCGTTAGCAACCGCCCTGCTCTGTGGAGTCCGGACTTTCCTCGGCACCGGGCCTGCGCGCGCGGGGCGCGCGGTTCCCCACGCCGCGGCCGCCCGACCAACTCGTCCGCGGGGTACAGACTACTCGGCGGACACTAGAGTCGGCGAAATGGCACGGTACGTGGCCCTGTTGCGGGGCGTGAACGTCAACGGAATCACCATCAAGATGGCCGACCTGAAGGAGACGATCGCGGGCGCGGGGTTCGCGAACGTGAAGACGGTTCTCGCGTCGGGCAACGTCCTGTTCGACTCCGACCGCACCGACACCGCGGCCGTCAAGTCGGACATCGAGGCGGCGCTGCGGGAGCGGTTCGGGTACGAGGCGTGGATCGTGCTCGTCGACCAGCCGACGCTGGCTCGGATCGTCGACGACTTCCCGTTCGAGGCCGACCGCGACGGCTGGCACCCGTACGTGCTGCTCTCCTCCGACCCTCGGGTGCTCGACGAGATGTACGGCGCGGCCATCGGTCTCGCACTCGGCGCCGAGGAGATCCGACTCGGCGACGGCGTCCTGTACTGGCACGTCGAACGTGGTGAGACGCTGACGAGTCCGTTCGGCAAGCTGTCCGGAAAGGCGAAGTACCGGTCCACCACGACGAACCGCAACCTGCGGACCTTGCGGAAACTGGTGTGACGGGGGCTGACATACTCGGCCCGTGATCGTCCTTGCGGCCGCGCTGGTCGGACTGGTGCTCGCGGCGGCGATCGTCCGGCCGCACGGCCTGCCCGAGGTGGTGGTCGCGGCGCCCGCGGCGGCACTGCTGGTCGCGGTCGGTGCGGTCTCCCCCGACGAGGTCGTCGACGTCCTGCACGACCTCGGACCGACGGTCCTGTTCCTGGCCGCGATCCTCGTGCTCGCGCATCTCGCCGATGCGCACGGGGTGTTCCGCTGGATCGCCGGCCTCCTGCGGTCGGGCTCCGCGGGACGTCCGCGCCGCCTCTTCGCACTGAGCTTCGTCGCCTGCACCGTGACGACCGCCGCACTGAGCCTCGACGCGACGGTGGTGCTGCTGACCCCGGCGGTGCTGGCCACCGCGACCGCCCTCGGCACCTCGACCCGCCCGTCGGGCTACGCCGCCGCGCACCTGGCGAACTCGGCGTCCCTGCTGATGCCGGTGTCGAACCTGACCAATCTGCTCGCGTTCACGGCGACCGGGCTCGGGTTCGCCCACTTCACCGCGATCATGGCGCTGCCGTGGCTGGTCGTGGTGGCGGTCGAGTTCGCCGTACTGCGACTGTGGTTCGCGCGCGACCTGGCCGCGCCGCCGGTACCGGTCGCCGGGTCGCGGGTCCCGCGGTCCGTCCCGGCCCCGCGGTGGGCCCTCGGCGTGCTGGCGGCGACGCTGCTCGGTTTCGCCGGATCCGGAGTCGTCGGGGTGGAACCGGTCTGGGCGGCGGTCGCCGGCGCGCTCGCCCTGGCGGTCCCGGCCCTGCGCGACGGCCGGACCCGGCCTCGCAACCTCCTGGTCGCCGCCGACCCCTACTTCGTGGTGTTCGTGCTCGCGCTGGGTGTCGTCGTCTCGCCGCTGACCGGCGGCGCGGTCGCGGACCGGCTCGGGGACCTCCTGCCGTCCGCCACGAGCTTTCCGGCGCTGTTGGGCACCGCCGCCCTCGCCGCCATCGCCGCGAACCTGGTCAACAACCTGCCGGCGACGCTGCTCCTGCTCGCCGCGCTCGGCCCGGCTGCTCCCGCACCGCTCGTGCTCGCGGTGCTGATCGGCGTGAACGTCGGGCCGAACCTCACCTACACCGGCTCGCTGGCGACGATGCTCTGGCGGCGGGTCGCGGCCCGCGCGGACACTCCCCCGCGGCTGGGCACGTTCACGGCGCTCGGCCTGGCGACGGTGCCGCCGACACTGGTCGGCGGCACCGCCGCGCTGTGGCTGGTGACCCGGTGAGGGGCGTCAGACGGTGACGGCGACCCGCTCGGTGTCCGTCGCGTCGCCGGTCCCGGCCTCCCGGGTCTCCGGTTCGTCGGCCGGTTCGTCGGCGAACGGGTCCCCGTTGCGATCCGCGTCGTACAGCGTCTCGTCGAGGATGCCCTCCCGCTTGGCGACGATGGTCGGGACCAGCGCCTGACCGGTGACGTTGACCGCGGTCCGGCCCATGTCGACGATCGGCTCGACCGCGAGCAGCAGACCGACACCGGCGAGCGGCAGGCCGAGCGTGGAGAGGGTCAGCGTGAGCATCACCGTCGCGCCGGTGGTGCCCGCGGTGGCGGCGGAGCCGATCACGGCGACCACGACGATCAGCAGGTAGTCGGTCAGGCTCAGGTCCAGTCCGTAGAACTCGGCGACGAAGATCGCGGCGATCGCCGGGTAGATCGCGGCGCAGCCGTCCATCTTGGTGGTCGCACCGAGCGGCACCGCGAACGACGCGTACTCCCGCGGCACGCCGAGGTTGCGTTCGGTGACCCGCTCGGTCAGCGGGAGGGTGCCGATCGACGAGCGGGAGACGAAGCCGAGCTGGGTGGCCGGCCACACGCCGGAGAAGAAGCGGCGCACCGAGAGCCCGTGCACGCGAATGATGATCGGGTACACGACGAAGAACACCAGGGCCAGCCCCAGGTAGATGGCGGCGGTGAACCAGCCCAGCTGGCCGAGCGCGTCCCAGCCGTAGGTGGCGACGGCCTTCGCGATCAGCGCGGCGGTCCCGATCGGGGCGAGCCGGATGATCCACCACAGCACCTTCTGCACGATCGCCAGCAGCGCGGCGTTGAAGGTCAGGAACGGCTGCGCCTTCTCCCCCACCTTCAGCGCGGCGACACCGATCGCGATCGCGATCACGAGCAGCTGCAGCACGTTGAAGCTCAGCGAGGTGCTGGCGACGCCGTTCGTGACCGTGGTCTTGGCGCCGAGCGCGAGGAAGTTCTGCGGCACCAGGCCGGTGAGGAACGCCCACCACGAGCCCGACGACTTCGGTTCGGCGGCGGCGGTAGCGGCGACGCCGGTGTGTGCGCCGGGCTGGACGATCAGCCCGACGACGATGCCGATGACGACGGCGATCAGCGCCGTGATCGCGAACCAGAGCAGGGTCTGGACGGCCAGGCGCGCGGCGTTCGCGACCTGCCGGAGGTTGGCGATCGAGCTGACGATCGCGGTGAACACGAGCGGGATGACCGCGACGGTGAGCAGCCCGACGTAGCTGGACCCGATCGTGGTGATCGTGCCGACCAGCCAGTTCGGGTTGCCGTCGCCCGCCTTGGGCATCGAGCGGGCGATCAGGCCGATCAGGACGCCGGCGACGAGGCCGATGACGATCTGGGTGCCGAAGGAGGTTGCCCAGGCGGGCAGGCGGCGCCCGGTACGGGCGCGGGAGGGGGCCGACATTCGACGGACCTTTCTGGGGGCGCGCACGAGGGGCCACGCCGTGCGGCGTGGGTGCGCGAGGGAGGCTGACGTTCGGAGTGGAATCCGCGGCCGCGGCGGGCGGCCGTCCCGGGACGTGCGTCGACCGGGGAGAGGTCAGCGGAGACAGACGGCGCTCGACTGCAGACAGTTGTCGACGTAGCGTCGGCAGGTCAGCAGCAGGGTCACGCCGAGCATCTTAACTCAGCTAAGGAATTTCCTCCGCACCTGTGCGTGGTTTCACCCCGGGCGGGGCGGAACCACTCACCGGCCGCGGCGCCGAATCACAGGTGCGAGGTGTCGTTGACCAGGCGGACCGAGGCGCCGCCGTCCGGGTAGAACTCGGCGATCGACAGCGACGCGAGGTCCAGGTGCAGCCGGTACAGGATCGACGGCCCGACCTCGAGCGCCAGCTGCAGCAGTGTCTTGATCGGGGTGACGTGCGAGACCACCAGCACGTTCCGGCCCGGGAAGTCGCGGGTGAGGTCGGCGCGGACCGATTCGACGCGACGACGGACCTCGTCGAAGCTCTCGCCACCGGGCGGCGGCACGGAGGTGTCGCCGAGCCAGCGACGGTGCAGGTCGGGGTCGCGCTCCCCGGCCTCCCGGAACGTCATCCCCTCCCAGGCGCCGAAGTCGGTCTCGGTGAGGCCCTCGTGCACGACGACCTCGAGCCCCAGTGCGTCGGCGGCGGCCTGCGCGGTCTGCCGGGCCCGGCCCAGCGGTGACGACACCACGGCCGCGATGCCGCCGCGGGCGCCGAGCCGGGCGGCGGCCGCGGCCGCCTGCGCCCGCCCGACGTCGGTCAGATCCGGGTTGCCGCGACCGGAGTAGCGACGCTCGACCGACAGCGCGGTCTGTCCGTGCCGCAGCAGCAGCAGCCGGGTCGGCTTGCCGATCGCGCCGGTCCAGCCGGGCGCGTCGGGGGTCTTCTCGGCCACCACCGCGGCGGCCGCCGGCACGGGCGCCACCTCGGGAATGTCGGCGGGTTCACCGGCGGCGCCGTCCATCGCCTCGTTGGCGAGCCGGTCGGCGTGCGCGTTCTGGGCGCGCGGGATCCAGGTGTAGCTGACGTCGTCGAAGCCCTCGGCCAGCTCCCTGGCGCGGCGGGCGAGCGGAATCATGTCCGGGTGCTTGACCTTCCAGCGCCCCGACATCTGCTCGACGACGAGCTTGGAGTCCATGCGGACGTCGACGACGCGGGCCCCGACGTCGGCGGCGGCGGTCAGCCCGGCGATCAGCCCGTTGTATTCGGCGACGTTGTTCGTCGCGATGCCGATGTCCTCGCTCCGCTCGGCGAGCACCCGGTCACGGTCGGCGTCGAAGACGACGGCGCCGTAGCCGGCCGGGCCGGGATTGCCGCGCGATCCCCCGTCCGCCTCGACGACGACACGAGGGGAACCCGCGGAGCGACCCGCCGGTTCGGTCACAGACCGGATTCCTTGGTGCGCACCATGATTGCGCTGCATTCGGGGCACCGGACCACGACATCGGGTGCGGTGGCCTGGATCCGCGCGATCTCGCCGCGGTCGATCTCGATCCGGCAGGCGCCGCAGCGGCGGGCCTGCAGCAGCGCCGCGCCGACGCCCCCGCCGGCACGCTGCCGGTCGTAGACGGCGAGGAGGTCGGCGGGGAACTGCTCGACCAGCGCGGCCCGGTCCGTTTCGCAGCGCTGCTGCGCGGTGTCGAGGTCGGCGAGCGCGTCGTCGCGCCTGCGGGTCGCGTCGACGAGCACGTCGTCGATCTGGTCGACCTCGGCGCCGGCCCGCTCGTAGTCGCCCTGGGTGGCCTCGCGCCGCTCCATCACCTCGAGCAGGTCCTCCTCGAGCACCCCCTGACGACGGGTGAGGCTGGTCAGTTCGTGCTCGAGCTCGGTGAGCTGCTTGGCGCCGACACTGCCGCTCTGGAGCAGCTGCCGGTCCCGGTCCTCGCGCTTGCGGACCGCGTCGATTTCCGCCTCGAGCTTGGCGATGTCGCGGTCGAGGTCGTCGAGGACGATCTGGACCGCCACCGCGGCGTCCTTGCGTCCCACCCGGTCGGATTCGAGGCGCTGCACCTCCTCCTGCTCGGGAAGGGAGCGCCGGCGGTGCGCGATCCGGGTCAGCTCGGTGTCGACCGCGGCGAGGTCGAGCAGCTTGGCCTGGATCCGGGGTTCGACGTTCACGCGTGCGGCTCCTGCTGGTGGTTCTCGAGGGTGTGGGTACCGCATACCGTACCGCCCGCAACCACCCACCCCGAACGGGTTCGGCCGCCCCGCCCGGCGGCGTGTCAGCCGCCCAGCGTCCAGGGGTCGGTGCGGACGGTGGAGACGGCCCCGGCCCAGCCGTCGACGTGCCCGAACCGGGCCTCGAGCACGCCGAGGGCCTGCGCGCACCACGGCTGCTCGCTGGCCCAGTGCGCGACGTCGACGAGCACCGGCCCGCCGCCGCGCAGGTGCTCGTCGGCGGGGTGATGCCGCAGGTCGGCGGTGACGTAGGCATCGACGCCGCGGGCCCGCGCGGCCCCGAGCAGGGAGTCACCGGACCCGCCGCACACCGCGACGGTCCGCACCACCGTGTCGGGATCGCCTGCGGCCCGGACACCCCACGCGGTCTCCGGCAGCGCTCGGCGCACCCGCTCGGTGAACGCGCGCAGGGTCTGCGGCGGGTCCAGCGTTCCGACCCGGCCGATGCCGAGGGCGGATCCGGTGTCGGCGAGCTCGAGGACGTCGAACGCGGGCTCCTCGTACGGGTGGGCGGCGCGCAACGCGGCCAGCACCCGCGACCGCAGCGACCGGCGGGCGACGACCTCGACGCGGTCCTCGCGGACCTGCTCGATCCGTCCCACCGCCCCGACCGCCGGGTCGGCGCCCGCACCGGGCAGGAACTGGCCGGTGCCGGACACGGTCCAGCTGCAACAGCTGTAGGCCCCGACCTCGCCGGCCCCGGCGGCGAACAGGGCGTCGCGGACGGCCGCGGTGCCGGTCTCGGGGACCGTCACCACCCACTTGTCCAGGGGCTCGGCCGGTGCCGGGTCGAGCGGCCCGGTCACGGTCAGCCCGAGCGCGTGCGCGAGCGCGTCGGACACACCCGGCTCGGCGGAGTCGGCGTTGGTGTGCGCGGTGTAGAGGGCGCAGCCGCCGCGGATGAGCCGGTGCAGCAGCGCCCCCTTCGGGGTGTGGGCGCCGACGGTGTCGACGCCGCGCAGCAGCAGCGGGTGGTGGACGAGCAGCAGCTGCGCTCCCCACGCGAGGGCGTCGTCGACGACGGCGGCGGTCGCGTCGACGGCGACCATCACCCGGTCGGCCGGGTCGGCGGGGTCGCCGCACACCAGGCCGACGGAATCCCAGCCGGCGGCCAGCGCCGGCGGGTACGCCTCCTCGAGGACCGAGATCACCTCGGACAGGGCAACACTCATGCCAGCACCTCTCTCAGGGCGGTCACCAGGACCCGGGCCGGTTCGGCGGCCCGGACGGCGACCCGGACGTGGTTCGGGTCCAGCCCGGGGAAGGTGTCGCAGCGACGAACCGCGATCCCCTTCTCCTGCAGCTTCTTTCGGACGAGGTCGGCGTCGGGGACGCGCAGCAGCAGGAACGGCGCCCGGGCCGGGCCGACCACCGGCACACCGGCCGCGGCGAGCAGCTCGACCATCGCGGCGCGTTCGCACGCGATGGTCTCCGCCTCCCGCTCGGCCCACGCGACGGCGGCCGGTTCGCTGCACGCCCGGATCGCCTCGAGCTGGAGGCTGCCCAGCGGCCAGTGCGCCCGACCGACCTGCAGGCGCGCCAGCAGGTCCGGGGGGCCGAGGACGTACCCGCAGCGCAGCCCGGCGAGCGCGAACGTCTTCGTCAGGGACCGCAGCACCAGCACGTCGGGCAGCGACCGGCCGGCCAGCGACTCCGGCTCCCCCGGCACCGCGTCACCGAAGGCCTCGTCCACCACCAGGATTCGACCCTCACGGCGCATCGCGAGGACGTCCGCGGCGGGATGCAGCACCGACGTCGGGTTGGTCGGGTTGCCGAGCACCACCAGATCCGCGGCCGCGGGGACCGCGGCGGGGTCGAGCCGGTACGGCGGCGGCAGCACCACCCGGTGCACGGGCACGGCGGCCTGACGCAGGGCCCACTCGGGTTCGGTGAACGACGGATGGATCAGGGCGGCCAGTCGTGATCGCAGGCGCGGCAGCATCGCGAACCCCTCGGCACCACCCGAGAGCAGCAGCACCTCGTCGGGGTGGCGCCCGTGCCGGTCCGCGACCTGCTGCCGCGCGGCGAGTTCCGCGGCCGCCGACGGATACCGGCCGAGGGTCGGCAGTGCCGCGGCGAGGCGGGCCGCGAGCCAGTCCGGCGGGCCGTCGCCGCGGACGTTCACCGCGAAGTCGAGCAGGCCGTCCACGGCGTCGACGTCGCCGTGGTGGCGCAGGTCGATGCCGTCGGATGCTCGGGTGTCCACGACGGGCAGTCTATGGCGGCGTCGGGCGGGTCCGGACCGCCAGGCAGGATGGACGGGTGAGTTCCCCCGCGATCACCCTGTTCGACCTCGACGGCACCCTCACCGATTCCGCGCCCGGCATCGTCACCGGATTCCGGCACGCGCTGGCGTCCGTCGGTGAACCCGAACCCGACGGCGACCTGGCCCAGCTGATCCTCGGCCCGCCGATGGCCGACACACTGCGTGGGCTCGGACTCGACGACGCGACCGCCGACCGGGCCCTGGACGCCTACTTCGACCGGTACGACCGGGTCGGGTGGGCCGAGAACGAGGTGTTCGCCGGGATCGCGGATCTGCTCACCACCCTGTCCGGGCCGGACACCCGGCTGGCGGTCGCGACGTCGAAGTCGGAGCGGTTCGCGATCCGGATTCTCGAGCACTTCGGTCTGGCCGACCATTTCGAGGCGATCGCGGGCGCGTCCGCGGACGGCACCCGCCGGGCGAAGGCCGACGTGATCGAGCACGCGCTGCGCGGGCTCGGGATCGAGCCCGTCGCCGGCGGCACCACCGGTGTCGTGATGGTCGGTGACCGGGTCCACGACGTGCACGGCGCCGCCCGGTGGGGCATCCCGACGGTGTTCGTGCACTGGGGGTACGGCGCCGAGTCCGAGGCCGCCGACGCCGCCTGGTCGGCCGCGACGGTCGCCGAACTGGAGGCGATCCTGCATGCGCGCTGACCGGGTGCCGCTGCACATCACGTTCGTCTGCACCGGCAACATCTGCCGCTCCCCGATGGCGGAGAAGATCCTGCTCGGGCACCTGATCGAGGCCGGTCTGGAGGGCGACGTCCGGGTGTCGAGCGCGGGCACCGGGGACTGGCACGTCGGCGACGAGGCCGACCACCGCACGACCGCGGTGCTGCGGGCGCACGGCTACCCGATCGGACACCGGGCCGCACACGTCGGCCGCGACCACCTGGACGCCGACCTCGTCGTCGCCCTCGACACCGGTCACGACCGCACCCTCGCGCGCCTCGGGGTGCCGACCGAGCGGCGGCGGCTGCTGCGCAGTTTCGACCCGGACGCGGACGGCGACTCGGTGCCGGACCCGTACTACGGCGGCACCCGCGACTTCGAGCTGGTGCGCGAGCAGATCGAGGCGGCGGTGCCGGGCCTGCTGGACTGGGTTCGCGAGCACCTGTGATCCCGCGCACGGACATTTCGGCGCCCCCGCTCCGGCCCAGTACCGTGGTGTCGTGCGAAGGCTGAAGTTTCTGCTGCGTCCGGGCTGGCTGGTGCTGGCCGCCGTCGTCGCCGCCTTCGCGTTCATGTGCTTCACCGTGCTCGCGCCGTGGCAGCTCGGGAAGAACACCAACACCGAGCACCGCAACACGCTGATCGAGCAGTCCGTGAACGCGGACCCGGTGCCGATCGGGACGATCCTGCCCGCGTCGGGTCCGCTCGCGGCCGACGACGAGTGGCGGCAGGTCACCGCGACCGGCACGTACCTGCCCGACCAGCAGGTGCTGGTGCGGCTGCGTTCGATCGAAGGCGACCCCGCATACGAGGTGCTGACCCCGATGCGACTGTCGAGCGGTCCGGTGGTCCTGGTCAACCGCGGCTACGTGCGCCCGGTACAGGGCACCCTGCCCCCGACGATCGAGCCGTCGCCCGCCGGGGAGGTCACCGTCACCGCCCGCGCCCGGGCCTCGGAGGGCACGGTCGCCGGCAAGGACCCGATCGTCGAGAACGGCGTCACGCAGGTGTACTTCGTCGACGCCGGCCAGGTGGGTGCGACGGTCGGGCTGCCACTGGTCGACGGCTGGTTCCAGCTCGCCGAGGGGCAGCCGGGTGCGCTGACGCCGATTCCGCTGCCGCAGCTCGACGCCGGGCCGTACCTGTCGTACGGGTTGCAGTGGCTGGCGTTCGGGATCATGGCGCCACTCGGGCTCGCCTACTTCGTGCGGGCGGAGCTGCGCGAGCGGCGCCGCGACCGCGAAGTCCGGGAGGCCACCGCTGCCGCCGCCCCGGACACCTCGGCGGCCACCCCGGCTCCGACCCCGGACGTGGCTCCGGCCGAACCCGGGGTCGCCGACGACGACATCCTCCCGCCGCGCCGCCGGTTCGGACGGTCAGTGCCCGCCGGTCCGGCGGCGATGACGGCGACGGAGGCGAAGCTCGCCGATCGCTACGGCAAGCACCGCTGACCCGACCGCCGCACCCGCCTGCACCGCCGACGACAGGCGCGCGGCCCGCGCGATGTCGGTGACCCGCGGGGCGGGTCCGTCCCCGAGCACCGGCCGCTCCTCGACCCCGTGCGGGTACTCGGTACGGCCGCCGAGCCGCACCCCGAGCGCTCCGGCCATCGACGCCTCCGCGACGCCGGCGTTCGGGCTCGGGTGCGCGGCCGCGTCCCGCCGCCACGCCCGCACCGCCGCCGACGGGGCACCCCCGACGGTCGGGGCGGCCGCGACCGCGAGCAGCCCGGTGACCCGGGCGGGCACGAGGTTGACCAGGTCGTCGAGGCGGGCCGCCGCCCAGCCGAAGTGCAGGTAGCGCGGGGACCGGTAGCCGATCATCGCGTCGAGGGTGTTGATCGCGCGGTAGCCGAGGGCGCCCGGAGCGCCGGCGACGGCCGCCCACACCAGCGGCGCGACGGTCGCGTCGGAGGTGTTCTCGGCGACGGATTCGACGGTGGCGCGGGCGATTCCGGCCGCGTCGAGGGAGTCGGGATCCCGTCCGCACAGCGACGGCACCAGCGCCCGCGCGCCGTCGAGGTCGTCCGCGGTGAGGCGGTCGGCCATCCGCGCCGCGACCCGCGTCAGGGATGTTCCGCCGAGCGCGGTCCACGTCGCGGCCGCGACGGCCGTCGTCTCCCCCATCCAGCCGAGCCGGCCGGCCGTGCGGGACGCGACCGCGGTGCCGGCGACGACGACTGCGACGAGCAGCCCGGTGTGCGCGGCGCCCGCGAGCCGGGAGTCGCGGTGGGTCACCCGTTCGAGTGCGGCGGCACCGCGACCGAAGCCGGCGACGGGATGGCGGCGCGCCGGGTCGGCGAACGTCCGGTCGGCCACGTACCCGAGGACGATGCCGGTCGCGCGTGCCGAGGTCCTGGGTCGTGTCACACCGGTAGTTCTATCAACCACGAGGTGCGGGCCGGGTGGCCACCCGACGGCCGTGTCCGCGCCCGATTCCCGCCCGGTGATGCGAGGATGCGTTCTGCCAGTACGAAGACGGTTGGTTGAGGAGCGAATGGAGTCGACGGCGGTGTCAGCGACCACGGTGAAGTCCGCGCGCAAGCGGTTGGGGTCCCTCGTCCGCGAGGTCAACGACGCCACGATCGCGGTCGCGATCACCGGCAAACGTGACCAGGCCGTGTTGATCTCCCTCGAGCGGTACACGGCGCTGCAGGAGGCGACGTTCCTGCTCCGCTCCCCCGAACTCATGGACAGCCTGCGCAGGCAGGCGGAGCGGTCGTTGCCGGCTCCGGCGTCCGCCACCGCGGCAGCGGCCGCGACCACCACGGCCGCGGGCCCGCGCCGGGCCCGCGGCCGCAAGAAGAACAAGGCGAGCAAGCGAAAGAAGTGACCGTGCAGGCGATCTCCCGGCTGCTGGCCTCGCCCCGCGGGCGGTACTTCTGCGCGAACCTCGGGCACCGGTGTGGTGTCGAGGCGCCCGTCGCCCATCTCGCGTGGCCACGGTCCCCCCGCGACGCGCTCGACGTCCTCGGCCGGGTCGACGCCCGGGAGATCGCCGCGCTGCCGGAGGCCGCACTGCTCGACTCGGTCGCGGCGGCGGTGGACTTCGCGCGGTACTGGCAGCCGCCGGACGAGGAGGACCTGCTGTTCGCCCGCCCGGACGTGATCGAGCTGCTGCGCCCGATCGCGGCGGCGGTGGTCGCGTCACCGCACAGCGGATGGTGGGACGCGCCGGTCGATCTCGGGGACCAGCGCGCGGTGGAGGCGTTCCATCCCGATCACGGCTGGGCGGACCGGCCGCCGCTGCGCCGCCGCGCGGCCGACGACCTGGACCGGTGGCGCGACCGCGCACTCGACTGGGAGGCCCGGTTCCGGGACTCGCTCGCGGCCGATCCCGACTCGGGTGCCGGCGGCGAGTGGTGGTCGACGCCGGAGCCGAGCGGGACGGTGAGCACGACCCGGGCACGGCCGGGGCTCGGTGCCCTGGAGCTGCTGCTCGAGGAGGACTCCTGGGGCCACGACCGCGCCCGGGTGCGGCCGGTGCGGGTCGACGGCGCCCCGCGCGTGTACGAGATCCGCGGGCCTGCGGACTGGGCGCATCTCGTGGCCGCGTATCCGCTCGCGGTCCCGGCGTCGCGGCGCGCAGTCTGGTACGACACCACCGGCGAGTACCGAGACTGGGTGATCCCGGACTGGGTGGCGGTCGCCGCCGACCACGACGCCGTGCACCTGACCGTCACCGGCTATCTGACCACGCCCGGGGTGGCGATCACGCTCCCGTCCGGCGCCGGTGCCACCGTCCTCGCCGGATGGGACCCCAACGCCACGTTCTGGCTGCGCGACGACGCGCTGACGGTCGTCGACGAGCCGGTCGAATGGCACGTGTCCCCCGACTGTGGGTGGGTGCGCGCCTGATGCGGCGGCCTGGGGTCGGCCCACCGCCCGCGGGGCTCCCGGGCGCACGGGAAACGTGCAGTGGACCACGAACGAGGGCCTCGCGACCGGATAGTGAACACCCCGTAACGAAATCGTAATACACAGAAGTGCCCTGATTTCAAGCATGTACACGCGGGCGACCTGCTGCTATCTGTGGAAATCGTGAGAAAACTACTCGCCGTGATCACGGGCACCGGCATCGTGCTGGTCGCGGCCTGGGCCGGACACCCGACCGGCCCCGAACCCGGTCTGAGCGAGACCCAGGTGGATCTGCTCGCCGACGTTCGCACGAAGGTGCCTGCCCTCGTCGGCGCGTCCGATCAGCGGATCGTCGAGCACGCCGCGGTGGTCTGCGACACGCTGGCGCAGCCGCGCCGCAACCGGTACCGGATCGCGCTCTCCTCGTTGCGCGGCCGCGGATTCGACGCCCGGGACGCCGAGACGTTCGTGCTCTACGCCGCCGGGATCAGCTGCCAGGACGCGCTGCCGCAGATTCCACGCTGAGGTCCCGCACCCGCCGGGCCGGGTTGCCGGCGTAGAGACCGTTCGGGTCGCAGTCGCGGGTGACGACGGCACCGGCGCCGACGATGCAGCCGGGCCCGATCGTGACCCCGGGCAGCACGATCGCGCCGGCCCCGATCCAGCAGCCGTCCCCGACGGTGATCGGCCGGTGGTACACGCGAGCTCCCCGCCCGTCGGCGGGCCCGATCTCGTGGGTGCTGGTGATGAACTTCGCGCCGTGCCCGACCGCGACCTGCCGGCCGAGGGTGATCGGCGCCGTGCCGTCGAACAGGACGCCGCGGTTGACGAAGGTGCCCAGGCCCATCCGAATGTCCTTGCCGCCGAAATGGCATCCGGAGTAGATCCCGGCACCCCACACCCGGGCGCCACCGGCGAGGAGGAGCAGGATCCGCAGCCACACCGGCACGAACGGGGACGACTGGATGATCGTGATCAGACGCACCGCGCCACGATAGCGACGCTCCGGGCGTCGGCGCGCTCTACGCTCGAAGAGTTGCCCGTGCCCGACCCGAGGAGACCCGATGTCGTCCGACCCGCGCCCCGTCGTCTTCGTGCACGGACTGTGGATGCACACGAGCAGCTGGCAGCCGTGGCTGGACCTGTTCTCGGCCCGCGGGTACATCCCGATCGCGCCCGGGTGGCCCGGGGACGGCGACACCGTCGCGGCCACCCGCGAGCACCCGGAGAAGCTGGCCGGTGTCGGGCTCGCCGAGATCGCGCAGCACTACCGGAGAGTCGTCGAGGCGTTGCCGGGCAGGCCGCTGGTGGTCGGGCACTCGTTCGGTGGGCTGATCGTGCAGAAGCTGCTCGGCGACCGCCTGGTGGCCGGCGCGGTCGCGATCGCGCCCGCCCAGTTCAAGGGCGTCTTCCGGGTGCCGTCCGCGCAGTTGCAGAGCGTCGCGCCGATCCTGAGCCGGCCCGGACTGCGGAAGAAGACCTGGTCGCACACGCCCGACACGTACCACCGTACGTTCGCGAACGCGGTGTCCCGGGAGGAGTCGGACGCGATCTTCGAGGCCCACACCGTTCCCGGGCCGGCGCGACCGCTGTTCCAGGCGGCGCTGGCGAACGTCGCGGGCGGTCCCGCGAAGGTGGACACGCGCACCGCCCGCGGACCGCTGCTGCTGGTCGCGGGCGGTGCGGACCGCATGGTGCCCGAGGCGATCGTGCGGTCGGAGTACAACATTCAGCGGCGCAACACCGGCGCCACCGAGTTCTCGGTGCTGCCCGACCGCGGGCACTCCCTCACCGTCGACGAGCGGTGGCGGGAGGTCGCGGACCTGGCGCTGGACTTTCTCGATCGCCACGAACTCGGCCCGGAGCAGGGCTGAGGGCGGACCGAGGCGAGCGGCGTTTCGGGTTTCGGGCGATCCCCGGGCCGATGACCCTGGTGGCGTTCGCGTTTGCGCAGTTCGTGCAGGAACACCGCGCACACGGTGATGTAGACGGCGAGTACGGCGAGCGGGGCGACGATCAGGGTCAGGGCTGCGAGGAGTTCCATGGGTACCTCCGTGGGCAGGCGGACATGTCGTACGTCGGCACACTGCGCATGTGCCACGGACCGAGATCCGTGCCGACCGGACTGCTCGGTCCCCTTCCACGGTAGAGAGTTCCCCCGCGCCGCCGGTGACGCGACGGTGAACTTCGGCTGTGACGTCCCCCACGATCGGCACCGGCACCGCACGGGTCACCGCTGACGAATCAACCGCCGAGACAGGATGATTCGACCGTCAACCATCGTCCGGGCGACACCGGACCGACCGGTCGCCGGGCACGACAACGCCCGCCGGGCGTGCGGTCACGACCGCACGCCCGGCGGGTGTCTCATCCCTCGGCGACTCGGATCGTCACCGGTCCACGACGGAGATCGTCCCCGTGCAGACGGCGTTCTGCGGATTGACGAACCACCATCCCGCACCGGTCTGGACGGTGACGGTGAACGACACCGTTCCGGTTCCCGCCCAGGTCCGGTTGACCGGGATTCCGGGCTTCTGCTGCCAGGCCGCCTCGTCGCTTGTGCTGCGCCCGGACTGGCCGGTGGTCGCGTTGTGCCAGTCGACCAGGACCCGGGTGCCGTACCAGTTCGGCCCGATGCTCGGGATCAGTCCGCCCGGCGGGGTGGGCAGTTCGTTTCCGCCGCTCAGCAGGATCGACGGCTCCAGCTCGGTGCCACCCGGACGGAGCGACTCCCCCGAGTCGGCACGGACGTTCCACGTGAACGACGGCGCCCAGAAGAGCGGGTTCGCGCTCGAACACGTCATCGTGGTCGACGTCGGCGGTGCGGGGTCCGCGTTCGCGACGGCGCCCCCTCCGGCCATCACCGCGGTACCCACCCCGGCGGCGGCGAGCACCGCAGCGCCCGCACGCCGCACCAGTTGACTTCCCATGATTTCCTCCCCGTTCGATTCGGCGGCAGCTGACGCGGCCACCGCGTCCTTCATATCGGAAATACGCGACAATCCGTCACAGACACCCCTCCGGGCGCGTCGGCGTCGAGCAGCACGTCGGGGTTCCGCGGACGACGACCCTCACGCCGTCGCCGGCTCGCGGGTGCGACCGGCGATCGCGAGGGACATGACCGCCGCGACCGCACACAGTCCACCGGCGACGTAGAACGCGGCGTCGTAGCCGCCGAGCCGGTCGCGAACCAGGCCCGCGAGGAACGCGACGAGGCCCGCGCCGATCTGGTGCGAGGCGAGCACCCAGCCGAACACGATCGGGGCGTCGGCACCGAAGTGCCGACGGCACAGGGCCACCGTCGGCGGTACGGTCGCGACCCAGTCGAGTCCGTAGAAGATCACGAACGCGATCATCGGCGGGTGCACGGTGTCGGCGAACAGGATCGGCAGGAAGATCAGCGAGATGCCGCGCAGCAGGTAGTACGCGCCGAGCAGCCTCCGGGAGTCGTAGCGATCGGTGAACCAGCCGGACGCGATGGTGCCGACGACGTCGAAGATGCCGATAACCGCGAGCAGGCTCGCCGCGGCGGTGGTGGGCATGCCGTGGTCGTGGGCGGCGGGGACGAAGTGGGTGCCGACGAGGCCGTTCGTGCTGGCACCACAGATCGCGAACGTCCCCGCGAGCAGCCAGAACACGCGGGTGCGGGCGGCGGATGCCAGCACGGTGAGCGCGCGCCCCACCGCGCTGCCCGACGCGGCGGGTTCCGGTGCGACGGCATCGGGGTCGGCGCCGTACGGGACGGTCCCGAGGTCGGCGGGCCGCTCGCGCAGGAACAGCAACACCGGCGGGACGACGGCCAGCGCCGCGAACGACACGGTCAGCGCGACCGTCTGCCAGGAGTGCCGTTCGGAGATCGCGGCGAGGACCGGCAGGAACACCAGCTGTCCGGCGGCGCCACCGGCGGTGAGGACACCGGTGACCAGACCCCGGCGGGCGACGAACCAGCGGTCGACGACGGTGGCGACGAACGCGAGGGCCATCGACCCGGTGCCGAGGCCGACGAGGACACCCCACAGCAGGACGAGCTGCCACTGCGCGGTCATCAGGACCGTGAGCCCGCTGCCGGCGGCCACCAGCAACAGTGCCGCCGACACCACCCGCCGCAGCCCGAACCGTTCCATCAGCGCCGCCGCGAACGGCGCCGTCAGCCCGTACAACACCAGGTTCACCGACACCGCCGACGAGATCGCCGCGCGCGACCAGCCGAAGTCCTCGTGGAGCGGATCGATCAGGATCGACGGGGCCGCCCGGAACGCGGCCGCACCCACGAGCGCGAGGAACGCGACCGCGGCGACCGGCCACGCCGGGTGGACCCGGCGCGTCGTCGGCTCGGGACGGCGTTCGGGTGCGAGTTCGGAAGTCACGGCGACCAGTCTGGCCGGACCGCACACCCCGAACCAGTGGCCGAAAAGACAATGTGTGAAAGAATCCAGCCATGCGCCACCGTGTCGTCGTCCTCGCGCTGGACGGGGTGATCCCGCTCGAGCTCGGGATCCCGGCCCGTGTATTCGGCGGTGCCCGCGGTCCCGCCGACGAGCCGCTGTACGAGGTGCTGACCTGCACCGTCGACGGCAGGCCGGTGCGCACCGACGCCGATTTCGCCGTGTCCGTCGACCACGACGCCGCCCTGCTCGCGACCGCGGACACGGTGGTTCTGCCTGCCTCCCACGCACTCGACGAGGCGTACGAGGGACGCCTGCCTGCGCCCCTCGCCGCGGCGTTGTCCCGCGTCCGACCGGACGCGCGGTGGGTGTCGATCTGCATCGGCTCGTACGTCCTCGCCGCGGCCGGGCTGCTGGACGGCCGCCGCGCCACGACGCACTGGATGCACGCCGAGCATTTCCAGCGCACCTTCCCCCGGGTGCGGGTCGATCCGAACGTCCTGTTCGTCGACGAGGGCGACGTCCTGACGTCGGCGGGGGTGGCGTCCGGCCTCGACCTGTGCCTGCACCTGGTGCGCCGAGACCACGGCGCGGAGGTGGCCAACCGGGTGGCGAAGCGATGCGTGGTGCCCGCGTGGCGGGACGGCGGTCAGGCCCAGTACATCGAACGGCCGGTGCCGTCCGGTGCCGCCGGGTCGACGGCCGCGACCCGCGACTGGGCACAGGACCGACTCGGTGAGCCGCTCCCCCTGTCGCGGCTGGCGGCGCACGCGAACATGAGCGTGCGGACGTTCACCCGCCGGTTCGGCGAGGAGGTCGGTACGACTCCGGCGCGGTGGCTGATCACCCGCCGGGTCGACCGGGCACGCCAGCTCCTCGAGACCACCGATCTCCCGGTCGACGCCGTCGCCGCGGACGTCGGTTTCGGTACCGCCACCTCACTGCGCCAGCACATGGCGTCCCGGTTGGGTGTGCCACCGTCCCTGTACCGCAAGACCTTTCGCGGGTAGCGCTGCACCGGCCGGGCGGGGCGTCACTCGCCGTCGAGTCGGTGCAGCAGCTCGACGGCAGCCCTGGTGTAGTCGCCGATCCAGCGGTCGTGGATGCGCTTGATCGGCAGCGGCGCCAGTGCGAGTGTCCGTTCGCGTCCGACCTTGCGTCCGGTGACCAGGGCGGCCCGCTCGAGCACCCGAAGGTGTTGCAGCACCGTCGTGCGGTCGAGTTCGGGGAACTGCGCACACAGTTCCCCGGTCGTGCAGGGCGCCGCCCTGAGGACGTCGAGCATCCGCCGCCGGGTCCCCGACGCCAACGCCTTGAAGACCCGGTCGTCGTCCGAGACCTCGTCGCCGCCCGCATTCATGTTGTAAAATTACAACATGTCTGAGCAGACCGCCCTCACCGAGCTCACGTTCACCGTTTCCGGTCACGTCTCCCGCCCCTGCGCCGAGGTGTACGAGGCGGTCGCCGATCCCGAGCAGCTGTCCAGGTACTTCACCACCGGCGGTGCCCGCGGCCGCCTCGACGCAGGCACCGAGGTCACCTGGGACTTCCACGACTTCCCGGGCGCGTTCCCGGTCACGGTCGTCGAGGCTCGACCGCCGTGGCGCATCGTCATCGAGTGGGCGGGCACCGCGACCTCCGGCGACACCGGGAAGACCACCACGACGTTCGAATTCGAGCCCGTGGACGGAGACACGCGAACGCTCGTCACGATCACCGAATCGTCCTGGCAGCCCACCGAAGAGGGCGCGAAGAACGCCTTCGGCAACTGCCAGGGCTGGACCGGAATGCTCGCCGCACTGAAGGTGTGGGTCGAACACGGCATCAACCTGCGCGACGGGTTCTACAAGTAGCCGGGCACCGCGGTGGCCGTGACCCGGGGGGTCGCGACCTCGACCGACGCCCACGCACGCGGACGGCACGGGCGACTGGCCGATCTCCTCACCGGAGCATCGTGAAGCCATTACCGTGTGCGGGCCCACTCCGTGAACCCGAGGAGAACCACTGTGCGTAGAACCGCTGTATTCATCGGCGCCACCATCGCCGCCGTCGGCCTCACCATCGGCACCGCCGGCGTCGCCGCCGCGCTCCCGACGAGTGTTCCCGGCACGACCGGCCACGCCTACGTGGCGGGCGTCGACATGGAGCCGGGGTCGTACTACTCGCGCATCACCGACAGCATGAACTGCCAGTTCTTCCTCACCCAGGCCGGCGACGATGCGCCGAGCTACGAGGGCATCAGTGTCGCCGCCGAGTACCGCATCGTCGACATGGAGGCCGGGGACCGGCTCGACTCCGTCGGCTGCACCAACTGGAACCGGCAGGGGAACCCGTTCGGCTCGGCAGGCTCGGAGGACTTCGGCCTCCTCGGCGTGCTCGGCTCGGAGCACTTCATCTTCAACCTCCCGCTCGGCTCCTGACCTCCGCGGAACGAAAGGAGCCCCCGCCTCGTCGAGGTGGGGGCTCCTTCCCTGCCCGACAGCGAGATTGACGACTCGCCTGTCGAAGCGGCGGTGGGCGCGGAGGGTTTCGAACCCCCGACCGCTGGTGTGTAAAACCAGAGCTCTACCACTGAGCTACACGCCCGGAACTCGGCGAACGGAGCTCCGCCCGCCGAATTGCTCTCAGGAATCTAGCGCGGCGAGCGCTTTCTCCCAAGCTCCCTGGTCACGGGCCTCTCCGGGGCCGTTCATCTCGGCGAACCGGATGATGCCGTCCTTGTCGACGACGAAGGTGCCGCGGTTCGGGTAGCCGGCCTTCTCGTTGAACACCCCGTACGCCTGGGCGACTTCGCCGTGCGGCCAGAAGTCGGACAGCAGCGGGAAGGTGTAGCCCTGTTCGGCGGACCAGATCTTGTGCGTGGGCGGCGGCCCGACCGAGATCGCGACGACGGCGGTGTCGTCGTTCTCGAAGGTCGGGAGGGTGTCCCGCACCCGGCACAGCTCACCCTGGCAGGTCCCGGTGAACGCGAGCGGGTAGAACACGATCAGGACGTTCTTGCGCCCCCGGTAGCCGGAGAGCGACACGTCCTGGTTGTTCTGGTCCTTGAGCGTGAAGTCGGGCGCGACGGTGCCCACGGCCAACGGCATGACGAACTCCTCGGGTCTCGACGGTCTGTGGAGCACGGCGGCGGGCCGCCCTCCCAGCCGGTGGTGGTGCCGTGGTTCCGGGCCGCGGGTCAGCGCTTGGCGGGACGGGCCTTCGGCTGCACCAGCCGGCTACCCGACCAGGATCCCAGATTCGCTGCGGACGTCTGCGTCAACCCCGCGGTCGGCGCGGACTCGGCGATCTCGCTGGGTTCGACGTGCCCCGGCTGCCCGGTCTTCGGGGTGAGCACCCAGACGAAACCCTCGTCGGCGAGGGGGCCGATCGCGTCCATCAGCGCGTCGACCAGGTCGCCGTCACCGTCCCGCCACCACAGCAGCACGACGTCGATGACCTCGTCGGAGTCCTCGTCGAGGAGCTCGCCACCGATGGTCTCTTCGATCGCGCCCCGCAGATCGTCGTCGGTGTCCTCGTCCCAACCCAGTTCCTGCACAACCATGTCATGGGTGATGCCCAGTTTCTGGATGTAGTTCTGAGCGTCGGCCGCGGCGACCACGGTGGTGTCCTCCTCGAGCGTTGTGGCTGAACCTCCAGCGTCCGATCGGTGTTGATCGGTAGTGAAAGCGAACATGGTCGACGCCTCTCGCGCAAGCTGACCGGGCCGAAACGGGCCAACAAATATTTCGACAGTGGACGAATGCGCCTCGCGCGCACCACAGGCGAACCTGTTTGGCAGGATTGGTTGTGGATCACCATCATGAACCGACCGCGTCGCCGTCACAGTTGGCGGCGTGGATGAACGGACGCCACACCGAGCGTCCACCGCGATGAGGAGCAAATGTTGTCCGAGCAGACCCTGGACCCGCTATCGCGCCCGACAACCGGTCCCGCACCCGGCGCCGACGGCCGTGTGCGTGTCATCCGTGAGGGTGTGGCGTCCTACCTTCCCGACATCGATCCCGACGAGACCGGCGAATGGATCGAGAGCTTCGACGATCTGCTGGAGCGGTCGGGTCCCGCCCGCGCGCGCTACCTGATGCTGCGCCTGCTCGAGCGCGCCGGCGAGAACCACGTCTCGATTCCCGCTCTGACGTCCACCGACTTCGTCAACACCATCCCCACCGAGAACGAGCCGTGGTTCCCGGGCGACGAGGAGACCGAACGCCGCTACCGCGCCTGGATCCGGTGGAACGCCGCGATCATGGTGCACCGGGCGCAACGTCCCGGCGTCGGCGTCGGCGGCCACATCTCGACCTACGCGTCGTCCGCGGCGCTGTACGAGGTCGGCTTCAACCACTTCTTCCGCGGCAAGGACCACCCGGGCGGCGGCGACCACATCTTCGTCCAGGGCCACGCCTCCCCCGGCATCTACGCCCGCGCGTTCCTCGAGGGCCGGATCCCGGCCGAGCAGATGGACGGCTTCCGCCAGGAGGCCAGCCACCCGCAGGGCGGACTGCCCTCCTACCCGCACCCGCGCCTGCTCCCCGACTTCTGGGAATTCCCCACGGTGTCAATGGGCCTGGGCCCGATGAACGCCATCTACCAGGCCCGGTTCAACCACTACCTGCACGACCGCGGCATCAAGGACACCTCGCAGCAGCACGTGTGGGCGTTCCTCGGCGACGGCGAGATGGACGAACCGGAATCGCGGGGCCTGGCGCACGTCGCGGCCACCGAGGGCCTCGACAACCTGACGTTCGTCGTCAACTGCAACCTCCAACGCCTCGACGGCCCGGTGCGCGGCAACGGCAAGATCATCCAGGAACTGGAGTCGTTCTTCCGCGGCGCCGGCTGGAACGTCATCAAGGTCGTGTGGGGCCGCGAGTGGGACGCCCTGTTGCACGCCGACAAGGACGGCGCCCTGGTCAACCTGATGAACGAGACGCCCGACGGCGACTACCAGACCTACAAGGCGAACGACGGCGGCTACGTGCGTGAGCACTTCTTCGGCCGCGACCCCCGCACCAAGGAACTGGTCAAGAACCTCAGCGACCAGGAGATCTGGAACCTCAAGCGCGGCGGCCACGACTACCGCAAGATCTACGCCGCCTACGCGGCGGCGATGGCGCACAAGGGCCAGCCGACGGTGATCCTGGCGCACACGATCAAGGGCTACACCCTCGGCAAGCACTTCGAGGGCCGCAACGCCACGCACCAGATGAAGAAGCTCACCCTCGACGACCTCAAGCGGTTCCGCGACCTCCAGCGGATCCCGATCTCCGACGCCGAGCTGGAGAAGGACCCGTACCTGCCGCCGTACTACCACCCCGGCCCGGACGCACCCGAGATCCAGTACATGCTCCAGCGCCGCAAGGCGCTCGGCGGGTTCCTGCCGTCGCGTCGCACCGACTCCGCACCGCTGCCGGTGCCGGACATCAGCGCCCTCGACCCGATCCGCAAGGGATCGGGCAAGCAGGAGGTCGCGACCACGATGGCGTTGGTGCGCGTCATCAAGGAACTGTTGCGCGACAAGGAGATCGGCAAGCGGATCGTGCCGATCATCCCCGACGAGGCCCGCACGTTCGGCATGGACTCGTGGTTCCCGTCGCTGAAGATCTACAACCGCAACGGCCAGCTGTACACCTCGGTCGACGCGGAACTGATGCTGGCGTACAAGGAGTCCAGCGTCGGGCAGATCCTGCACGAGGGCATCAACGAGGCCGGCTCGACGGCGTCGTTCACCGCGGTCGGCACCTCCTACGCCACCCACGGCGAGCCGATGATCCCGCTGTACATCTTCTACTCGATGTTCGGGTTCCAGCGCACCGGCGACGGCTTCTGGGCGGCCGCCGACCAGATGGCCCGCGGATTCGTCCTCGGCGCCACCGCAGGCCGCACCACCCTCACCGGTGAGGGCCTCCAGCACGCGGACGGCCACTCGCTGCTGCTCGCCTCGACCAACCCGGCCGCCGTCACCTACGATCCCGCGTTCTCCTACGAGATCGCGCACATCGTCCGCGACGGCATCCGCCGCATGTACGGCGGCACCGTGAACCCGGACGGCAGCGTCGAGGCCGGGTTCGGCGGCGAGAACGTCTTCTACTACCTGACGATCTACAACGAGCCGTACGTGCAGCCGGCCGAGCCGGAGAACCTCGACGTCGACGGCCTGCTCAAGGGCATCTACCTGTACCACCGCGCGACCGGGTCCGGCCCCAGGGCCCAGATCCTGGTCTCCGGGGTCGCGATGCCCGAGGGCCTGCGCGCCGCGCAGCTGCTCGCCGACGACTGGGGCGTGTCCGCGGACGTGTGGTCGGTGACCTCGTGGGGCGAGTTGCGCCGCGACGGCATCGAGTGCGAGCGGACGGCGCTGCGCAACCCGGACGCGCACGCCCCGACCCCGTACGTGGCGAGCGCGCTGGCCGGCGCGGAGGGCCCGTTCGTCGCCGCGTCGGACTGGATGCGCGCCGTCCCGGACCAGATCCGGCAGTGGGTGCCCGGCGACTACACCACCCTCGGCACCGACGGGTTCGGCTTCTCCGACACCCGCACCGCGGCGCGGCGATTCTTCAACGTCGACGCCGAGTCGATCGCGGTGGCGGTGCTGGCCGGGCTGGCGCGGGCCGGCAAGGTCGAGCGCAACACCCCGGCCGCCGCGGCCCGGCAGTACCGGATCGACGACGTGCTCGCGGCGCCGACGTCGATGAAGGACCCCGGCAGCGCCTGACCGGCCACGTCCCTCGGGGAACGCCCCGGCACCGTCGACGGTGCCGGGGCGTTCGGCGTTCCACTGCGTCCGCGGCCGGTCGCGTACGCCGCGACGTGGGCCGATGGCGTAGGTTTCGGTGTCATGGGCGAGGAGGAGTCGACCGCGGCGGTGCCGCCACGTGATACCGCGGCGGTGCCGCCACGTGATACCGCGGCGGTGCCGCCGGACGACGCTGCTGCGGTCCCGGCGCCGGAGGACGCGGCGACGGCTCCGGGCGCCGGTACCGAGGCGGAGCCCGCCGGGGCGAAGGCGGGCCCGGTCGGCGGCGGGGAGGATCCGGGGTCGCACCCACCGGAGTTGCGAACCTCGCCGCGAGCCGCGGCGGTGGCGTCCGCGTTCGCGCGCCGGCGGCAGGAGCGGGATCCGTTGCCCGAGGCGCTGCTGCGGCGGGTCAAGCAGTTCTCGGGCAGGCTGTCGACCGAAGCGGTCGCGTCGATGCAGACACAGTTGCCGTTCTTCGCCGATCTCGACGCCGACCAGCGCGCCAGCGTGCAACTGCTGGTGCAGACCGCGGTGATCAACTTCCTGGAGTGGCTGCAGCATCCGGCGGACAGCGACATGCGGTTCAGCCTGGAGGCGTTCCAGGTGATCCCTCAGGACCTGGCCCGACGGCTGACGCTGCGGCAGACGGTCGACATGGTGCGGGTCGCGATGGAGTTCTTCGAGCAGTGGCTGCCCGCGCTGGCCCGCAACGACCAGCAGTTGATCGCGCTGACCGAGGCGGTGTTGCGGTACGGGCGCGAGCTCGGGTTCACCGCGGCGTCGGTGTACGCGAGCGCGGCGGAGTCGCGGGGTGCGTGGGACACCCGGCTCGAGGCGCTGGTCGTCGACGCGGTGGTGCGCGGCGACAGCGGTCCGGACATGTTGTCGCGGGCGGCGACGTTGAACTGGGACGCGAATGCGCCCGCGACGGTGCTGGTCGGGACGCCGCCCCCGGATCAGGGCGTGTCGGTGGTCGGGACCGTGCACACGGTCGCGCATCGCCACGGCCGGGCGGCACTCGCGGTGGTGCAGGGTTCACGGCTGGTCGCGATCGTCAGTGGCGACGTGAAGGCGTCGCCGGAGAATCGGCCGTTCCTCAGCGATCTGCTCGCGACGTTCTCGCCCGATCCGGTGGTCATCGGTCCGACCACCCGAACGCTGGGCGCGGCGCACTTCAGCGCGGTCGAGGCGCTCGCCGGGATGGACGCGGTCGCCGGGTGGCGGGGCGCTCCGCGTCCGGTGCACGCCGGCGAGCTGCTGCCCGAGCGGGCTCTGCTCGGGGACCGGGCGGCCCTGGACGCACTGAACGATCAGGTGGTGCAGCCGCTCGCGGTGGCCGGGTCCGCGTTGTCGGACACGCTGGACGCCTACCTCGACTGCGGCGCAGCAGTGGAGACGTGCGCGCGTCAACTGTTCGTCCATCCAAATACTGTCCGCTATCGCCTGAAGAAGATCGCGGAGGTCACCCGGCGGGACCCGACGAACCCGAGGGACGCGTACGTACTCCGAATCGCAGCAACAGTAGGCAGGCTGACTCAAACCCGTCACGAATCGACCTCTCCGGTCACTTCAGTAACACCTGCCACAGTTCGAGGGATTTCACTGTAACGGACAACCGTTCAAGTACGATGCTCTTTCTCGACTAGCGGTTTTGTTGGAACCCTCCAAAACACGTGGACAAGGTTCATGGCCAACAACACCCCACGAGACGACACGGACGGTGTTCCCTTATTCCTGTGATTGCGTTGCTCGCCCCCGGTCAGGGGTCCCAAACCCCCGGCATGCTCGGCCCGTGGCTGGAGCTGCCGGGCACCGCAGACCGCATTGCCATCTGGTCCAAGGCTGCGGGCCTGGATCTCGGTCGACTCGGTACCACCGCCACCGCGGAGGAGATCACCGACACGGCCGTCACCCAGCCCCTCGTCGTGGCGTCCGCGCTGCTCGCGTTCGAGGAACTCGAGCGTCGCGGCGAGGTCCCCGCCGACCTGGTCGCCGCCGGCCACTCGGTCGGTGAACTCGCCGCCGCCGCCATCGCGGGCGTCATCTCCGCCGACGACGCCGTCGCCCTCGCCGCGCTGCGCGGCGCGGAGATGGCGAAGGCCTGCGCCCTCGAACCGACCGGCATGTCCGCGGTCCTCGGCGGCGACGAGGACGCCGTCCTCGCGCGGCTCGCCGAGCTGGATCTCGAGCCCGCCAACCGCAATGCGGCCGGCCAGATCGTCGCCGCCGGACTGCTGTCGAAGCTCGAGGAACTGGCCGCGAACCCGCCGGAGAAGGCCCGCGTCCGCGCGCTGCCGGTCGCCGGCGCGTTCCACACGGCGTTCATGGGTCCCGCCCAGGACGCCGTCACCGAAGCCGCGTCCCGTATCGTGCCGCAGGACCCGACGCGGACCCTGCTGTCCAACGCCGAGGGGCAGCCGGTCACCTCCGGCGCCGACGCCCTGGCCAAGCTGGCCGCACAGGTCACCAGGCCGGTGCGATGGGATCTGTGCACCCGGTACCTGCGCGACGCCGGCGTCTCCGCGGTCGTGGAGCTCCCGCCGGCAGGCACCCTGGTCGGGATCGCCAAGCGGGAGATGAAGGGCACGCCGACGCTGGCCCTGAAAACCCCCGCCGACCTCGACGGCATCGCCCAGCTCGGCTGAACCGGGCGACGCCCCACATCGTTTCCCAGACGGGACGACACAAGACTTGCAGAGCGGTCGGTGCACTCCACGACCGTCGTGCAGGACCCAGGAAGAAAACCAATCAAGAAGGGAGCCACAGACGTGGCGCACAGCCAGGAAGAAATCATCACCGGTCTCGCCGAGATCATCGAGGAAGTCACCGGCATCGAGCCGTCCGAGGTGACCGTCGAGAAGTCCTTCGTCGACGACCTCGACATCGACTCGCTCTCCATGGTCGAGATCGCGGTGCAGACCGAGGACAAGTACGGCGTGAAGATCCCGGACGAGGACCTCGCGAGCCTGCGCACCGTCGGTGACGCGCTCGCGTACATCCAGAAGCTCGAGGCCGAGGGCGTCCAGACCGGCTCCACCGACGGCGAGTGAGCCCCGACGTGTCCTCCACCTCTCCCCGGACGTTGCCCAACGTCGTCGTCACCAGCCTTGCGGCTACGACGTCACTCGCTGGTGACGTGGATGCCACGTGGAAGTCACTGCTCGCCGGCGAGAGCGGCATCGGCACGCTGACCGGGTTCGTCGACGAGTTCGACCTCCCGGTCCGCATCGGCGGCAAGCTCAAGGTCAGCCCGGACGAGGGACTCTCCCGCGTCGAGGTGCGCCGGATGAGCTTCGCCGAACGACTCGCGCTCACGCTGAGCCGGGCGGTATGGCAGAACGCCGGCAGCCCCGAGGTCGACAAGGACCGCCTCGGTGTCGTGATCGGCACCGGACTCGGCGGTGGCGAGTCGCTCATCGACGCCAGCCAGAAGCTTCGCGAGGGCGGGTACCGCAAGGTGTCCCCGTTCGCCGTGCAGATGGTGATGCCGAACGGTCCGTCGGCCACCGTCGGGCTCGAACTCGGTGCCCGCGCCGGCGTCATCACCCCGGTCTCGGCCTGCTCGTCGGGGTCGGAGGCCATCGCCCACGCGTACCGGATGATCGCCCTCGGCGACGCCGACATCGTCGTCGCGGGCGGGGTCGAGGGTGAGCTCGACGCCGTTGCGACGGCGAGCTTCGCGATGATGCGAGCCCTGAGCACGCGCAACGACGACCCGGCGGGTGCGTCGCGGCCGTTCGACCGGGACCGCGACGGATTCGTGTTCGGCGAGGCCGGCGCGATGATGGTCCTCGAGACCGAGGAGCACGCCAAGGCTCGTGGTGCCACCATCCATGCCCGGCTGCTGGGTGCGGGCATCACCTCGGACGGCTACCACATCGTCGCCCCCCACCCGGAGGGCACCGGTGCGGCTCGGGCGATGACCCGCGCCATCCAGTCCGCAGGGCTGGCGAAGTCGGACATCACGTTCGTCAACGCCCACGCCACCGCGACCCCGATCGGTGACATCGCCGAAGCCAAGGCCATCAAGGCCGCGGTCGGCGACCACGCCGCGGTGTACGCACCGAAGTCCGCACTCGGGCACTCGATCGGCGCCGTCGGTGCGCTCGAAGCAGTGCTCACGGTCCTGAGTGTGCGGGACGGCATCATCCCGCCCACGCTCAACCTCGAGAATCAGGATCCAGAGATCGACCTGGACGTCGTCAAGGGTGAACCCCGCAGCGGCCAGATCGATTTCGCCCTCAACAACTCGTTCGGATTCGGTGGGCACAACGTTGCGCTCGCCTTCGGCCGCGCCTGACGGGTCGGCTCAGTTCGACGGTGAGGGGCCCGGCCCCCGGGCCCCTCACCCACCCGCAGTTCGCGGCTCGCTTTGAAGGAGGACCGGCGATGACCATTCTGGACCCGATCACCAGATCCGACACCCCGCTCGACCCCCGCGATCCCCTGGCCCGCCTCGAGAAGCTGTTCGACGCCGGCACCACCACCACGCTGCATCCCCGCGACAAGTCCGGCGTACTCGCCGCGTCCGGCGAGATCGACGGCGTCCGCACCATCGCCTACTGCTCCGACGCGACCGTGATGGGCGGCGCGATGGGAGTCGAGGGCTGCAGGCACATCGTCGCGGCGATCGACGCCGCGATCGAGGAGCAGGTACCCGTCGTCGGAATCTGGCACTCGGGCGGGGCCCGGCTTGCGGAGGGCGTCGAAGCCCTGCACGCCGTCGGTCTCGTGTTCGAGGCCATGGTCCGCGCGTCCGGCCTGATCCCCCAGATCTCCGTCGTCCTGGGCTTCGCGGCCGGCGGCGCCGCCTACGGCCCTGCGCTGACCGACGTCGTCATCATGGCGCCCGAGGGCCGCGTGTTCGTCACCGGTCCCGACGTGGTCCGCTCGGTGACCGGCGAACAGGTCGACATGGAATCGCTCGGCGGCCCCGCCACGCACACCAAGAAGTCGGGTGTCGCGCACATCGCCGCCCACGACGAACTCGACGCCCTGCACCGGGCCCGCCGTCTGGTGTCGATGATCGCCGACCAGGGCGAGTTCGACGAGGAGGCAGCCCGACGCGGCGACACCGACCTGCGGGCCCTGATGCCCGAGTCGGCCAAGCGCGCCTACGACGTCCGCCCGATCGTCCACGAACTCCTGGACAACGTCGACGGCGAATCCAGCCTCGAAGAGCTGCAAGGAAACTGGGCACGCAGCATCGTCACCGGCCTCGGCCGGCTCGGCGGGCGCACGGTCGGGGTCATCGCGAACAACCCGCTGCGCCTCGGTGGCTGCCTGAACTCGGAGAGCGCCGAGAAGGCCGCTCGGTTCGTGCGACTGTGCAACGCATTCGGCATTCCGCTGGTCGTCATCGTCGACGTGCCCGGCTACCTGCCCGGCGTCAGCCAGGAATGGGAGGGCGTCGTCCGACGCGGCGCGAAGCTGCTGCACGCGTTCGCCGAGGCGAGCGTCCCGCGGGTCACGCTGGTGACCCGGAAGATCTACGGCGGCGCCTACATCGCGATGAACTCCCGCGCCCTCGGTGCGACGGCGGTGTACGCCTGGCCGGAGGCGGAGGTCGCCGTGATGGGCGCCAAGGCCGCCGTCGGCATCCTGCACAAGCGGGCCCTCGCGGCCGCCCCCGAGGAGGAGCGCGAGGCGCTGCACGATCGGCTCGCCGCCGAGCACGAGGCGATCGCCGGCGGCGTCGGCCGCGCGATGTCGATCGGCGTCGTCGACGAACTGATCGAGCCCGCGAAGACCCGCAGCCTGCTCACCGCCGCACTCGCGGCGGCCCCGGCCCGCCGCGGACAGCACAAGAACATCCCGCTCTGAGCGGCCGTACACACGAGTTGGGCCCCCGATCTTCGGGGGCCCAACTCGTATGCCGGCAGATCACCGGCGGTTCAACTCAGATTGCGCGGACACTCGTGGCCTGGGGACCCTTGGCCCCCTGTGCCACCTCGAACTCCACGCGCTGGTTCTCCTCGAGGTTCCGGAATCCGGAGCCCGAGATTTCGGAGTAGTGCACGAAGATGTCCGCGCCACCATCCTGAGCGATGAAGCCGAAACCCTTCTCCGCGTTGAACCACTTCACTGTTCCCTGAGTCATGAGTCACTCCTGTTCGGGCTGATCGGACCACACGGTGTGGCCCGGGGCCGGTTTCCAGACGCGACGCGACGTCTTCAGACGACGAAACTGATGTCTCCGGAACCTGAAGGACTGCACGGCGCCCGCAACACGGTTTCCTTGCGAGCGTGCAGTGGTACACAAACACACAAAAACTTGCGGCCACCCACTTCAACGCGTGGGTCACCGAAATGATTCCCCGACGCCGTGCCCTAGCCGACGTTGCGGTGCAGCCAGGTCACCTCGGCACCCTCCCCGCCGCTGCGGTAGGGCTCGAGTTCCTCGTCCCAGGCGGCCCCGAGGGCCCGCTCGACCTCGGTCGCGAGGGAGTCGGTGCCGCCGTGCTCGGCGATCAGTGCACGCAGTCGCATCTCGCCGAGGACGACGTCGCCGTTCGCGCTCATCGCTCCGTGCCACAACCCCAGCCGCGGTGCGTGACAGTAGCGTTCGCCGTCGACCCCCTCGCTGGCCTCCTCGGTCACCTCGAAACGCAGCATCGGCCACGCGCGCAGTGCGTTGACGAGCCGGGCGCCGGTGCCGACGGGACCGACCCATTCGGTGGTCGCGCGCAGTTGTCCCGGTGAGGCGGGCTGGGACGTCCACTTGAGGTTGGCGCGGCAGTCGAGGGCGGCGGCCAGGGCCCACTCGATGTGTGGGCACAGCGCCGCAGGCGACGAGTGCACGTGCAGCACACCGTTCGTCGCATCCGCGAACTGATTCAATTCGCGCACAGGGCACCTCCAGCTTCGACGAGGGACGTCTTCCCCAACGACCTCTGCCGTCAGCCGTGCGGTGTCGCGGTAACAGTGTGCCCCGTGTGCACGGTGGTGCGCCAGTTGAAAACTGGGGTTCACCCGAAGCGGGTGAGCACCGCCTCGCTCAGCTCCGGCCAGGCGTCCTTGGCCCAGTCCCCGAAGGCACGGTCCGTCAGCGCCACGCACGCCAGTGACCGCGTCGGGTCGACCCACAGGAACGTGCCGGACTGACCGAAGTGCCCGAAGGTCGCGGGCGAGTTCGACGCGGCGGTCCAGTGCGGCGACTTGGTGCCACGGATCTCGAACCCGAGACCCCAGTCGTTGGGACGCTGGACCCCGTAGCCGGGGAGCAGCCCGCGCAGCCCCGGGTACTGGACCGTCGTCGCGGCGGCCAGGGTCGGCTCCGACAGCAGGCGCGGACGCAGCAACTCCTGCGCGAACCGAGCCAGGTCCGCCACGCTCGACCGCGCACCGTGCCCGGCGGGCCCGACCAGTGCACTGTCGGTCATCGCGAGCGGTTCGAACACGGCCTGGCTCAGGTAGTCCGGGAACGCGATCGCCGTCTCGGACTCGATCAGCTCGGCGAGCACCTCGAATCCGGTGCTCGAGTAGATCCGCTTCACGCCGGGCGCTGCCTGCACGGTCCGGTCCCCGAACGCCAGGCCCGACGCGTGTGCGAGCAGGTGCCGCACCGTCGCACCGGGCGGGCCGGCGGGCTGCTCCAGGTCGACCGCGCCCTCCTCGACGGCGACCAGCACCGCGTACGCGACCAGCAGCTTCGTCACCGACGCCAGCGCGAACACGCGCTGCCCGTCACCGGCGGTGTCGAGGATGCCGTCGGCGCCGACGACCGCGACGGATGCGTGGTCGACCGGCCAGGATTCGATCTGCTCGATGCTGCGCACGCGGCCAGCCTACGAGCCGCCCGGAACACGACGACGCCGGGCCGCCCCGCGGGGTCGGCCCGGCGTTCGCCGATTCTCCGCCGTCAGCGGTCGGCGTCGGTGTACCTGATGACGCCGCGCAGGTTCTTCCCGTCCAGCATGTCCTGGTAGCCCTCGTTGATCTGCTCGAGGCTGTAGGTGTTGGAGATCATGTCCTGCAGGTTGAGCTGACCCGACTTGTACAGGTCGAGCAGCATCGGGATCTCGTGACGCGGGTTGGCGCCACCGAAGACGTTGCCCTTCAGGGTCTTCTGCAGCATCGCGAAGAGGAAGAGGTTCATCTTCACGTCCATGTCGGACATCTTGCCCATGGAGGTGACGACGCAGGTGCCCGTCTTGGCGGTCAGGGTCAGCGCCGGGTCGATCATGGCGCCGTCCATCTCGCCCATGGTCAGGATGACCTTGTGGCACATCTTGCCCCAGGTCAGCTCCATGACCGGGACGATGGCCTCCTCGAGGCTGGCGTAGGCGTGCGTGGCACCGAACTTGAGGGCCTGCTCGCGCTTGAAGGCCACCGGGTCGATCGCGATGACGTTGCGGGCACCGGAGACGACCGCACCCTGCAGGGCCGCCATGCCGACACCGCCGACGCCGACGATCGCGACGGTGTCGCCCGGGCGGACCTGCGCGACGTTGGTGGCCGATCCCCATCCGGTGGTGACACCGCAGCCGACCAGCGCGGCGACCTCGAACGGGATGTGCTCGTCGATCTTGACCGCCGAGTACTCGTGCACGGTCATGTACGGCGAGAACGTGCCGAGGAGCGACATCGGGATCACGTTCTGACCGCGCGCCTGGATGCGGTACGAGCCGTCCGAGATGGACTGACCGGTGAGCAGGCCCATGCCGAGATCACAGAGGTTCGAGTGCCCCTGGGTACACGGATCACACGTGCCGCAGGCCGGGATGAACGACAGGACGACGTGGTCGCCTTCCTTCAGGCGCTTCACGTTCGGACCGACCTTGGTGACAACGCCCGCACCCTCGTGCCCGCCGAGAACCGGGAAGGACGGCATCGGGGTTGCGCCGGTGACGAGGTGGTAGTCGGAGTGGCACATGCCGGCCGCCTCCATGCGAATCTGGACCTCACCCTCGCGCGGGTCACCGAGCTCGATCTCCTCGACCGACCACGGCTCGTTGATGCCCCACAGCAGCGCGCCCTTTGTCTTCATTACGTTCCGGCCTTTCGTCCACATCAGCGACACGTGATCGCGGTGACGGTGATCACACGGCACACGATAGCCCGAAACGCGCGAATTTGGAACACGTTCTAACAGAATTCCGTAACAGCCTCTAACGTAGTGGTGTTTCCGCAGGTCACAATCGGTTATCCGATGGTCAGATCGGCGCGTGACACCCTTGGCGGACCGCCGCGGAGCGGGCCGAACTGGACATCCGTCCGTCAGCCCCGCACGTCGTTCAGATGATGGACGGGGTCGTGCAGGAAGTACACCGCCAGGGTGCGCACCGTGAACGCGGACCCGTCGCTCCGCAATCCGCGCCGGCCGAGTGCACCCTCGGGGACCGCCGCGAACGCGTCGGCGATCGCCTCGGCCGCCGCGGTCAGTTCGTCGGCCACCACCGCCGGGTCCTGCTCGCCGTACCGCTCGGCGACCGCGGTCGCGTCCTGGTCCCAGTTCGCGAACACCGGGTCGTCCCGGTCGAGCATCAACTGCAGACGCTCACGGAAGATCCGCAGCACGTCCCGCACGTGCGCGCCGTACTCGAGCGGCGACCACGTGCGCTCATCGGGACGGAGCGCGGCGTCAGGGCGGGCCAGCACCGCGGGCCAGCGCCGCGCATTCGCCCGCGTCAACTCCGGGATGGCCGCGAACTCGACGGTCGCGGGGTCGAATCCACAGTCGGGGCAGGGCCGTTCGACGACCCAGGTCCAGTTCTTCGTGTCGGGGGTGATCGCCATGGGGCCAGGCTATCGGCCGCCACGGGCGGCCGGATTGCCGCGCCACCGACAGGGCCTCGGAGCAGACCCTGTGATCACACCGGGTGACCCGCACGTCCGTGTTCACATGAATCGGCGGATATCATGGCGATCGCGCCTGGCAGCCGACGCGATCGGGACGGCACCGGTTCACTTCGATCGGACAAGGGATCATCCGGACAAGGGATCATCGGGGGCTCGGCGGACAACCTCGAGCAAGGAGTGTTTCCGTGACCCAGCCCGTGGTGGCGAAGCCGCGCGCGCGGAGGCCGCGCGACCGCAAGCAGTCCATCGTGCTCGCCGCCTCCCAGCTGTTTCGCGATCGCGGTTACCACAACGTGTCGATGGCCGATGTGGCGGCGGAGGTGGGCATCACCGCCGGGGCGCTGTACCGGCACTTCCGGAGTAAGGGCGACCTTCTCCTGCACGCTGTGCGCAACGGTCTAGAGGTGATGGACTCGACCGTCCGGGGGGCGACGGACATAGACGAGTACCTGCGCGCAGCCGGCGTCGTCGCACTCGAACGCCGCGGCCTGCCGACACTGTGGCAGCGCGAGTCTCGGCACCTTCCGGACGAACAGCGCGCACAGCTCCGGCAGCAGTTGAACGAGATCGCGTCGCGCGTCGGTGTCCTGGTCGCCCGTGAACGCCCCGACCTCACCGAGGCGAACGTCGACCTGGTGACGTGGGCGGTGATCGCGGCACTCGGCTCGTTCGGACTGCACCGGATCACGTTGCCCAAGGGCGAATTCCAGCGCATTCACTTCGAGCTGCTGTCGACGGTCGTGCACTGCCGGCTGGCGGACGAGACGGCGGACGAGGACAAAACACCGGCAGCCCCCGACACGTTCGTGGACGTGCAGCTTCCCCGGCGTGAGCAACTGATCACGAACGCGACCCGATTGTTCGACGAACGCGGCTTCCAGTCCGTACGCATGGACGACATCGGCGCGGCGGTCGGCATCACCGGATCCAGTGTGTACAAGCACTTCCCCACCAAGGAGGACATCCTCTCCACGGCGCTGAGGCGGGGGGACGAGCGGATGCACTCGGGGATGGCGGCCGCGCTGCAACACGGAAGCACCGCCGCCGAGGTACTGGACCTGCTGCTGCGATCGCACATCGATTTCGCGCTCGAGCACAGCCGCCTGATCGGCATCCTGACCAGCGAGCGGGACGAACTTCCCGACAAGGAGCGCAAGCACTCGCTTCGTACGCAGCGCGACTACGCGAAGGTCTGGAATCGGCTTCTGCGCGAATGCCATCCGGAACTCGGGCCGGACGTCGCGAAGATCGTCGTCGACACCGTGTTCATCGTCGTGAACAGCCTGGTGCGGATGCGGGCGATGCGCGAACGATCCGATCTTCGCGCCCGGCTCATCGACGTCTCCAGGGCGCTGCTGCGATACCCGGATTGCGGCACCGACGCTTGAACGCGCCGGCCGGGCGGCTACCGCACCTTCCACGTGACGTCGAAGACCGCGGGGCACTTCTCGACGGAGGCAGTGATCGCGTCGCGGCGACGGGCGCGGACGACCCCGACCCGACCCCGGTCTGATCGTCTCCACCCTGCTCGCCGAGCAGGGCGACCCGCTGCTGGTCGGGCTCCTCGTCGAGATCTGGTCGATGGCAGTGCGCGACGACACGGTCGCCGCGGTGGTGCACGAGCTCTACCGCGGCTGCGCCGACCACCTCGTCGACCTGTTCGGCGGAGACGTTCATCAGTTTGGTCGAGGGCGGGGGCTGATGCGGTCGGGGATCGCCGGGCCACGGATCCCCCAGCACGGACGCGGAACTGACCGTCTCGCGCTCGGTCTGCTCACCGGACCGTAGTGCCGGCGCGCGCGAGGTGGGTGGCCGCCGAGACCGGTGCGCGGGCGGCCCGTGCCCCCGACGGGCCGCCCGCGCACCGACGAGGCCGGTCGGTTCAGAGGTCGACCGAGAAGCTGTTCACCACTCGATCGGCGGCCGCGACGTCGGCCGCACTGTTCGCCTGGACCGCAACCAGCGCGAGATAGCGACCGCTGTCCGCCTTCGCCGCGACGAAGATGTACTTCGCCTTCTCGGGGCCGCAGTTCTCCCACGCCTCGAAGCGTCCGGTGTGCAGTGCGTCGCTGTAGTCCATCCGCCCCTTCGACACACAGCCCGCCGCGGGCAGGTCCTTGCCGGCGACGTTCAGCAGGTCCTCCGGTGTCGAGTTCGACACCGCCTCCGCGGAGCCGAGCACCGTCGCGCCGACGGCACCCCATCCGTTCTTGTACTGCGCGAGATCCGAGCTGGCCTCGACACCGAAGTACGCGTTGCCCTTGTCGTCGACGAACTGGGTCCCGTCGACCTGGGACCACGATTCGGGTACCTGGACGCTGACCACACCCGAATCGTCGGTGATCGTGGTGAACCCGGCGGCGGCCTGGCCGCCCGTCGCGGGTGCGCCCGCTCCCCCGACCAGTCCGGAGCTCACCGTCGTTGTCGCCTCCAGCGGTGTGCCGTTGAACTGGCCACGCAGATACGTGTCGGTCGCCGGGCGGTACACCTCCACCGACAGGGTGGCGTCCTGGCCGTGGGTTTCGAGCACGTTGCAGTACTCGCCGAGCGTCCCGTCCGCGCCGAGGGCCACCCCCTCCATGTTGGTGAGCAGGTCGCCGGCCTCCACACCGGCCTTGTCGGCGGGCGAGCCGGAGGCGACCGAGTTCACCCAGATCCCCAGTCCCTCACCCGCGTCGGAGGTCACGGCCTCCCCGTTGATGCCGAGGCTCAGCACGTTCTTCCCGCTGCGGAGGTCGTCGACGATCCTGCGCACCTCGTCACGATGGATCGCGAAGTTGGTGTCGTGCTGCTCGTCGCCGGCGTAGTTGACGCCGACGAGACGACCGTCCGGATCGACCAGGGGCCCACCGGAATTGCCGCTACGGATCCGGGCGTCGTGCTCGATGACGTGCTCGAGCGACGCCCACGGGGTGTCGGCGGGGGTGTCGGCCTTCGACACGATGCCCTTGGTCATCGTGAAGGTCGGGTCGCCGAGCGGGTACCCGGCCGCGTACACCTCGTCCGCGGTGGCGACGTCGTCCTCGCGGATCCCGATGTAGGGCAGGTCGTTTCCGTCGATCTTCACGACGGCGAGGTCGAGGCACTCTGAGGATCCCTTGACCTGGGCGTTGAGTGTCTTGCTCTGGTCGCCGCCCCGCCACACCTTCAGCGTGCCCGCACCGGTGACCACGTGATTGTTCGTCAGCGCGTACCCGTCCGAGGAGATCAGGAAGCCCGAGCCGCGCCCCGCCGACTCGTAGGCACCCTCCTGCGGCGAGACGAAGGTGCCGACCGCCTCGAGCTGGATGGTCGCGGACTGCAGGTCGTCGAACCCGACGCCGCCGTCCGCGCCCCCGCCGCCGCCCATCGAGAAGGAGAACGAGCAGGACGACAGCACGAGCGCACCGACGGCGAGCCCGACCGACGCCACCGCACGCCTTCTGCCCGGGAGTCGATGGTGCGAACTGTGTTTCATGGTGCTCCTGTGGGAAAAGCGCCGGATGGCGCGGGGATGTCGGGTGAGCTCGCCGGCGACGGCGCAGTGGGCGTCGATCAGACTGCCCGGGCCGGGTGTCCCGACGACAGAGTCAGCGGTCCCGCTGTCGCGGGAACCTGCGCGGCCCACGGATCGGGACCCGTGCGCGCCCCGCGACCGGACGTACGTCGGCTGAATTCCTCACCGGCTCAGCGTCGGGGATCCGGCACCGAGCCGCCATCCCAGATTTCTGGGCACTGCCCGGGGCAGCGATCTGGGGTCGTTGCGAAGCGCGCGGAGCTGATCGAGGCGACGAGATCCGTCATCGCGGAGGAGGGATACGCCAACGCGTCGCTGTGCGAGGTGGCCCGACGCGCCGGGTACACGACCGGTGCGGTGACCAGTGATGGAGAGCCGCCCCGGGAACCACCTCGAGCGTCGACGAGTGCGCGCGAGCGTGGGCGACACGTGAGCCGACACGACTCAGGTTCCGCATCCGAGAACTCGGAGCGGGACCCGACGTGGACTTTCGGAAGTGGGGCGGGCGGGGCTCGAACCCGCGACCAATGGATTATGAGTCCACGGCTCTAACCGACTGAGCTACCGCCCCGTCCGCCCGTTGCCGGGCGGAACGAATGCTACCGGTGCCCCGCCGCACGGCGCCGGGGAGGGCGGCACCCGCCGGCGTTGCGGGTGCGTCGACTATGCCAGCGCGAGGACGAGCAGTGTGGCCGCCGCGAGTACCGCGACCGCGGTCAGCATCGCGAGGACGAACTGGGCGCGTGCCATCCGGTCATCGGCGTCACGCGGCGCCAGCAGGTGCGTGTTCGACAGAGTTCGTGAATTCGGCATCGTTCCCCTCGGAGGTCGTCGACAATGCGAGCGTTCCACCCTCGGCGCGGTACCGACAGGGCCATTGGTCCCGACTGCACGAAATCCCGGCACGAGATGACTCGCGTCCGGGTAGCGTGCAGCGCCGCGAACGACGACGGTGCTCGACCTGCGTACACAGGTCGAGGACCGTCGCGTACCCCGCGGAAACGCGGCGCGTACCGAACTCACCCGATCCGAAACAACGAAAAAGGCCCCCTCACCTGCACTGGGCTGGTGAGGGGGCCGTTGCGCTCCCCCGGCTGGACTCGAACCAGTAACCGTCCGATTGTCAGGTCGTGGCCCTCTGGCCTGCGGTGACAGATCTCGGTGAGCGCGCCGCATGATCAGGGAGCCCTGGCCGACAAGCCTTCTGTGAACTGAGGTTTCAGGTACTCGCAGGTATGCCCGCGATGGGAGGACGCTTCGCTCGTGACGAATACCGATCGGTCTGCAGGAAGGCCCCACAAACAGATGTACCGCCTACCCGCCGCGTGGGAGCACGCCGTCGACGAATGGGTCGCGTGGCTCACCGCCGGCGGCGCACCCAAGACGACGATCCGCACCCGGCGCGGTCATGTCCGAGGCGTCGCCCGCCGACTACGAGCCGATCACCCGGGGGGGTGTGACCGGGACGCAGTTGGTCGCCATGGCGGGCCGGCAGCAGTGGTCGAACGAGCACCGCCGCGGCCTCCGAACGAGCCTCATGCAGTTATACGAATGGGCCGTCTCGAACGGGCACGCCGCCGAGAATCCGGCGCGCGCCCTCCCGAAGGTGCCCGAGTCGAGCCCGAAGCCGCGACCGGCGACAGACCGGATCTGGCGCGCCCTGCTCATGGCGGCCGGCCCTCGTGAACGGATAATGGCCCGCCTCGCGTGCGAGGTCGGCCTCCGTCGTGGCGAGGTCGCTCGAGCGCACACCCGCGACCTGGTCGAGGAGGTGGACGGATACGCGCTTGTCGTCTTGGGGAAGGGGAACAAGCAACGGATCGTCCCGATCCCCGACGACCTCGCCGACGAGATCGCCCGCGGGCCCGGTGGCCACACGATCGGCCGCGGTCGCGAGGGGTACCTGTTCCCGGGCGAGACTGAAGGGCACCTCTCCCCCGGACACGTGGGCAAGCTGATCGGCGACCTCATGCCCGAGGGCTGGTCGATGCACAAGCTGCGGCATCGGTTCGCAACCAAGGCCTTTGCGGGCACCGGGAACCTGCGAGCGGTGCAGGAGGCGCTCGGGCACGCGAGCGTCGCGACGACGGAGCGGTACACCGCGGTCGCCCGGACCGAGGTGCGCGCGGCCGTGAACGCAGCGGCCGTGCGAGCTCGCCCGGCGGCATGACACCGCATCCTCCATTCGACCGACAGTCACGGAGGCCTGATTGAATCCGGACAATGATCCGGACTATCACGACACTGACCATCGCTGCCGCCGCGCTCGGCCTCGCGGCCTGCTCGTCGGATTCGTCGGACACCGCCGCTCCGGCGACGTCGACACCGGCACCCGCGCCAGCCACACCGGCTGAGGGCACGAAGGCACCCGCCCCGGCAACCGCGCACCTGTCGGATCCGCGGTGCGCGGCGGCCGGCGAGCAGGACGTCATCGCGGTCGCGAACGGTCTCACGGACAAGTCACTGACGCTGACGAACGCGCAGATGATCCAGGACGGAGATCTCACGTTCCTTGGTGCGACGACCGTGCGGCCGGATGGGAAGTTCGAGAACCGGTCGGACGTGTGGGTGCTCAGCGGGATGATGCCGTTCTCGGCGACCGGTGGCGCGCGGAGCACCACCGAGTGGCCGAAGGCGAGCTCGGCGCCGCTTCAGATTTCGGCAGGAGATGAGCGCGTGCGGGCCGTCGACACCTGCGTCGTAAACCTCACGCGGAACTGACGTCGTTCGCCCATCGGTCGCGCTACGGATGCGGCCCGGTGTGCACGGCGTCAGGGTGGATGACCTCGCCGCACATTTCCCCTGCTCTCACGAGTTGAGCAACCACGACCGAGAGGACACAACGATGCAACTTCCCCGGCAGTACGTCGCCGCGGGCATCTACACCGCGACCACCGCCGCACTGCTCAGCGCCAACTACACGCCCACCCGCGCGGCCATCTGGCTGCCAATCTGGGCGGTCGTGACCGGCACTCTCGTCTACAACGGCACCCGAGACTTGCGGCGCAACACGCGATGATCGAGTATCTCAGCCGCGGCGAAGTCGCCGAACGACTCGGCGTCGCACTCCCGACCATCGACGGGCACGTCCGACGCGGGTACATGCCCGAGCCGGACGCCCGAATCGGACGCAACTACGGGTGGCTCCCGTCGACGATCGATGAGTGGACCGACAGCCGTCCGGGACGCGGCACCAGGACTGATCTGACGCAGTCCTGCCCGGCCTAGCCGGCCGCAGAGCTCACTCGCACCTGCTCGAGTTGATCGTGTGCCGCCAGTTCGACACGCCGAGCTTCGGCGGCGGCCTGCACGGACGGGAAGCAGTGGAAGTGATCGGCCATGTCCGTCGCCCGCAGCGTATGACCGGCAGTCGCCTCGTCGGGCACGAGGAGCATCGCCAAGCCGTTGCAGGTGGCTCTGTCCTGAGCATCTGCGAGCGCCAGCACGCCCGAAATGCCAACGAAGTCAACCCGCGAGAGGTCAACAATCAGAGTCCGCACCGCCAGGCTGATCGCCCTGTCGATCGCCTTCAGGAAATCGGGCACCGCGGGAGCGTCCAGTGCTCCGAGCACGGCGGCGACGGTGGGCAAACCGGAAGTGCTTCTCGATGAGGATTCGATCAACGGCCGATCGAGACAGTAGATGTGGATGCACACGGCGAACCTCCACCTGGTGGTCAACCGCAGCTGTTTGCTCAACCGCCGTTTGGCTTTCGTAGGTCAGGGAATCATCGACCGACAGCGAGGTCCGGGCCGTCAGCGTCAAGGTCGAAACCCATCTACCGTCTATCACCCCTCGATACCGAGGGCAACAGATCGGGCGTCCAACTTCACGACCTGAGCCGCCGGCACGCCTGGGTCGGGAGGAGGCGTGTCGGCGGCTATCGCGGGCGTGCGGGAAGTAGCTGAACCGCACGCGCGCGCCGGATTCGATCCGACCCCCACGGACTACCCGTCGATGCCACACCACAAACAGACTGGCGCCCCCGTTCCGGAGTGCGGATCGACTACGTGCATGGGCGGACGGCGGGTGCGGGGACCCATTAGCTGGTCTTCGCCCACCTGCTGTCCTGGGGCTGCGGCACGCTGCACGGCGGCCGGAAGATGACGGTGCCGCACTCGCGGCAAACGTGTATCCAGTGCCCGCGCTCCGGCGTGCACGCGCAGGGTTCCCAGCGGGCGAGGATCCTGCGTGAGCAGGCCTGATCGCCTTTCGGGCAGTACAGGTCCGTGGAGCCGACCATGCGCCGAGCCTACGCTGGTTCGCGCATCCGTTCGATACCCACACCTCCCTGACGGGCGACGAGCGGTCCTCAGGGCGATCGCTTATGCACAGGGCCGGACGGCGGCCGCCGGAACGGATCGTCAGCAACCGGAGCGAGCGGTTCGCGGTCGTCACGCTGGCCCTCCCCCGGGACCTGGTCTCCTGATTTGCGCGGCGCACAGCTGCCCACCTCCCTGTTCACCAGCGCGCCCGTCATGCGCGGGCGCAGCCCACTGTGCACCCCAGAATCTAACATCAAGTAACCCAAATGTTCCAGACGGTGCCGCTATTTTTCTTCTTCTCAGAATGCAGATCTTCTGCCACACTTGTCTCTGACAAGGGGTGGATGGACTAGCCGGAAGGAGGCCGACGATGACGGAGGAGACGCGGGTGGCACTGCAGAACTACGAGCACCTCATCCGTATCCACGGAGCGTCAGGCGTCCACATGGTCTGGACAACCGACACGCTGCTCTTCGGCGCCGACGGCCACGCGGACATCGACATGCTCACTCGGCCCGGATTCACGCCGGCCACCGAGTGCTACGCGCGGGCGTATGAACGCGACCGCATGATGTAGGCGGGCAAACAGCCGCTTTCGATGGGGCTGTCCTGCCGCCTAGTCTGATGCGCCGACCGCCGCCTCGTCGAGTTCTGCCCGTAGGCCGGCGTTGGCGTGCTCGAGGCGGAGGTTGTCGGCCTCGAGCTGCAGGATCCGCGCGATCCCCGCGATGTTGACACCCGCGGCGACCAGCTCGCCGATGTGCTGGAGGAGCACCAGGTCGTCGTCGCTGTAGCGGCGGGTCCCCCCGCCCGTGCGGGCCGGGGTGAGTAGCCCACGCCGCTCATACAGTCGCAACGTCTGCGGGTCGATGCCCGACAGCTCCGAGGCCACCGAGATCCCGTAGACCCCCAGGCGGGACCGCGGCGTGGACTCCTCTGCCATCGCAACCTCCATTTCGCGACTCCGCCTCTTGCAACAGGCTAGCAGTAGTGGCACCATAAATCTATGTAGGGAATAACAGATTCCCTATCAGAGTTGTTCGGGTTGCATGACAGAGCATCGACAGATGTCCTACATGGAGGTGAACGATGATGCTGATGCGTACCGACCCGTTCCGCGATTTCGACCGCCTCGCCCAGCAGGTGTTCGGAACGGTCGCCCGCCCCGCAGTGATGCCGCTGGACGCGTGGCGCGATGGCGACAAGTTCGTCGCGGAGTTCGACCTGCCCGGCGTGAAGGCCGACTCGATCGACCTCGACGTCGAGCAGAACGTGCTCACCGTGCACGCCGAACGCCCCGCGCTCGACCCGAACCGGGAGATGGTCTCGGCCGAACGGCCGCGCGGCATGTTCAGCCGCCAGCTGTTCCTCGGCGAAACCCTCGACACGGACGGTATCGAGGCCAGCTACGAAGCCGGTGTGCTGCGGCTGACCATCCCGATCGCGGAGAAGGCCAAGCCGCGCAAGATCGAGATCACCAGCTCCGACGAGAAGAAGGCACTCAACGCCTGACCCTTCGCCATGAAGTAGCCAGCCCGGCCGCAGGAGGGAGGTGACACCATGCCCGGCCTGATGCTGACACCGCCCGATCTCGACATCACACAGGTGCTGATCATCCTCGAGATCGAGGATGCCCTGCGTGATCCCGGACGATGGCCATCGGAGGCACCCGCGCGGCGCCCGCCGGCCACTCCCCCGCGACAGCGGACGGCCATACGCAAGCCCATCAGCGGTCATGCTGTGTGGCGGTGCCCGCACCGCAACTCGCAGGTCGACACACGCGCTGTGCCAGCTACACAGCGCTCGCCTCCGCGCCACTGACCTCCCGGCCAGGACGATCGCGCACCGCCCGCCCGATGAACCGAAACAAAGGGCGCCAACGCCATCGAGCGCAATTCCGATGCCCGGGCGCACCGCCACCATTTGGCACGCACAGCGCGGGCCGTGCGCCGATCGAGCCGGGACACTCCACGGGCCGAGCCCAGGCGGGTTTGGCCCCACCCCGCGGTGACCCCGGCTGTCGGCTCCGTCCGGGGTCACCGCAAACCGCGAGGGCATCTCATGGACAACGGTCAGAACCTCTATCGCGTGCTGGGGGTGGCGCCGACCGCGACGCACGAGGAGATCCTGCGTGCATACCGTGGGATGCTGCGCCGCACGCACCCCGATACACGCAGCGCCGCGTCCTGCGCGCAATCTGATGAACTTCTCCGGCAGGTACTCGCCGCCTACGCGGTGCTCCGCGATCCGCAGCGTCGCGCCGACTACGACCGGCGACGCGCAGCCAGCGCGTCGGGACCGCCGACGCCCGTGCGCGTGCACTGGTACCCAGCCCGCTTCTCGATTCCGCTGCGCGCGGGCCCCGTCACCCGGCACGGTTGACCGCGGCCCACCGGCTCGCCCCCTCCCGTGGGCCCGGGCCACTCTGAGGCCACTCTCCGACGAGGGGGCCGGCCACTATCCCGCTTCAGTCGAGGTTGGGGGGACCAACTACCCGGCCGAAGACTGCCCTGTTCGGCCTCGAGCCTTCGCGTCCTCATCGCTGAGCTGGACCGTGGTGCGGTGGCCGTTGATCTCGGCCTCGTAGATCTTCGTGCCATGGTGATCTCCTCCCCGAACGACGACAGCCCAGCGCGTGGGGCGCTGGGCTGCCGGTTCGGTCAGTTGGGTCAGGCTGCGACGTCGATCTTGACGAAGGCCGTCGGGCGGGTGACCGCGAACGCGAGCCGCTCCTCGGCGAGGATCACGACCATGTTGCGGATGAAGAAGTCCGCGTGAGAGTCGGTCACGGTCACCGTGGTCTGCTCGCGGTCCCAGATGACCGCCTTGGCGAAGTCGCCGAGCAGAGCCTCGCCCGCGGCCTGCGTCTCGGACTCGACGACCGGCAGGCCCCGGACGGTGCGCTGGCCGATGGCCTGCGGGCCGCCGTAGCGGTAGGTGCCGTTCAGGTCCTTCGCGAGGTCGATAGCCTCGGCGTCGACCGAGTTCATCACGACCCCGGTGGGGTTGACGCGACCGACGGTGCGGGCCTTGGTGATGCCCTTGCGGAACCGGCTCGAACAGGTCCGTCGAGAACGCCTGGGTCTGCACCCCGGACCACTGGTTGATGCCGGTGAAGTTCTCGCCCGGCCCGTTGCCGTTGAGGATCTGAGCCTCTTCGGCCTCCGCGATGTCGAGCCGCAGCTCGTCGTTGATCAGACCCTCGAGCGCGGCGACGTCGGCCAGGGCCCGCTTGGTGGCGGGCACCCACTCGGCGATGGTCTTCACGTTCGCGGTCTTGCGCTCGTGCGCCCAGGAGCCCTCGGGCTTGTAGCCACCGTTCGGGTTCGGCACCAGCGCGCCTGCCGAGCGGGGCGCGGTCGGGGCCGCCGAGCTGGTCGCTTCCGGCACGACCGCGGCGGCATTGGTGTGGCTGGTCTGCGCGACGTACTCGACCGCGTCGGAGCCGGTGCGGCGAACCGAGACCAGATCCCTGATCGTCAGCGCCTTCCGGCCGCGCGACTCGACGATGCCGGTCTGCTCGTTGACGACGAACGCGCCCGCGCTCGTGTCGGTGCCGCCGGACGAACAGACCCTTCACGTCGACCGGAGCGGTCGAGAACGCGGACCGCTCGGGGACGTAGCCGCCCTTGAACGGCGCCATCGCGTCGTTGAACGCCTGCGAGTCCACGAACTGCAGGCCGAGGGACTTCACGCGCTCGCGGATCGGCTGGTTGCCCTGCGCGTCGAGGTCGTCGACGGCAGGGGTGCCGATCTCTGCGGCCAGGCTATTCGCCTCGTTGAGAATCTCGAGGTCGCGCTTGCCGACCTTGATCTGCTCGAGCAGGTCGCGTTGCTTCTGCGTCTCGGTGTTGTAGTCGGCGAGCACCTGCTCGACCACTCGCTCGGGCTGCCGTCCGCCTTCTCGGCGATCGCGCGAGCGGCGTCGGTGGCCTTCAGTGCAGCAGTCTGCAGGTCGGCCAGCTTCGTCTTGGTCATCATGATGATGAGTTCCCTTCTCGGATGGTTGGTTTACGCGCTCAGCTCGATCTCGAGGGCGAGCGCGTCCAGCACTGCCGAGGGATCGACGGACGTTTTCCGGTTGGCCTCGGAGTCGGCAGGATCAGTGCCGGCCTTCCGAGACGGGCCGCTACCGCTGGCCTTCTCCTCGTCTGTGGAATCGAGGACCGACAGCACCCGCCCGAGCGCGTCATGCGCCGTGCGGATCTCGTCCTCGTTCTTGGCCGAGAGCACTCGGCCGGCCTTGATGTCCTCGACGACCCGATCCGCCAGCGTGGGGATCGACTTCACGGCGAGGATCTCGGTCTCCTGGTTTGCGCCGATCGGCACGACGGACACCTCGTAGATCTTCAGTTCGCGGAGTGCGTAGAACTCCTCCGCTTCGGCATCGTCGGTGCCGTCCTTCGGGCGCTTCTCGTACCCGCCGTCGATCACGTCGTAGGCGAACGACGTCTGGTTGACGCGCCGGCCCTTGAGGAGGCGGTACACCTGGGCGGCCTTCGGGCCTGCAGGTCGAGGCGCGCATGCACCTTCAGGCCCTCGTCCTCCTCGGCCGACATGATCTCGCCGATGTTGTAGTCCGGATCAGACATGTTGTGCCCGAACAGGAGCGGGATGGGGTAACCCTTCTCAGACCATCGCGCGAGGTCCTTCGCGAAGGCGCCCGGCATCACGACGTCGCCGTAGCTGTCCTTGTTCCCGAACACGCTGGCGTAGGCGGTGAACTCGCGCTCGCCGAGGCCGTCATCAGGCCCGGCCTTCAGCGGTGCCGGTGCGTTCTTGGTGCGCATCAGCTCGCCTCTGCTGGATCTGCGTCGTCGGCCGGCGGTTCGGCCGCTGGGTCCGGCGCGGGTGCGGCCGGCGTCGGGTTCTGGTCCCCGTTCTGGGTGACGTTGAGAGGGCGCACCAAGAGGTCACCGCCCTCGATCGGCGGCCGGTTGTCCATAGCCCGGACCTCGTTGATGGTGAGGAACGGGGAGCCGGCAGCCTTCTGCATCGAGTCGGACCGGGTTTCGAACGAGACGGTCAGCTTCTCCGCGAGGTTGAACTCGACGTACACCCGATCGGGATCCGGTAGGTCCGGGATCGGTTGCAGCGCGAGCTCGTCGGCGATCATCGTCAGCCAGGGCCCGAGCGTGTCCTGGTACAGCATCTTGTGCTGCTCGGTGATGTTCGAGAACGTCGCGTTGTCGAGCAGGCCGACCATCGACGGCGGGATGAAGTACGCCACCGCGACCTCCTCGCGGGTGAGCTTGCGCGCTGCGACGTACTGCAGCTGCTCCGAGGTCTGCGAGACGGCATTGAACGTCATCCCGTCCTCGAGAATCGGAGTACCACCTGCCGCGGGCCCATCGCCGGCGTACTGCGCCTGCCACTGCGTCCGGAATCGCTCGCGCGTGGGCTCCTCCCACCGCCCCGCCTCCCGCGCCCGCTGTAGGTAACCTGACAGCCGGGCGTCGTTGCGCACCACCTGCTCACGCGAGCGGCTCGAATACCACTCCTCGGCGAGGATTTGCCGGAGCGATTCGATCGGGCGAGGTGCCGAAGTCGTTGTTCGGCGCGTAGCCGCGGAAGTAGACCATGCTCTCGGCGGGCACCTCGCGGGTGCCCTTGCTGCCCTTGACCTCGAACACCGACGGAGTCAGCCAGTCATCACCCTTCGGCGTGACCATCGACGGCGGGAGACGGACCAGACCGAGTCCATCGGACGTCTTCACCTTCTGCCAGTGGGCGCGGTCGTAGATCCCGAGGTCGTGCACCAGGCTGTCCATGAGCCGGTACCTCGTCGTCCACGGATTCGGCTTGCCGATCAGCAGCGGCAGCGCATGGTCGATCAGCCGCTGCCGGTCCGTGTCGCCGAGGCGCCGGAACGTATGCAGGCCAAGCTGGGCCATGTTCCGTGCGAGGAACGTGACAGAGGCACGCACGGCTGGCTGCTTCCGCAGATCTCCTCGTACGCCATCGACAGCGAGTCGGTGATCTGGATCCGCGGCATGCCCGGTAGATCTCGAGGCAGTGCGCACAGAGGTCGATCGCCTCGCGGTTGCGGCGCCGGCCGAGCTCGACCGCGTCCTCGTCGAGCTGGCACACCGACACGAGGTACGGCGGTTCCTTCTCCTGGACACGAACAGGAACGCCGGATCCTCGGCGACGCCGAGCTCGGGGATCCCGTCGACGTACCAGGCGTGTTGCTGGTGGTAGCCGTAGTCGAGCGCGGACTTCTCGAACTTGCGCAGGTCCGCGGTGGTCGCGGTCTTGCAGTCGGTGACGATCAGCCGTTGTTACTCATAGAGAAACATTGGATGCTCTGACCTTCCAATTGCCCGCTGAGCGGTTAAGGTATTCGCCATGACGACACTTAAGGCAGCAGCAGACCGTGAGTCTCGGACCGAGGCCATCGCGCGCCGGCTGCGCGGCAAGCTCGGCGAGATGAGGATCAGCCAGTCCGAGTTGGCGCGCGTCATCCACATGAACAAGGCCAGCGTGTCTCGCCGTATGGCCGGCGACTTCCCGTGGCGTATCGACGAGCTGGAGCTCGTCTGCGACGCCCTCGGTCTCGATCTCGACGAGATCCTCACGGGCCAGGAACGAAAAAACCCCCACCCGGATATACCGGGTGGGGGCTTGCGGCTCCCCCGGCTGGACTCGAACCAGCAACCGTCCGATTAACAGTCGGAAGCTCTGCCAATTGAGCTACAGGGGATTGACCTTCGGCAGCTGCCGCTCTCGCTTGGCTGCGGAACAGACTTTAACCCATAGACCCACCCTGGTACCAAATCGCCTGCCCGTGGGCCCGTCAGGCACACTGTGTCAGGCCGTTCGACAGGAGGGAAAGCAGTTCATGATGCGCTTGTTGATCGGGGTCGCGGCGGGATACGTGCTCGGCACGAAGGCCGGTCGGGCCCGCTACGAACAGATCACCCGCACCACCAAGGCGATCGTCGGGAGCCCCGCGACCAAGAAGGTGATCGAGGTGGGCCGGCAGAGACTGTCCGACAGCCTCAACACCCAGCCGCGGCTCGAGCCGCTCGCGCCGATCGACGAGGACACCACGATCTACGTCCCACGCGGCCGGTAGCGAGCTCAGTACTCCTCGGCGTTGTCTCCGACAGCCTGTTCGAGGAGGCTGCGCCGGTACTGCTCGAGCGCGACGAGGTCACCGAAGAGCGACATGTACTCGTCGGGCCGGTCGGCCTGCGACATCCGCTGCAGCCGCGACTTGAGGTCGGCGACCTGCTGGCCCACCCAGACCTCCTGCAGCCGCGCCAGGACCCGCGGGATGTAGTCGGGGACGTCGGCGGCGCGGATCGGTTCGACGGCGAGTTCGGTGACGAGCGACTGCAGCGGGTCGGCGAGTTTCGCGACCGCGTCCATCCACTCGGCGCCGCCGAGCCCGGCCGCGGTGCCACCCGCGTCGGCCATCGCCTGGCGCACCAGTGCGTACGCGGGATGGGTGAAGGTCTCCGGTGGCAGCGAGTCGAACACCGACCCGGCGACCGCCGGGTACTGCAGCGCGGCCTTGAGCGCGTCGCGCTGCGGCCACAGCGTCGGGTCGCGCGGATTGGGTCGCGGCGGACCCGCCGGCGCGCTCGACACCGGTGCGGGGTCCTCGCGGAACCGGCTCGTCGACTGCGGTTTCCCGCGCCGGGACGCCGACCTGCGAGCCTCGTCACGGACCCGCCGGACGACAGCGGGAATGTCGTCCCAGCCGACCCAGCCGGCGAGTTGACGCGCGTAGTCCTCGCGCAGGGCGGTGTCCTTGATGCGCGCGACCACCGGCACGGTGCGGCGCAGCGCCTCGACGCGCCCCTCGGCCGTCTCCAGGTCGTGTTCCGCCAGCAGCGATTTGACGACGAACCGGAACAGCGGCACCCGGCGGGCCACGAGGTCGCGGACCGCCGCGTCCCCGGACGCCTGCCGCAGCTCGCACGGGTCCATGCCGTCGGGCGCGACCGCGACGTACGTCTGCCCGGCCATCTTCTGGTCGCCCTCGAACGCCTTCATCGCGGCCGCCTGGCCGGCCTCGTCGCCGTCGAAGGTGTAGATCACCTCGCCGCGGAAGTAGCTGTCGTCCATCAGGAGCCGGCGCAGCATCGCCAGGTGGTCGTCGCCGAACGCGGTGCCGCACGCGGCGACGGCGGTCTTGACGCCGGCCAGGTGCATCGCCATCACGTCGGTGTAGCCCTCGACGACGACGGCCTGGTGTCCCTTCGCGATGTCCCGCTTCGCGAGGTCGAGACCGAACAGCACCTGGGACTTCTTGTACAGCATGGTTTCCGGGGTGTTGATGTACTTGCCCGGCATGGTGTCGTCCTCGAACAGCTTGCGCGCACCGAACCCGATGACGTCGCCGCCGAGGTTGCGGATCGGCCAGACGAGTCGTCGCCGGAACCGGTCGATCGGGGTACCCCGCTTGCCGGGTGTCGCCAGACCCGCGTCGACGATCTCCTTCGCCTCGAAGCCCTTCGTCATCAGGTGCTTGGTCAGCGTGTCCCAGCCGTCGGGCGCGTAGCCGCAGCCGAACGTGAGCGCCGCCTGTCCGTCGAAGTTGCGTTCGGTGAGGTAGTCGCGGGCGGTCTGGGCGTCGGGCTCGCGCAGGCGGGCCGCGTAGAACTCCTGCGCGGCGGCGTTCGCCGCGACGAGGCGGGCTCGGGTGCCGCGGTCGCGTTGGACGGACGTGCCGCCGCCCTCGTACGAGATGGAGTAGCCGATCCGGTCGGCGAGCTGCTCGACGGCCTCGACGAACGAGATGTGTTCGATCTTCTGCAGGAACGAGTAGACGTCCCCGCCCTCGCCGCAGCCGAAGCAGTGGAACGTGCCGTGGTTGGGGCGGGCGTGGAACGACGGCGTCTTCTCGTCGTGGAACGGGCACAGGCCCTTCATGGAGTCGCCGCCGCTGTTCCGCAACGCGACGTACTCCCCGACGACGTCCTCGATGCGGGTGCGTTCCCGAATGGCCGCTATGTCACGTTCAGAAATTCGGCCGGCCACGACGACAGTCTAGGGCCTGCCCGAGCCGGTGGACGCGTCGCCGCCTCACCCCCAGGCGGCCTGCGCGCCGAGACTCTGCTTGTCGACGCGTTCGAGCCGGCTCTCGGTGTAGGACGCGATCTGGTCGACGATCACCCGGGTCCGGGCCGCGTCGTCGGCCGCCCGGTCCCACGCGGGCAGCAGGATCGGGTCCAGGCAGCTCGGCGCCGTCTGTGTCAGCCACTGCGCGACCCGGTGGATCCGGTCGCGCTGCCGGTCCTGCCGGGTCCGGTGACCGGGATCGGACATCACGTACCGCAGCGCGACGGTCTTGAGCAACGCCACCTCCGCGGCGACCACCGGCGGGATCTCGAGGTCCGCGGCGTAGCGCGACAACGGGCCGGTGCCTGCGACCTCGCGCGTCGCGGACACCGCGGCCGTCGCGAACCGGCCGACGAGCTCGCTGGTCAGGTTCTTCAGCGCCACCGACGACGAGAGGGTGCCGTCGTAGCTGCCGACCGCGACCACCACCGGCAGCCGCGACAGCCGGCCCGCGGCCTCGACGAGCTCGTCGACGACCAGGCCCCGGAACTCGGCGGCACCCAACTCGGCGAGCGCCCGGCACTCCGCCGGGTCCGCGAGCGCGCGCAGGTCGATGCGGCCGGCGATCACCCCGTCCTCGACGTCGTGCACCGAGTAGGCGACGTCGTCGGCCCAGTCCATCACCTGCGCCTCGAGGCACCGGCCGGTCCCGGGGGCGCCGTCCCGAACCCAGGCGAGGATGTCGGCGTCGTCGTCGTACGCGCCGAACTTCGCGCCCGGCGCGGGCCGCGTCCACGGGTACTTGATCGCGGCGTCGAGGGCGGCGCGCGTCAGGTTCAGCCCGACGCTGCGGTCGTCCGGGCCGAGGACCTTCGGTTCGAGGCTGGTCAGGATACGCAGGTTCTGGGCGTTGCCCTCGAACCCGCCGCACTCCGCGGCGACCTCGTCGAGCGCGGTCTCCCCGTTGTGCCCGTACGGCGGGTGCCCGATGTCGTGGGCGAGCCCGGCGAGGTCGACCAGGTCCGGGTCGCAGCCGAGCCCGTCGGCGATGCCGCGACCGATCTGCGCGACCTCGATCGAATGGGTCAGGCGGGTGCGGGGGGTGTCGCCGTCCCGGGGGCCGACCACCTGCGTCTTGTCGGCCAGCCGGCGCAGCGCGGCGCAGTGCAGCACGCGGGCCCGGTCGCGGGAGAAGTCGCTGCGCGCCGACGAGGTGCCGGGCAGGCCGGCCGTCTTCGGTGCCTCGACGACTCGCCGTTCGAGGTCGTGGTCGGAGTACGCGGTCACGGTCACTGCCCCGCCGTGTACGGGAAGTCGGCGGGAAAGTGGGTGAGCTGGTACCACAGCAATGCGCCTGTCTCCCGGGCGATTCCGTGCAGCTGCGACTCGCGGGTGAACACCGCCGGTCCCTGCCGGGTCGGGGCGGTCCACGAGTCGATTCCGGCGTCGCGGGCCATCGTGCGGGTGCGCAGCGAATGCCACGGGTCACTGACGAGAACCGCGGAGTTCATCCGGTTCTCCCCCATCACGCGGCTGACACCCTCGATGCTGCGCAGGGTGTCCGCGCCCTCCTCGACCGCGATGATCCGGTCCGCGGGCACCCCGCGTTTGATCAGGTAGTTCTTCCCGGACGCGGCCTCGGTGTACAGGTCGCCGACCTGCTTGCCGCCGACCGTCACCACCGTCGGGGCGACGCCCCGTTGGTACAGCTTCGCGGCCTGCTCGAGCCGCGCCTCGAAGACCGACGACGGGGTTCCCGAGTACTGGGCGGCGCCGAGGACGACGATCGCGTCGGCGGTCCGGGTGTCGTTGATCCGCGCCACCTGCCACACCCGCACCGCGGTACCGCCGACGAGCAGCAGCCCGATCAGGAGCGCCCCGACGAGCGTGCGCCGCGTCCACCGGGCCAGGGTGCCCGCGAACCCGAGTCGCTCGTCGTCGTGGGGGCGTGCCGCTGCGTAACTCACTCCCCAAGTCTGCCAGCCGCGCGGCGCGGTACCGGCGAACGCCGCGCCTGGTGTCCCGACGACCGGCCGCGGCGCTCGGCCGCGCGCACCGCGGCGCCGGTGACGTCGGTGACCTCGGTGACGGGACGGCACACCCGCGCGGGGCGGCGAGAACCGGGCGGCGACCGATAGATTCGTCGGCATGCCCGCCGCACATCGTCGTGTCGCCCGCCCCCTGTCCGCGCTCGGCGCGGCGGTCGGCACCCTGTTGACCCTGCTCGCCCTGGTCGCGCTGCCCGCGGTCGCCGCCGCCGAGGCCCCGCTGCGGCTGCCGACGCAGATCACCGACGCGGTGGGGGTTCTCGACGACAACCAGCGCGCGGACGTGCAGGCCGCCCTGGACAGCCTGTTCGACGACCACCACGTGCAACTGTGGGTGGTGTACGTCGACAGCTTCGACGGGATGGACGCGGACGCCTGGGCGAGCCGGACCGTGCAGCTCAGTGGGCTCGGCGAGACGTCCGCACTGCTGGCCGTGGCGACCGGCGACCGGGCCTACGCGTTCAACGTCCCGGCCGCGCTGCCGGGTGTCACCGCCGAGGAGGTCGCCGACGTCGAACGCGACGCGGTCGTGCCGGCGCTGCGGCAGGACGACTGGGCAGGGGCCGCGGTGGCGGCGGCAGGCGGACTCGCCGACGCGATGTCCCCGAGCACGTCCGGGTCGGGGGTGAAGTACCTCGTCGTGGGCGGCATCGTGGTCGTCGTCGCCGGCGGTGCGGTGCTGTACACGCGGCGTCGCCGCGTGCACCGGCCGATCGGACCGCCCGGCGCCGACGTCGACTGGAGCGACGCCGCCGCGATCGCGACGCTGCCGGTCCCGACCCTCGACGCCCGCGCCAAGGAGGTGCTCGTCGAGACCGACAACGCGATCCGCACCAGCGCGGAGGAACTGAACCTGGCGCGCGGCGAGTTCGGGGACGCCGCGACGGCCCCGTTCACCGCTGCCTACGACACCGCCCGCGCGACACTCGCGTCCGCGTTCACAATCCGCCAGCGCCTCGACGACGACGTCCCGGAGACCCCGGAACAGCAGCGGGACATGCTCGTCGAGCTGATCGTCACGTGCAGCCGCGCCGACCACGAACTCAACAACCGGGTCGCCGAGTTCGACGGCATGCGCGATCTGCTGATCGACGCGCCGGCCCGGCTGGACACGCTCACCCAGCGGCTGGTCGAGACGACCGTGCGGATCCCGCAGTCCGAGGCGACCCTGGCCGCGCTGCACGGCGAATTCCCCACTCCCGCACTCGCTTCCGTTGACGGCAACATCGCATTGGCCCGCGAGCAGCTGGCGTACGCCGACCGCAACGTCACCGCGGGGCGGGAGACCGTCGCACTGCCCGCCGGTCAGCAGGGTCCGGCGGTCGCGGCGATCCGCGGCGCCGAGGCCGCCCTCGACCAGGTCCGCGACCTGCTCGACGCGATCGATCACGCCGCCGAGAACATTCGGGTCGCCACGGCCACGCTGCCGGCCGCACTCGACGACGCACGCAAGGACATCGCGGCCGCCGACGCCCTCGCCGCGCACGGCGGCGCCGATCTCGCCGCGGCGAAGGCCGCCGCCGAGGCCGCGCTGGCCAAGGCGGAGGCGACGCGCGCCGGCGACCCACTCGGTGCGTTCACCGAACTCACGAAGGCCGACGGCGCGCTCGACGAGGTGCTGGCCACCGCGAACGAGGCGAAGGCGCAGGCCGAGCGCGCCGCCCAGCGCCTGACCCAGGACATCACCGCCGCACAGGCCCAGATCACCGCCGCCGCCGACTTCGTCACCACCCGCCGCGGCGCCGTGGGCGCGGAGGCCCGGACCCGGCTGTCCGAGGCTCAGCGGCACCTCGACGCGGCCCGGCAGGTCGCCGAGTCCGACCCGTCCCGGGCCCTGCAGCACGCGAAGGCGGCCGGCGATCTCAGCGGCCGGGCGCTGCAGTCGGCCCAGGCGGACGTGCAGCGGTGGGAGGAGAGCCGACGGCCCCGGTCGGAGGTGAACACCGGCGCCGTGCTCGGCGGGATCCTGATCGACTCGATGATCCACGGCGGCATGAGCGGCGGTTGGGGCAACCGCGGCGGCGGGCACGGCGGTGGGGGCCGGGCGCCCGGCTCGTTCGGCGGGCCCAGCAGCGCGGGCCGGATCAGCCGCGGCGGCCGGTTCTGATGCGGCGGCCGGTTCTGATGCGGCTTCGCCGCGGCGGCTCGGACAGGGCGGCGCCGCGATCCGCGACCGGACCACCGCTATGAGCACCGCACTGGCTCATCCCGGGCTCGCGCTCGCGGTGCTGTGCGCGGTGATGGCGGCCGCGGCGGCGCTGGTGTACCGCGTCGCGGGCTTCGACCGGGCTCGGTCGGTGCCGGCGGCCGCGGCTCGGGGAGCCGCACAACTCGCGGTCGTGTCACTCGTGCTGGCGGCGGCCCTGCAGCACCTGTGGTCCGCGGTGGTGGTGCTGGCGGTGATGTTCGCGGCCGCGTCGGTGACCGCGGCGCGCCGCGCACGGGCAGGCCGTTCCGGCACATGGCTGACGACCGCGCTCGCGGCGGGCATGGCGGCGGTGCTGCCGCCGATGCTCCTCAGCGGCGTCGTACCCCTTCAGGGGGTCGCGTTGATCCCGATCGGCGGCATCGTCCTCGGCAACGCGATGACCTCGACGTCGCTGGCCGCCAAACGCGCACTCGACGCCATCGGCCACCGTCGTGGCGAGGTGGAGGCGGCGTTGAGTCTCGGCCTGAGCGAACGGGATTCACGCATGCTGGTGGTCCACGACAGCGCCGCGGACGCACTGTTGCCGGGTCTCGACCAGACCCGCACGGTCGGGCTGGTGACGCTGCCCGGCGCGTTCGTCGGCGTGTTGCTGGCCAGCGGCTCCGCGGTGCAGGCCGGGGCCGTGCAGATCCTCGTGCTCGTCGGCGTGTTGCTGGCGCAGACCTGCGCGGTCGCGGTGACGATGGAGCTCGTCGCGCGGGGCGTCGTCGAGCGCTGACACGCCTGCGAGTGGGTTCCACCCGCACCGGGTTGGAACCCACTCACAGGCGCCGGAGGCCTACGAGCCGATCAGACGCTGTGCGAGGTAACCCTCGACCTTGTCGAGCGAGACCCGCTCCTGCTCCATCGTGTCGCGCTCGCGGACGGTGACGGCGTGGTCCTCGAGGGTGTCGAAGTCGACGGTGATGCAGAACGGGGTGCCGATCTCGTCCTGGCGACGGTAGCGGCGACCGATCGCGCCGGCGTCGTCGAACTCGACGTTCCAGTTCTTGCGCAGCGTGGCCGCCAGGTCCCGCGCCTTCGGGCTCAGGGCCTCGTTGCGGCTCAGCGGCAGCACCGCGGCCTTGACCGGGGCGAGCCTGCGGTCGAGTCGCAGCACGGTGCGCTTGTCGACACCGCCCTTCGCGTTCGGCGCCTCGTCCTCCTGGTAGGCGTCGACGAGGAACGCCATCAGCGAGCGGGTCAGGCCGGCCGCCGGCTCGATCACGTACGGGGTGTAGCGCTCACCGGTGGCCTGGTCGAAGTACTTCAGGTCCTGGCCCGAGGACTCCTCGTGGACCCGCAGGTCGTAGTCGGTGCGGTTGGCGACGCCCTCGAGCTCGCCCCACTCGCTGCCCTGGAACTCGAACCGGTACTCGATGTCGACGGTGCGCTTCGAGTAGTGCGACAGCTTGGCCTCGGGGTGCTCGTAGAGCCGCAGGTTGTCCGGGTTGATGCCCAGGTCGGTGTACCAGGCGAGGCGGGTGTCGATCCAGTACTGGTGCCACTGCTCGTCCTCGCCGGGCTTGACGAAGAACTCCATCTCCATCTGCTCGAACTCGCGGGTCCGGAAGATGAAGTTGCCCGGCGTGATCTCGTTGCGGAAGCTCTTGCCGATCTGGCCGATGCCGAACGGCGGCTTCTTGCGCGAGGTGGTGAGCACGTTCGCGAAGTTGACGAAGATGCCCTGCGCGGTCTCGGGACGCAGGTAGTGCAGGCCCTCCTCCGACTCGACCGGACCGAGGTAGGTCTTGAGCATCATGTTGAAGTCGCGGGGCTCGGTCCACTGGCCGACGGTGCCGCAGTCGGGGCACACGAGGACGTCCATCGCGACGTCGTCGGGGTTGTCGAGACCCTTCTTCTCCGCGTACGCCTCCTGCAGGTGGTCCTGACGGTGGCGCTTGTGGCAGTTCAGGCACTCGACGAGCGGGTCGTTGAAGACGCCGACGTGGCCGGACGCGACCCACACCTGGCGCGGCAGGATGACCGAGGAGTCGAGGCCGACGACGTCGTCCCGGCTGGTGACCATCGACCGCCACCACTGCTTCTTGATGTTCTCCTTGAGCTCGACACCGAGCGGCCCGTAATCCCAGGCGGAGCGGGTGCCGCCGTAGATCTCACCACAGGGGAAGACGAGTCCTCGACGCTTGGCGAGGTTGGCGACGGTTTCGACCTTGGACTTCGGTGCCACGGGGGAAGCTCTCCATCTGGGTAATAGATGCCTGTGGGTGGGTACGTGCGCTCACCAGCCTATCCGGCGCGGCGAGCGGGCCCCAATTCCTCGTTTGACATGCACACTCGTGCATATCAAAATGGATATGATTTGCAATAAGGACCCGAAGGAGCGCGAGTGAGCATCACCGATGCCGACCATCTGCACGCGCACGACCACGAGACGTCCACCACCGCTCCCCCGGCCATCCTGCCCGACCGCGAGACGCTCGCCGCCGCGGGCGACCTGCTCCGCGCGCTGGCCGCCCCGGTCCGGATCGCGATCGTGCTGCAGTTGCGCGAGGCACAGCGGTGCGTGCACGAACTGGTCGACGCGCTCGGCGTGACGCAGCCCCTGATCAGCCAGCACCTGAGGGTGCTCAAGTCCGCGGGCGTCGTCCGCGGCGAACGCTCCGGCCGCGAGGTGGTCTACCGCCTGGCCGACGACCATCTCGCCCACATCGTGGTCGACGCCGTCGCCCACGCCGAGGAAGGACCCCTGACGTGACCGAGAAGCCGGCCCGCCGCGCGCCCGTGGTCGTGGGGGTGCGCGCGACCAAGCAACGCAGTGCGATCTCGGCCCTCCTCGACGAGATCGACGAGTTCCGGTCCGCCCAGGAACTGCACGACGAACTGCGCAAGCGCGGTGAGGGGATCGGCCTGACCACGGTGTACCGGACGCTGCAGACCCTCGCCGACGCAGGCACCGTGGACACGCTGCGGACCGACACCGGCGAGTCGATGTACCGACGCTGCTCATCCGGACACCACCACCATCTGGTGTGCCGGTCGTGCGGGTTCACGGTCGAGGTCGACGGTCCGGAGGTCGAGCGGTGGTCGCACGCGATCGCCGAGGCCAACGGATTCAGCGAGGTCAGCCATACGGTGGAGATCTTCGGCACCTGCCGGACCTGTAGCGAACGGTGACACTTCGTCAACCGACGGTTGACGAGCTGTTCACGTCAACCTAGGGTTGACGCATGTCCGAACCCACACAGTTCTCGCCCCGCATCCGACTCGACGACCTGATCGACGCGATCAAGAAGGTCCACACCGACCCCCTCGACCAGCTCTCCGACGCGGTGCTCGCCGCCGACCACCTCGACGACGTCGCCGACCACCTGATCGGCCACTTCGTCGACCAGGCCCGCCGCACCGGTGCGTCCTGGACCGACATCGGCCGCAGCATGGGTGTCAGCAAGCAGGCGGCCCAGAAACGGTTCACGCCGAAGGACCCCGGCAAGGCCGACGCCCTGGACCCGAACCAGGGCTTCAACCGGTTCACCCCACGTGCCCGCAACGTCGTCGCGGCCGCGCACAACGAAGCGCAGGCCGCCGGCGCCACCGAGGTCACCCCCGCGCACCTGACGCTGGGCCTGCTCGCCGAACCCGAGTCGCTCGCACTGGTCCTGCTCGGCAGGCAGGGTGTCGACACGGACGCGATCCGGCGGGCCGTCACCGCGACGCTGCCCGCCCCGGCCACCGAGGTACCCGAGCTGATCCCCTACGACGCGGCCGCCCGCAAGACGCTCGAACTGACGTTCCGGCACGCACTTCGGCTGGGCCACAACTACATCGGGACCGAGCATCTCCTCCTCGCCCTGCTCGAGATCGAGGACGGCACCGGCCCGCTGTCGAGCCTCGGCGTCGACCGGGACCGGTTCGAGTCCGACCTCACCGCCGCCCTCGCCGCACTCACGCCGAGCACGGAGACGAAGGACTAGAAGAGTCTGCGCAGAATCGCGGCGGCGCGGTCGGTGTACGGCGGGTAGGCGAATCGCGGATCGGGCTTGAAGGGTTTGACCAGCACCGCTTTCCGGTGGCTGAGTTGCTCGAACCCCCACCGCCCGTTGTACTGGCCCATCCCGCTGGCACCGACCCCGCCGAACGGTAGCCCGGAGGCGATGTACTGGTAGACCAGCTGGTTCACCACGACGCTCCCGGCGCTGACCTCGGCCAGAACCCGTCTGCGGGCGTCGGCCGAGCGGGAGAACAGGTAGGCGGCCAGCGGCTTCGGCCGTGTCGTGACGAACGCGACCGCGTCGTCCAGCGAGTCGACAGCCAGCACCGGCAGGATCGGGCCGAAGATCTCCTCGGTCATCACCGGCTCGTCGATCTCGGGATCCACCAGCACGGTGGGCTCGATCGTCAGATCCCCCCGGTCCACGCCACCCCCGAGTGCGACGGTGGCGCGCGTCTGTGCGAGATACTCTGCCAGCCTGTCGAATTGGCGCTCATTGACGATCCTCATGCCGGGAGTGCCCGCGTCGGCACGGAACGCCGCAACCGTGTCGACGAGCTTGGTCACGAGGTCGTCGCGGACGGATCGGTCGACCAGCAGATAGTCCGGCGCGATGCACGTCTGCCCCGAGTTGAGCAGTTTCGCCCACACGATCCGACGGGCCGTGACATCGAGGTCCGCGTCCGCGGTGACGATCACCGGGCTCTTCCCGCCCAGCTCGAGTGTCACCGGTGTGAGGTGGGGCGCGGCGCCGGCCATGACCTTCCGTCCGATCTCGGTCCCGCCGGTGAAGAAGCAGTGATCCACCCGCTGCACGAGCAGGTTCTGGGTGACCGCCCCGTCGCCCTCGACGACGACGACGGCCTCGGGATCGAGGTACTCCGGAACAAGTCGCGCCAGGAGCCGGGACGTGGCGGGCGTGATCTCGGACGGCTTGATCACCGCACAGTTGCCGGCCGAGACGGCGGCGATCAGCGGCTTCAGCACGAGCGTCACCGGGTAGTTCCACGGACCGACGATCAGCACCACCCCGAGCGGCTCGTACTGAACCCACGCGAGCCCGGGCATCTGGTTCGCCGGCAGGCGGCGAAGGCTGCGACGCATCCACCGGCGCAGCCGCTTCCGCACGTGCGCCGCCTCGGCCCGCGCGGGGGCGACGTCGATCAACCACGTCTCCAGTGCGGTGCGCCCGAGATCCTCGGCGAGCGCCCGCACGATCTCGTTCTCCCGCTCGACGACGAGCCGCTCGATGCCCTCGAGCTGCGCGATGCGCCACTGCACGGGTCTGGTGCGCCCCTCCGCGAACACCCTGCGCAGGTCGGTCACCACCCGCCCGGCGTCCACCGTCGTGGTCAGGGCGTCCTGTTCGATTCCCATGACTGCCACCTCGCATCGGGCGTGGGATCTGCGGACGACGATACGACTGTTCGGTCCGGTCCGACAGGATCGTGACCGAAGGAAACGGGTGACGGGGCCACCGCGTTCACGTCGCCTCATCCGCCGCGGGTGAGGCGGCGCGGACCGGGAGCGGGAACCCTGGCGGCTGCGGAGCCTTTCATGCCGGTACCAACGTCGGACGAGGAGTGCACATGCCGGAATCGAAGCCGAACATCCTGGTGATCTGGGGAGACGACATCGGGATCACCAACCTCAGCTGCTACAGCGACGGGCTGATGGGCTACCGGACTCCGAACATCGACCGGCTCGCGGACGAGGGAATGAAGTTCACCGACTCCTACGGTGAACAGAGCTGCACCGCAGGCAGGGCGTCGTTCATCTCGGGTCAGAGCGTCTACCGGACCGGGATGAGCAAGGTCGGCGTTCCGGGCGTCGACATCGGGCTGGCGCCCGAGGACCCGACGATCGCGGAGCTGATCAAGCCGCTGGGCTACGCGACCGGCCAGTTCGGGAAGAACCACCTCGGCGACCTGAACAAGTACCTGCCGACCGCGCGCGGATTCGACGAGTTCTTCGGCAACCTCTACCACCTGAACGCCGAGGAGGAACCCGAGCTCCCGGACTACCCGCACGAGGCGCAGTTCCCGCGGCTGTACAACCTCCAGCGTCCGCGCGGCGTCCTGCGCAGCTGGGCCACCGAGGAGGACGACGCCACCGAGGACCCCCGCTTCGGCCGGGTCGGGAAGCAGAAGATCGAGGACACCGGTCCGCTGACCAAGAAGCGGATGGAAACGATCGACGACGAGATCGCGGACGCGTGCATAGATTTCATCCGGCGGCAGCACGAGGCGGACAACCCGTTCTTCGTGTGGCTGAACTTCACGCACATGCACCTGCGCACCCACACCAAGCCGGAGAGCGTGGGGCAGTCCGGTATCTGGCAGTCGCCGTACCACGACACGATGATCGACCACGACAAGAACGTGGGCTCCGTGCTCGACGTGTTGGACGAACTCGGCCTGGCCGAGGACACGATCGTCATCTACAGCACCGACAACGGGCCGCACGCCAACACCTGGCCGGACGGGGCGACCACACCGTTCCGTAGCGAGAAGGACACCAACTGGGAGGGCGCGTTCCGGGTCCCCCAGGTGATCCGATGGCCGGGCAGGATTCCCGCCGGCTCGGTCTCCAACGAGATCGTCCAGCATCACGACTGGTTGCCCACGTTCCTCGCGGCCGCGGGCGACGCGGACATCGTCGAGAAGCTGAAGGCGGGACACACCGTCGAGGACAAGACTTTCCAGGTTCACATCGACGGCTACAACCTGCTCCCCTACCTCACCGGGGAGACGGACACGTCACCGCGGCGCGGCATGGTCTACTTCTCCGACGACTGCGACGTGCTGGGCATCCGGTTCGAGAACTGGAAGATCGTCTTCATGGAGCAGCGGGTCACCGGCACGCTGGGCATCTGGGCCGAGCCGTTCACGCAGCTGCGGGTGCCCAAGCTGTTCAACCTGCGTACCGACCCGTACGAGCGCGCCGACGTCACCTCCAACACGTACTGGGACTGGTTCATCGACCACGACTACATCGCCGCCTACGGAACGGCGATCGCCACCGCGTTCCTGGAGACGTTCAAGGAGTTCCCGCCGCGGCAGGAGCCGGCGAGCTTCACCATCGACCACGCCGTGGACAAGCTGCACGCCTTCCTGGCCAGGGACTGACGACGATGACGGGCTCGCTCGCGTCGTGGACGGACGGCGAAACCAGATCCGCCATCGTTGATTTCGTCGACAGGGTCACCGACGAGAGCGGGCCCGACCACGTCGAACCCGCGGCGCGAATCGCGGTGTTCGACAACGACGGCACCCTGTGGTGCGAAAAGCCGATGCCCATCCAGCTGGACTTCACGATCCGCCGGCTGGCCGAGATGGCCGAAGGCGACCCGTCGCTGCGGTCGCAACAGCCGTGGAAGGCCTCCTACGAGAACGACCTGCACTGGCTGGGCGCGGCGATGGTCAAGCACTACCACGGTGACGACGCCGATCTGAAGCTGCTGATGGGCGCCATCACCCAGGCGTTCGGCGAGCTCACGGTGGAGGACTACGACCGGCGGGTGACGGAGTTCTTCGGCGCCGCCGACCATCCGACGATCGGCCGGCCGTACCGCGGCTGCGGGTTCGCGCCGATGGTCGAACTGCTCGGCTACCTGGAGTCGCACGGGTTCACCAACTACATCGCCTCCGGCGGCGACCGGGACTTCATGCGCCCGGTCGCCGGGAACCTGTACGGGGTCCCGCCCGAACGGATCATCGGCAGTGCGTTGGGGCTCTCCTACCGCGACGACGCGGGCCACACGGACCTGTTGTACAAGGCGGCGTTGGATTTCTTCGACGACGGTCCGGAGAAGCCGGTGAGAATCTGGAGCAGGATCGGCCGGCGCCCGATCCTGTCGGTCGGGAACTCGAACGGCGACCTCCCGATGATGGCGTTCTCCGAGTTGCCCGGCGCGCCGGCACTGCGGCTGCTGATCCTCCACGACGACGGCGACCGGGAGTTCGACTACGTCGCCGGCGCCGAGGACGTTCTCGACCGGGCACGCAAGAACGACTGGACCGTCGTCAGCATGAAGAACGACTGGCATACGATCTTCGCCACCGACACCGCCTGACGCAGAGGGGACCACACGCACGTGGACACGCTCACCGGCACCGCCCTCCGGCGCATCCCGGCCCAGTCCTACACGATGGGCTCCGACCGTCACTACGCCGAGGAGGGACCGGCGCACCGGGTCGAGGTCGACGAGTTCGGCATCGAGACGGTTCCGGTGACCAACGCGCAGTACGCCGACTTCGTGAACGACACCGGCCATGTCACGGTGGCCGAACGCCCACTCGACCCGGCCGATTTCCCCGGGGCGCCTGCGGAGAACCTGCAACCGGGCTCGATGGTGTTCACCGGAACGCCGGGGCCGGTGGATCTGCGTCACCTGAACCAGTGGTGGCGCTGGACCCCCGGCGCGTCGTGGCGGCACCCGGATGGGCCCGGGTCCTCGGTCGCGGGCAGGGAGCGACATCCCGTTGTGCACGTCGCCTACGAGGACGCCGAGGCGTATGCCCGGTGGGCCGGCCGAACCCTTCCGACCGAGGCGCAGTGGGAGGCGGCGGCGCGCGGGGGTCTCGACCATGCCGAGTTCACGTGGGGGGACCACCCCGAACCGGCGGGCGGGCGGCTGGCCAACTACTGGCACGGGGACTTCCCGTGGCGCGCGGACACCGGATACGGGACCACGACCGCGGTCGGGTCGTTTCCTCCCAACGCATACGGCCTGCACGACATGGCCGGCAACGTGTGGGAGTGGACGACGGACTGGTACGGCGAGCGGCACGCCGCGGACGAGCACTCGTGCTGTGCACCGAAGAACCCGCGCGGCCCGGAACCCGAGGGCAGCTACGACGCCCGGCAGCCGCAGTTCCGGATTCCTCGCAAGGTCATCAAGGGCGGGTCGTTCCTCTGCGCCGACAGCTACTGCCGGCGTTACCGGCCGGCCGCCCGCCGCCCGCACATGATCGACACCGGGATGAGCCACATCGGCTTCCGGTGCGTGTCGACCTCCCCGTGAGTTCGGCGGCGGCCGGCGTCAGGGCAGCAGTCCCTGCCGCCCCTGGTCGGCGCCCGACAGGACAAGCAGCAGCATGGTGGTGAGTGCCTCGTCGCCCAGTCCGGCCGCCGGGCACGTGTAGCGCAGGATCACGTCGGCGAACCGGCCCCGGGTGATCACCGTGATCGAGCCGAACTGCAGGTCGGCGTTCTTCTCCGCGACCTTCTTGTGCAGGGCGGGTTTGGCGGGCCGGTCCCACGCGAGGACCGCGGTGAGCGACAGCACGTCCAGGCCCGGGGCCAGGTTCACCGCGCGCAACGAGCACAGGGCACCGGCGTACTCGAATCCCAGCGAGCCGTCGTCGGTTTCGGTGACGGTCACGAAATGCGCGAGCGCGTCGCGGGCCCGGTCCTGCAGAGCCTGCGCGGTTTCCGTGCTCACTGCTCCTTCACCCCGCCGAACCTCCGGTCACGGGAGGCGTACTCGACGCACGCCGCCCACAGGTCACGGCGGTCGAAGTCGGGGAACAGCTTCTCCTGGAACACCATCTCCGCGTACGCGGACTGCCAGATCAGGAAGTTCGAGGTCCGCAGCTCGCCGGACGGCCGGAGGAACAGGTCCACGTCCGGCATGTCGGGCTCGTCGAGGTACTTCGCGACGGTCGCCTCGGTGACCTTCTCAGGATTGATCTCGCCCGCCGCGACCCGGCGGGCGATCTCCCGTGCGGCGTCGGCGATCTCGGCGCGTCCGCCGTAGTTGACGCACATCGTCAGCGTCAGGACGTCGTTGTTCCTGGTGAGCTCCTCGGCGATCTCGAGTTCCTTGACCACCGACGCCCACAGCCGGGGCCGGCGGCCGGCCCAGCGCACCCGCACCCCCATCTCGTGCATCTCGTCGCGGCGCCGCCGGATCACGTCCCGGTTGAAGCCCATCAGGAACCGGACCTCGTCGGGGCTGCGCTTCCAGTTCTCGGTGGAGAACGCGTACGCCGAGAGCCACTTCACGCCCATCTCGATGCAGCCCTCGACGGTGTCCATCAGCACCGCCTCGCCACGCTCGTGTCCGGCGGTGCGGGGCAGGCCGCGTTCCTGGGCCCAGCGTCCGTTGCCGTCCATGACCAACGCGACGTGCCGCGGGATCAGTTCCGGCTGGATGATCGGCGGCCGGGCCCCGGACGGGTGCGGGTTCGGGGGCCGGATCTCCCGGTCAGGCGAGACTTGCGGTGCGCGTCGTCGGATCACGCTGTTCATCCTGCCCGACGACCGAGTCGACGGCGGCATGCGGCCGGGAGCGCTCGATCAGCGGCAGCGTCCGCAGCTGGCGTTCGAGGTGCCACTGCAGATGTGCGGCGACGAGTCCGGACGCCTGCGACCGGACGGCCGGCGCGACCGCGTCGATGCCCGCCCAATCGCCGCGTTCGAGGGCGCCCATGAGATCCAGCACGCCGGGCGACGGAGTGGCAGCGCCGGGTGGTCGGCAGTGCACGCACACCGCTCCCCCGGCGGCGACGTGAAACGCGCGGTGCGGCCCGGGAGCGGCGCAGCGGGCGCACTCGTCGAGGGCCGGAGCCCAGCCGGCGAACCCCATCGCGCGCAGCAGGTAGGCGTCGAGGATCAGCTCCGGCTCCCGCACCTGGTCGCTGACCGCTCGCAGGGCGCCGACGGTGAGCCGGTGCAGCCGAGGCGCCGGCGCCCGCTCCTCCCCGGAGAGCCGCTCGGCGGTTTCGAGGATCGCGCACGCAGTGGTGTAGCGGCCGTAGTCGTCGACGATGTCGGTGGCGAACGCGTCGAGCGTCTGCACCTGGGTGATCACGTCGAGGGTGCGCCCCGGATACAGCTGGACGTCGACGTGCGCGAACGGTTCGAGCCGGGCCCCGAACTTCGACCGGGTCCGGCGCACCCCCTTCGCCACCGCGCGCACCAGGCCGTGCTGACGGGTGAGCAGGGTGACGATGCGGTCCGCTTCGCCGAGCTTGTGCTGGCGCAGCACCACCGCATGATCCCGGTACAACCTCACGAGAGGATTCTCCCACGCGGACGCGATCGGGCCGCCCGCACACTCCGGGAACCATCCGAGCCGAAACGTCGATGGCGAGGCGCCGCCACTGCTACCGTTCGTTCGTTCGAACGAACAGGGAGGGCGGTTCACGATGAGTGTTGACACCGGACAACAGCCGGTGCGGGCAGGCGACGCAACCCGGAACGGTGCATTCGAGAACGTGGGGTCGGAATGCGCGTGGCCGTCGCTCGAGGAGTGCGCGAGGTCGATCGCCGCCGGCGAGACCACCTCGGTCGCGATGGTCGGCCGCAGCCTCGATCTGATCGATGCCAGCCAGCCGACACTCAACGCGTTCAGGGTCGTCCGCCGCGCCGCCGCACTCGCCGAGGCCGCCGACGCGGACCGCCGGATCGCCGCCGGCGAGCGACTGCCGCTGCTCGGTGTGCCGATCGCCGTCAAGGACGACGTCGACGTCACCGGCGAACCGACCGCGTTCGGCTGCCCCGGCGACTTCCCCGCCAAGACCGCCGATTCGGAGGTGGTGCGCCGCCTGCGGGCAGCGGGTGCGGTGATCGTCGGCAAGACCAACAGCCCCGAGTTGGGGCAGTGGCCGCTGACCGGCGGCAGCTTCGGCCACACCCGCAATCCGTGGGCTCGCGGCCGCACCCCCGGCGGCTCGTCCGGCGGCAGCGCCGCCGCGGTCGCCGCCGGACTGGTGCCCGCCGCGCTCGGCTCCGACGGCGCCGGCTCGGTCCGCATCCCGGCCTCGTGGACCAACCTGGTCGGCATCAAGCCTCAGCGCGGCCGGATCTCGACGTGGCCGGATCCCGAAGCGTTCCACGGCATCACGGTGATCGGACCGCTCGCACGGACGGTCTCCGACGCGGCGCTCCTGTTCGACCTCGTCGCCGGACCGCACGACGGAGACCTGCACACGCCACGGCCGGTCACGGTGCGCGACGCGGTCGACCGCACCCCGGGCCCACTGCGGATCGCGCTGTCGCTGAAGCTGCCGTTCACCGCGACCCCGACGGCGCTGCACCCCGAGATGCTCGACGCCGTCGGCGGTGTCGCGCACACCCTGCGCCGGCTCGGACACGACGTGACGCTCGCCGACCCGGAGTACGGAATCCTGTTGGGCGCCAATTTCCTTCCCCGGTCGATGGCCGGACTCGAACTGTGGCGCCGTCGGGTCCCCAACCCGGAGGCTCTCGATCCGCGCACGCTGTCCAACGCCCGCACCGGACGCCTGCTCGGCGGTCTGCCGCTGCGCGCGGCCCGCGCCGCGGAGCCACGGATCCGCCGGCGGATCGGGGCGATCTTCAACGAGTTCGACGTGATCCTCGCGCCGACCACCGCGACCCCGCCACCCCCGGTCGACGCGATCGACGGCACCGGGCACGTCGCGACCGACAAGGTGATCACCGCCGCATGCCCGTACACCTGGCCGTGGAACGTGCTCGGCTGGCCGGCGGTGAACGTGCCGGCCGGGTTCACCGCGAGCGGACTGCCACGTGGCGTGCAGTTGATGGGCGACGAGTCGACCGAACCACTGCTGGTGTCGCTCGCCGCGCAACTCGAACGCGAGGTGCGATGGGACGACGCACGTCCCGTGCGATGGTGGTGACATGGCAGAGACCCAGGCACCGGCACGCGAGCGGATCCTCCAGGCGGTGCTGCACGTGATCGGCACGGACGGCATCGCGGCCGTGACGAACCGGCGGATCGCGGCGCAAGCGGGGGTGTCGCTGGGGTCGATCACCTACCACTTCCCCAGCCAGACCGACATGCTGCGCGAGGCACTGCTCGGGTTCGTCAGCGACGAGACGACCCGACTCACCGAACTCGCCGAGAGCTACCGGGACACCGGGCTGAGTGTCGCCGACGCCGCCTCCCTGACCGAGCAGGTCGTCCGCGACCTCGGCTGGTCGGCGGAGCGACTCGCACCGTTCGAGCTGTACATCCAGGCCGGCCGCGACCCGTCGCTGCAGGACGCGGCCGACGAGTGCTTCGCCGCCTACGACACCCTGACCGTCACGATCCTCGAGGCCCTCGGCGTGGCCGACGCGCGCGTGGTCGCACCGACCCTGGTCGCAACGGTCGCCGGCCTGCAGCTACGCCGCGTCGCGACCGGCATCCCGCAGGACGTCTCCGCCGCGATCCTGCGACTGCTCGGCGGCTCGTGACTCGCCGACCCGCAGGCGCGACCTCGCCGCCGGCGCTCGCCGATGCGGAGGCCGCTCAGCCGCCGAGGGCCGCGCAGGGCACCGGGCGACCGATCGCCCACGCCAGTTCCTCGCGGCCCTCAACTACCCCGGGCGGCCGAGAATCAACTCCACGGGCGTGGTGTAGGACGCTGTCGTTCGGCGGTGTTTCACGCCACATCCGTAGCGAGCGATTGCGCACGCTGGGCGGCCAGGGCGTCCGCGACATCGGCCGGACGAGATCGATTGATCGAGCAAAAGCCCTGACACGGGCACTTCGGGCGACCATTGTTCGAACAATGGCGAAGTCGATCAGGTGAAACACCACTTCTAGATGTTCGACGCCGCCATCGGAAGCCTGCTCGGCGCCCCGTTGACCGGATTCTCCGACAACGACGTCGTCGACCTTCTGCGGTGAATGGAAGTGACGCTGCGGAAAGCGACCGCGGTCGGACACCGCGTGATCGTCGAGGTGGTGGAGCGGTCTGGCACCTTTCGCTCGACACCCCACGGTGTGATGCTGGTCTTGGTCGACTGAACCGAGGAGGTTCCGATGGTCACCAAGGCATTGCTGGTCCGGCTCGAAGTCAGAGGCGGCAAGGAGGACGAGGTCGAGGAGTTCCTGCGCACGGCGTTGCCACTCGTGGAGGCGGAGCCCGGCACCACCGCGTGGTTCGCGGTGCGTTTCGGACCGTCGTCGTTCGGCATCTTCGACGCCTTTCCCGACGAGGCGGCCCGGGCGGCGCATCTCGGTGGCGCTGTCGCGAAGGCCCTCGGCGAGCGCGCCGACGAACTGTTCTCCTCGTCGCCGGAGATCACCACTCTGGACGTCCTCGCCGACACACTCTGACGACCGCTACAGGCGCCGACCGTGAAAGGGGTCGTGCACTCGCCCGGCCGCGCTGCGAGTGCTTCGACACAGGTACCCGCCTACCCGTGACAACATTCGACCACGAGGTTGACGATCTGGTTGTACCGGAATCGCCGCTCGAATCGAGGCGTCGTCATGATCTCGGAGTCAACCTGGAGAGGCCTTGTCCAGGTGGTCCTCACCGCCGCTGCATCCGCGTTCGCGTTCTGGGTCGTCCCCAGCCTGAACAAGGAGGTCGTCACCCCTGTCACAGTTGTCGTCCTGTATTTCGGGGTCTTCATCCTCCTGCTGCCCGTGACGGGATACCTCGCACGAGTACCCGCAATCCGAAGGGTCTACGACCTGGATCGCGCACGGTTCCTCGGCAAGTACGTCTCCGCCCGCCGCGACGCGAAGGCCAGCATCGTGACCATCTCCTACCGGAGGGGCAGGTACCACCTCAGCGGCCACACCTTCGACACCGATTCGGGCGACGAACTCGGAGAGTGGTCGTCGAGTGCGCTCGACTTCCACAGGTGGACACTCAGGTACATGGTGGATTCGAGTGGTCGTCGCAACACCGTCGGTTTATGGTGCCAGACTCTCGGCGAAAACCTGTGCCG
>NZ_BAABFB010000037.1:0-2206 GCF_039540555.1 Rhodococcus olei | reverse complement strand
GGGCCCGCGGCGTGGGCGCTGTCGGCGCGGCGGGCGACCCGGCGGTCGAAGTAGACCAAGCCCAGCAGGCCCAGGCCGAAGCAGCCGACGAAGACGAGCCCGTTGCCGATCGCCGGACCGTAGTCGTGTTCGCTCAAGGTGGTGTCGATCGGCTCCCACGCGTGGTCGAGCACATCCCACAGGAGAAAGACCAGGATCCCGATTGCGAGCGCGTTGAGCAGTGCACGGAGCCGTGGCGTGGGTGTCTTGAGCCGTCCGATGGGTAGGCCGAGGAAGATGGTGAATCCGGCGACGGCGCCGAGCAGTGCGATGCTGGTTGGACTCATCTGGTCTACCTTCGGTCGGTTTGCGCTGCCCCACCAAGACAGATCTTTTAGGTAAGGCTAGCCGTAGCGAATTCGGGTGTCGAGCCGCCGATACGGGCACCCCCGTGCCGCCCCGCACGACGCCGTGGCTGCGCCGAGAGGCGACCCCCGCCGGATCACCCGTCGTCGCGGTTGCAGCAGCCCGCGTCCGGTGTCTCGCTCGTGCTCCGAGACGATGCCCGAACACCAGGAGCCTCCAGTACCGACCGTGCACATGCGGTCGGCCGGCGTTGCCGGGCGGTAACGGCCTCACGCCATTCACCCTGGCAGGGGCCGGTTTCAGGCCTTCAGCCGCCCGAGTCCACCGGGACCCGACCGGGCGGCCTACCAACCTGCCACGGTGCCGGGCGTCGAGAACCTGCACCGAACGTGGTCACTCGTCGACTTCACTTCCTCGACCTGGCTGATCGGGTCGCCGAACGGGCCGGCGTGGAGCGCCGGCGGACCGGTCCGGCCGGCGGCACGCGCGTTCCTCGCGAGCACCTACGGCCTCGCTGACCCGGTGGCATCATGGCGGTGTGGATCAGGTCCTGCAAATGTTCGGGCACTACTGGTGGCTGATCTTCGTCTTCGGTGGCAGCATCGGTGGCGCGTGGAGGCGTGCGCTCGCGGCCAACCAGCGGCGCATCGATCGGCGGGAAGAACGCTACCGGCTCAAGCAGCAGACAAAGATCGCGGTGGCGCAAGCCAAGGCGCAGGGCCACGTCGACGCGCAGACGCAACGACGTGAGATCGCCAAGGCCATCGGCGAGCACGAACAAACGGATGCGCGATGGTTCGGCTACGAGATGGACCTGGTCACGCTGCTCGATTTTCCCATGATGACCGATATGCGCGAACCGTTGACGGTGGACTTTCACAAGGCCCGGCATCGCGCGGACCTGCTGCGGCCGACGGATCCCGAATCGATGGTGGGTGACCAGCCCGCGCTGAGCGAGTACCGAGAAGCAGTGCACACCTATACGATCACGTTCGACGTTGCCGAGGCGGAGGCGAAACGACGCCGCCGTGGCAACTTCACCCCCGAGGAACAAGAGCGACTGGTGCGCGCACAGCGGTTGCTGCGACTGGCCCTCGACGACGCTGCCACTGCACAGGAGCGGCAGAACGCATATCTGAAGGCCCGCAAGGAACTCGACGGGCTGATTGTGCTCCCGTCGTCCGCCCGGGCGCAGCTGGAGCACCGAATCGCGGGCCAAATCGAAGCCTGAGCATTGTCGCGGCGCCAGGGGCGACGTTGCCCGGCCGGTTACGAGGACCTAGCCAGCGGCACAACTCACCTCACGATCGTCCCCCTCCGGACCGAGTTGTTGCCGGGCACCAATTCAATCGCCGGAGTGTTTAGGGGCCGAAGCATCGCCGACATTGGGTACCGGCGTAGCGAACGATGAAACAGACCGGTCTCGCTCGCCGCGGGTCGGGTCGTGTTGTGGCGATTGAAAAATGCATGCCTGGGTCCTTCTCAGTGGTCGGTCCCGTGTCCGGCGCGGTGCGGCGCGAACTCGAGCGTCAGCGCCGCGAACGCCGCGATCGGCAGGATCCGCAGGCTCAGCAGCGCGTAGCGACGCTCGTCGAGCGCGTGGTACTTGGCCAGGTACCGGTACAGGGACTCGAGTTCGAGCAGCGGGTCGCCGAGGTGGACGGCGTTGTAGAGCACCCGCCGCGACCAGCGGCGGTTCCGGTCGTCGAACAGTTCCGGGAAGGCAGCGAACGCCAGGGACACCCGCTCGCCGCCATGCTCGCGGGCGTGGTCCACCATCGCGACGCTCAGACGCTCGTCGATGCCGTTCGGCGCCCCCGGCCTGCGCCACGGCACGTCGAGGCTGATCTCGGTTCCGCCG
>NZ_BAABFB010000036.1:0-60853 GCF_039540555.1 Rhodococcus olei | reverse complement strand
GGTGACCGGTCTGGCCGTCGAGCCGGGTGCCGCGATCACGCAGGGCACCGTCCTCGCCGAACTCAAGTAACACCCGCACCACCTGCGAGTGCCCCCGACCCGGACCCGGGTCGGGGGCACTCGCCGTTTCCGGCCGCGCCGGGGGTGGTGTGGGGATCCGCCGACCGTTCAGGGACTGCCGACCGCACCTGCGAAGCGCGTCGCCCAGTCGCTCAGCACCGCGACGAACTCGGGCGGGCCCTCGACGCGGAACTCCGCGCCGAGCGTGCCGAGCGCGAACGCGGCCCAGTCGAACGACTCCGCCTCGATTCGCACCCGGCACTGCTGTTCGCCGTCGTCGACGGCCGCCCACTGCCCGATCCTCGCGCGCACCTGATCGGAGGGCGCCTGCACCCACGCGGTGACCACGTGTTCGCGGCCCAGCGCCCCGATCCGGGAGCGGACGAACTCGGCCGCGTCGGCGTCGGGCAGACGCCGGGGAGCGAACCGCGCGCCGGTCGGGCGCGGGGCGGTCAGCCGGTCCAGACGGAAGGTGCGCCAGTCGGTGCGGTCGAGGTCGTAGGCGACCAGGTACCAGCGTCGGTCCAGCGAGACCAGGCGCAGCGGCTCGACCCGCCGATGCAGGGCGGTGCCGTCCGCCGCGGTGTAGTCGAACTCCAGTCGCTCGCCGTCCCGGCAGGTCAGTGCGATCGTCGTCAGCGCGGCCGGGTCGACGACCGGCCCGGGACCACCCCAGGTGCCTGCGTCGGTCGTCGCCCGCAGCGCCTCGACCCGCCGGCGCAGGCGCTTCGGCATGACCGCAACGACCTTCGCGAGCGCCCGCACCGACGACTCCGCGGTGCCCGCGATCGGATTCTGTGCGGCGGTGAGCAACCCGGCCGCCAGCGCGACCGCCTCCTCGTCGTCGAGCACCAGCGGCGGCAGCGCGGCACCCGGCGCGAGCTGGTATCCGCCGTCCACTCCGGGCTGCGCCCGCACCGGGTAGCCGAGCTCACGCAGCCGGTCGACGTCGCGGCGCAGCGTGCGCACCGACACCTCGAGCCGTTCCGCCAGTTCGCCACCGGGCCAGAAGCGGTGGCTCTGCAGCAGGGACAGCAGCCGCAGGGTGCGGGAGCTCGTGTTCGCCATGATTCCGAGTGTGCCGCACATTGCGGTCAGAAACTGACACCATTGGTTCGTAACGTGGTCGGTGACAGCGATTACCGACTCCGGAAGGACACGCCATGACCGTCACCCTGATCGACGAGCGCACCGACCTCGCGAGCACCCTCGCCACGCATCGCGGGTTCCTGCGACACACCGCGCAGGGGCTGACCGACGAGCAGGCGACCACGCGCTCGACGGTCAGCGAGCTGACCATCGCGGGCCTCGTCAAGCACCTGATCCACGGCGAGCGGAACTGGACGCGGTTCATCGTGGAGGGGACCTCGGCGATGCGGTTCGACGAGGAGGCGATCGCGCAGCATCTCGAGCACTTCCGGATGCGCGAGGGCGAGACCCTCGACGGGCTGCTGGCCGAGTACGAGACGGTCGCGAACGAGACGGACGAACTGCTGCGCTCGCTGCCGAGTCTGGACGTGGCGCACCCGCTGCCGGAAGCGCCCTGGTTCGAGGGGAGCGTCAGCTGGTCGGCGCGGCGCGTGTTCCTGCACCTGATCGCCGAGACCGCCCAGCACGCCGGACACGCCGACATCATCCGTGAGGCACTCGACGGTCAGAAGACAATGGGGTAGTGGCTGTCCGGGTGCCCGACCGGCGTCGCCGGCGCGGCACGGTTCACCACGCGGCGGCGGCATCGGCGGCGTCGACCACGATCCGCGGCACTACCCTTGAGGCATGACCGACAATCCCGACCTCCGCATCGGGACGGTGGAACGCGAGCAGGCGGTCGAGCTGCTGACCCGGCACCTCGGCGACGGGCGGCTGACGGTCGCCGAGTTCGACGACCGGTGTGCGCTGGTCGCGCGCGCCCGCACCAGCCGAGACCTCGCCGCGCTGTTCGCGGACCTGCCGTCGGCGACGGCGCCGCGTCGGCGTCGCGGGCTCCTGGCCTGGTCCCTGGTGCCGGCGTCGGCGCTCGTGGTCGGGCTGTGGTTCGTGTTCGACGCGGTCGGTCTCGGGATGTGGTACGTCCCGATCGCCCTGGTCGTCGCCGTCGGCGCCGGCCTGGTGTACGTGGCGCGCCGGGGTCGTGCCCGTGTCGTGGTCCCGGCGTTCCTGAGTGTCGCCGGGCCCGGCCCGCAACCCGCCTCGGCCCGCTCGGGTCCGAACCCGACCCTCGTCCCGTTCGCGCTTGCGGTGCTGGCGCCGGCGCTGGTGATCCGGCAGCCGGTCCTCCTGCTCGCCGCCGTCGGGTTCGTCGTGTACTCCGTCGTCATGGCGATCGACAACCGTGGATCGCGGTGACCGCCGCCGGGTAGGTGTCGGCCGGTGTGCTCGACTTCCGGACCGCGGCACCAGCTTTCGCGAACCAGCCGACGACGGGCGGGGTCGCCGGCCGCGGTCCCGCAGTCCGCGCCGTCACGCCCGCCACGCCGGACGCGGCGCCGCTTCCCGCCGAGTCGTCGTGGCTGACCGATGATTCTGGGACCGCGCGATGGTCTACATCGGCGTTCGGATCGAAAACGGGAAGAGGAGTCGACGTGCGTATCGTGATCACCGAGTTCATCAGCCTCGACGGTGTCGTGCAGGCCCCCGGCGGGCCGGACGAGGACCGGGAGGGCGGCTTCGCCCACGGCGGGTGGTCGCACCCGTACTTCGACCCGGAGGTCGTCGGCGGCGCGTTCGACGACGCACTCGGCAAGGCCGAGGCGCTGCTGTTCGGGCGCCGGACCTGGCAGACGATGGCCGCGGCGTGGCCGGAGCGGGCGGGGGACCCGTTCGCGGACCGGATGAACGCGATCCCGAAGTACGTCGTGTCCGGGACTCTCGGCGACGCGGACCTGACCTGGAACAACACCACGCGGATCCCGGTCGGCGAGATGGTCGACCGGATCGGGCAGCTGCGCGCGGCGGACGGCGGCGACGTCGTGGTGATGGGCAGCCCGACGCTGGTCCGCGCCCTGCTGAGCGCGGGACTGGTAGACGAGCTGCGGCTGATGGTCGAGCCGGTGATCCTCGGCGGCGGCAAGTCGATCTTCCCCGCCGACGGTGGGCTGCACCCGCTCGAGTTGGTGTCGACCGCGGTCAGCCCGGCGGGCGTGCACGTCTGCACGTACCGGCCGGCGGCGCGGGGCTGAGCACCGCCGTCACCGCATCCGGTCGCGGCGGGCGATGGTGCTGCCCAGGCCCGCCGCGGCCGCCCGCACCGCGGTGACCTGGGTTTCCGGCCGGAACCGACTGGTGGGGCCGGTGACGCTGATCGCCGCGACCGGCTCCCGGTCGAGCCCGAAGACCGGGGCGGCGACACAGGTGATGCCGAGCGCGGACTCCTCGCGCTCGAACGCGACCCCGGTCTCGACCGCCTTGGTCAGCTGTGCGCGCAGGATCCCGGGCGCGACCACGGTGTGCGGGGTGCGCCGGACCAGCGGCGCCGCGAGCACCTCCCGCTGCAGGTCGGGGTCGGCGTTCGCGAGCAGCGCCTTGCCGATTGCGGAGCAGTGCAACGGGATCCGGCCCCCGGTCCGGGACGGGCTCGCGGCCTGCCGGTGGCCGCCGATCTTCGCGACGTACACGACGTCGTGACCGTCGCGGACACCGAGGTGCACGGTCTCGTGGGTGCGCTCGTAGAGGTCCTGCAGGAACGGCATCGCCATCTCGAGCAGGCTGCGCTCGAGCGAGGCGAGCATGCCGAGCTCGAACAGACCCCCGCTGAGCCGGTACCCCCCGTCGACGCGGTCGAGCAGCCGGTTCGCGACCAGCTCGCCGGCGAGGCGGTGCACCGTCGCCTTGTGCAGGCCGGTCCGGCGAACGAGTTCGGCGAGCGACAGGACGAGGTCGTCCGGGCGGAACGCGCGCAGGATCGTCACCGCCTTGCCGAGGACGGTGTCGAGGTCCGCAGTGGCCGCCATCGGCCCATCGTATCGCTGAGTGAGACAACTCCCTGGCCCCGGCGGGTGCGGCCCGGGACAGTGGGCACCATGAGTCAGCACTCCAACTACGTGGCGCCGAGCGATGCCGACATCGCCGCCGCCGCCGACCGCCTCGCGACGGCGGCCGAGACGGCCACCCCCTGTGCACCGATCCGGGAACTGATCGGCGCTGACGACCTGGTCGCCGCGTACGCCGTCCAGCAGAGCTTCAACGATCGGCGCATCCAGGCCGGCGCCCGTGTCGTCGGCCGCAAGATCGGCCTGACCTCCAAGGCGGTCCAGGAGCAGCTCGGGGTCGGGCAGCCCGACCTCGGCGTGCTGTTCGACGACATGGAGTTCGCCGCCGGCGAGGACATCCCGATGTCCCGTCTGATCCAGCCGAAGATCGAGGGCGAGGTCGGGTTCGTGCTCGGCGCCGACCTGGTCGACGGCCCGCTGGACGCTGCCCAGGTCCGCGGTGCGATCGAGTACGCGGTCGCCGCGCTGGAGATCTGCGACAGCCGGATCCAGAACTGGGACATCCGTTTCGGCGACACCGTCGCCGACAACGCGTCGTCCGGCGTGTACGTCCTCGGCACCGAGCGTCGCACCCTCGACGAGGTCGAGCCGGTCGACGTCACGATGTCGATGACCGTCAACGGCAAGGAGGTCTCCTCCGGCAACGGGGCCGCCTGCCTGGGCGACCCGATCGAGGCCGTCGTGTGGCTGGCACAGACCGCCCGCGAACTCGGCCAGCCGCTGCGGGCCGGTCAGGTCATCCTGTCCGGTGCCCTCGGCCCGATGGCGCCGGTCTCGGCCGGCGACACCGTCACCGTCACAGTGTCCGGACTCGGTGCCGTGACCACCCGTTTCACGGAAGGAGAGAACGCATGAGCAAGGTCAAGGTCGCGATCATCGGATCCGGCAACATCGGCACCGATCTGATGATCAAGGTGCTGAACCACTCGGAGCACCTGGAGATGGGTGCCATGGTCGGCATTGATCCCGCCTCCGACGGACTGGCTCGGGCCGCCGCGCTGGGCGTGCCGATCACCGCCGAGGGCGTCGAGGGTCTGGTGAAGCTGCCGAACTTCGACGAGATCGAGATCGTCTTCGACGCGACGTCGGCGAAGGCGCACGTCGCGAACAACGCGCGTCTCGCGCCGCTCGGCAAGCGCATGATCGACCTCACCCCGGCCGCCATCGGTCCGTTCGTGATCCCCGCGGTCAACGGCGACGACCACCTCGACGCCCCGAACGTGAACATGGTGACGTGCGGTGGCCAGGCCACCATCCCGATGGTCGCGGCCGTCTCCCGGGTCGTCCCGGTGGCGTACGCCGAGATCGTCGCGTCGATCGCGTCGAAGTCCGCAGGCCCCGGCACCCGTGCCAACATCGACGAGTTCACCGAGACCACCTCCGGTGCGATCGTGTCGGTCGGCGGCGCCAAGCGCGGCAAGGCGATCATCATCCTCAACCCCGCCGAGCCGCCGCTGATCATGCGCGACACGGTCTTCTGCCTCGTCGACGCGCCGGACCCGGCCACCCACGACGAGATCCGCCAGTCGGTCGAGAAGATGGTCGGCGACGTCGCCGCCTACGTGCCCGGCTACCGCCTCAAGCAGCAGGTCCAGATCACCGAGATCCCGGCCGACCAGCCGGTCGAGACCCTGGTCGTCGAGGGCAACCGCCCGACCCACCAGGTGTCGATCTTCCTCGAGGTCGAGGGCGCGGGACACTACCTGCCCGCCTACGCCGGCAACCTCGACATCATGACCTCCGCCGGACAGCAGATCGCGGAGCGGATCGCCCAGAAGAAGGAAGCCAACCGATGAGCGCCAACCCCACCATCTTCGTCCAGGACGTCACCCTCCGGGACGGCATGCACGCGGTGCGTCACCGGATCTCGCCGGAGGACGTCAAGCGGATCGTCAAGGCCCTCGACGAGGCCGGCGTCGACGCGATCGAGGTCGCGCACGGTGACGGTCTCGCCGGCGGGTCCGTGAACTACGGCCCCGGCTCGAACACCGACTGGGAGTGGATCGAGGCTGCCGCCGACGTGCTCGAGCGGGCCCGGCTGACCACCCTGCTGCTGCCGGGCGTGGGCACCATCGAGGAGCTCAAGCACGCCTACAAGCTGGGCGTGCGGTCGGTGCGCATCGCGACGCACTGCACCGAGGCCGACGTCTCCGCGCAGCACATCGAGACCGCCCGCGAGATCGGCATGGACGTCTCCGGCTTCCTGATGATGAGCCACATGGCGCCGGCCGAGGAGCTGGCCAAGCAGGCCAAGCTCATGGAGTCGTACGGCGCGCACTGCGTCTACGTCACCGACTCCGGCGGACGCCTGACGATGAACGGGGTCCGCGACCGGGTCCGCGCCTACAAGGAGGTCCTCAACGAGGGCACCGAGATCGGCATCCACGCGCACGAGAACCTCTCCCTGTCGGTGGCGAACAGTGTCGTCGCCGTCGAGGAGGGCGTCTACCGCGTCGACGCGTCGCTCGCCGGACACGGCGCCGGCGCAGGCAACTGCCCGATCGAGCCGTTCATCGCGGTGGCCGACCTGTACGAGTGGAAGCACGGCTGCGACGTCTTCAAGCTGCAGGACGCCGCCGACGACATCGTCCGTCCGCTGCAGGACCGTCCGGTCCGCGTCGACCGGGAGACCCTGACCCTCGGCTACGCCGGCGTGTACTCGAGCTTCCTGCGGCACGCGGAGACCGCGTCGGAGCGCTACGGCATCGACGTGCGCACGCTGCTGCTCGAGGCGGGCAAGCGCAAGCTGGTCGGCGGCCAGGAGGACATGATCGTCGACATCGCGCTGAACCTCGTCGCGGAGCGCGAGCGCGAAGGCGCGTAATCCCCGGACGTACTGCTCGGGCGCTGTGACCACACGGTCACAGCGCCCGAGCTGCGTTCGCGGTCGGTACGCGGGTGTCCGGGTGTGCCTCGGCTCGGGTGCGGGACGGTGTGGGCCACAATGACGAACCGTGACGACAGTGGAGGAAGTGGCGCCCGAGGTGTTCCGCGCGACCGGGACCGACGTGAACGTGGTGATCCTGCGGGACGGTGACGCCCTGACGCTGATCGACGGCGGGTATCCCCGAGACGTCGGGGCGGTCGAGGACGCGATCCGGTTGCTCGGTCGTCGACCCGAGGACGTGGAGGGAATGCTGCTCACCCACGCGCACATCGACCACATGGGCGCCATCGTCGCCTTCCACGAACGGTACGGGACTCCCGTCTTCACCGACCCGACGGAGATCGCCCACCTGCGACGGGACCACCTCGAACAGGCGACGGGCAAGGACTTCATCCCGATGCTGCACAAGCACGGTGTGCTGCCGTGGCTGGTGCGCATCGCCCGGGCCGGCGCGACCAAGAAGCTCGCCCTCGACGGTGCGCTCGTCTTCCCGTCGGACGGGCCCCTCGACCTCCCGGGCGCTCCGGCACCCGTGGCGACCCACGGTCACACCTCTGGGCACACGGCCTACCACCTGCCCCGGTCCGGCGTGATCGTCACCGGTGATGCGCTGGTCACCGCGCACCCGTTGTCGAAAATCGCGGGACCCCAACTGCTTCCGGCGGTCTTCGACCACGGCGGACCGGACACCCTCGCGGCACTCGACCGTCTCGCGGAACTCGACGCGGACATCCTGGTGCCGGGACACGGCCCCGCGGTGTCCATGCCGATCGCCGAGGCGGTCGAGCTGGCGCGGGGGCGTGCCCGCGCCTGATCGCGGTCCGGCGTCGGCGAGGCACCGACACCCCGCGCCTCCGCCTATCCGCCGGCGAACTTCTCCGACGTGCCGAGGTCGACGGGCAGGGCGATCCCGGTGATGCCGCGGCCGGTGTCGCCGACCAGGAACAGGACGGCGTCGGCGATCGCCTCGGCCTCGACCCACGGTTCGGGCAACAGGTTCAGTTTCTGCATGATCTCGGCGGTGTCGTCCAGGACCGGGTTCTCCAGGTCCGGACGGAACCCGCGCACCATCGCCTCGTTGTCGATCATCGCGGTGCGGACGTTGCCGGGGTGCACCGAGTTCACCCGAATGTTCGCCCACGCCAGTTCGTTTGCCAGGGACTTCGCCATGCCCCGCACGGCGTGCTTGGCGGTGGAGTAGTGCACGATTCCGGGTACCCCGCGTAGGCCGGCCATCGAGCTGATCAGCACGACGGAGCCGCCGCGGTTGCCCGCCAGCAGGTGCGGGATCGCGACCTTGGTGGTCTGCCACACACCGGTGACGTTGATGTCCACCATTTCCCGGAACTCGTCGGCCGAAAGGTTCCAGGACAGGTTCGGTGACGCTGCGATGCCGGCGTTCGCGACGACGATGTCCAGGCGGCCGAAGCGTTCGACGCCGGAGTCGACGGCCTTCTGCAGTGCATCGAGGTCCCGGGTGTCGGCCACCGACGCGGCAATGCTGCGGCCCTGGGCCTGCACCAGCGCCACCGTCTCGGCGAGGTCGGCCTCGGTGGCCATCTCGTATCCGGCGGTCGTCACGGGTGCGCAGCGGTCGACCGCAATGATGTCGGCCCCCTCCGACGCCATCTTCACGGCATGCGCGCGTCCCTGGCCGCGCGCCGCGCCGGTGATGAACGCGACCTGGCCGTCGAGTGTGCCCATGTTCGTCTCCCACTGATCGGAAAGTGGGAAACGTTAGCCGACCGACCGGTCCCGGACACGGGTTTCACGGTCCTGCGGTGTGAGTGCTCGTGTTCGAGTCTCGCTGGCGGCGGGTAAAAATCGGATATTCATAAATATGCTCATATTTGCTACAGTTCACATCACTCGCCCGATGTGGCCCAGCCCACAGCTCTCCGGCTGTCCGGCAGCGGAGGCGAGACCGGTCGGTCGGTGCATGGGGACGTGCACCGCGCTCACTTCAGCCAGGTGGTGCAATGGGTATCGAAACTGTTCTGGACATGGCGTCGTCGGTTCACCCCGACCGAATCGTCGTCGGACGCCGCGACGCGGGCCTTACCTGCAGGCAACTCGGCGACCTGGCGGCTCGTGGCGCCGCGGTGCTTCGCGATCGAGGTGCCCGGCACGCCGTGTTCGTCGGCGTGAACGGCCCCGCCCTGCCGGTTCTGACCTTCGCGGCCGCGCGTGCGGGAATCCCGATCGCGCCACTGAACTATCGCCTGTCCGAGGGCCAGCTCGGCGCCCTCGTCGCGCAGCTGGATCGCGCGATCGTGGTCGCGGACGAGGCGTACGCCGCGAAACTGACGGGCGCCGCCGACACCGTGCTCACGACCGACGAATTCCTCCGTCTCGCACGGGAAACGGATCCCGCCGAGTCCGTGCCGGTATCCGACGACGCGACCGCGATCGTCCTGTTCACGTCGGGGACGACGTCGGCGCCGAAAGGTGTTCTGCTACGCCACCGGAACCTCTTGTCCTACCTGTTCAACACCGTCGAGTTCGCGTCGGCGAGTGGGAATCAGGCCGCGCTCGTGAGCACCCCGCCGTACCACATCGCCGGCATGGGGGCCGTCCTCAGCAACCTCTACTCCGGACGGCGGATGGTGTATCTGCCGGACTTCTCGCCTCACGGGTGGCTCGAACTCGTCCGGGAGGAGGGTGTCACCAGCGCGATGGTCGTGCCGACCATGCTCGCCCGGGTCGTCGAACACCTCGACGGCGCCCCCGCGCGGACTCCGACGCTCGCGTCGCTTGCCTATGGCGGTGCCCGCATGCCCCAGCCGGTGCTCGAACGCGCCCTGGCCGCCTTCCCGACGACCGGATTCGTCAACGCCTACGGACTCACCGAAACCAGTTCCACCATCGCGGTTCTCGGACCGGACGACCACCGCGAGGCACTGGCCGATCCGGCCCTGCGGGGGCGGCTGTCCTCGGTCGGCCGGATCGTGCCCGGCATGGAGACCCAGATCCGCGCCGACGACGACACCACCGTCCTGTCCGACGGGGTGACCGGCATGCTCTGGGTGCGGGGCCCCCAGGTCAGCGGCGAGTACATGGGCAAGGGGACCGTGCTGGACGGTGGCGGCTGGTTCCCCACCCGCGACCGTGCGCGCATCGAGGACGGTTACCTGTACATCGGCGGACGAGCGGACGACACCATCATCCGCGGCGGCGAGAACATCGCCCCGGCCGAGATCGAGGACGTCCTGGTGCACCACGACGGAATCCGCGAGGTGGCGGTGATCGGACTGCCCGACGACGAATGGGGCGAGCGGATCTGCGCGGTCGTCGTCCCCGAACCGTCGGAACAGCCGGAACCCGAACAGATTCGCGCCTGGTGTCGGGCACGGCTGCGCGGGTCCCGCACCCCCGACGACGTCATCTTCGTCGACGATCTGCCCCGGACCCCGACCGGCAAGCTCGTCCGGCGCGACCTCGTGTCGCAGGTCGAAGCCGTTCAGCCCGCCTGAAGAGCGCCGGTCCACTGCCGAGCGACACCCTCCGGAGGAACAATGCTTCCAGTTGCCAGCCGCGAGTGGCGGCTTCGATCCCGCCCGAAGGGGCGCCCCCTCGACTCCGACGTCGAGCTCGTCGAGACCGCGGTGCTGCCGCCCCACCCGGGTGCCGTCCGGGTCGCCAACCAGGTCATGTCCGTCGAGCCGTACATGCGCGGACGGATGGGCGGGGAGGCCGATTACGCCGAGCCGTACCCACTCGACGAACCGATGTCGGCGCCGACCGTGGGCCGTGTCACCGAGTCCGCCGATCCCGGAGTTCCGGTGGGAACGCTCGTCCTGCACGACCTCGGCTGGCGTGAGCATTCCGTGGTTCCCGCCGCCGACTGCCGGATTCTCGAGAACGACGATCTCGCTCCCGCAACTCATCTCGGCCTGCTCGGCATACCCGGGATGACGGCGTGGGTGGGGCTGACCCGGATCGCGCGGCTCGAGGCCGGCGACGTGGTCTTCGTGTCGTCCGCGGCGGGCGCGGTCGGCTCGACCGTGGTCCAGATCGCCAAACGGATGGGTGCGACGGTGATCGGCAGCGCGGGATCCGCGGAGAAGGTCGCCCTGGTCGAGGGGCTGGGTGCCGACGCCGCGTTCGACCACCACGACGGACCGGTGAAGGACTCGCTCCGGCAGGCTCTTTCCGACGTCGGCGCGAGCGGCGTGGACGTGTACTTCGACAACGTCGGCGGCGAACACCTCGAGTCCGCGATTCGGGTCGTCCGCGATCACGCCCGCATCGTGCTGTGCGGGATGAGCAGCATCTACAACTCGTCGACCCCTCAGCCCGGCCCGGCGAACCTGCTCAAACTCATCTGGCGCCGCGCCCGCATGGAGGGGTTCCTGCTGGGCGATCACATGGACGCCCGCGCCGAGTTCGTGGATCGCATGGCGGACTGGATACGTGACGACGCGATCCGCCCGGTTCACACCGAGTTTCCCGGCGGCATCGCCGGCGCGTGGTCGGCGTTCAACGGCATGCTCGACGGGACGTCCGTCGGCAAGGCCGTCGTACCGCTGAGCGGAACCCTCTCCGCCGGTACCGGCTCCTGACCTCACCCGATCAATTCCACCGACGAACCGGAACCGCCGTGCGGTTCCGCACATCCGAGAGGAACTCTCGTGAACGGATTCACCCGTGTCCTCGTCAGGTTCGGCGCGAACGCCGCACGTGGCGGGCGACGGCGCCACGCCGGCGCGGCGATCGGCCTCGTCGCCGCGACGCTGCTGCTGGCGGCCTGCGGCGGTGCCGACGCCGGCCAACGGATCGCCAGTGACGCGATCGGGTCCACCGGCCCCACCGGCGACGCGGCCTGGCAGCGGGTGGTCGAGGACGCCAAGGCCGAAGGACAGGTCACCATCTACTCCTCGAACACGAACGAGCAGCTCGCCGAGCTCGCGTCCCGCTTCCAGTCCGAGTACGGAATCCGGGTCGACGTGGTCCGGGACGTCGACACCAACCTCCACCAGAAGATCGGTGCCGAACAGACCACCGGCCGAGCCGTCGCCGACGTCGTGACCCAGGCGACCTCGGTGTGGGCGCAGCAGCAGGGCGCGGCCGGTGCATTCGCCGCGCCTCGTGGTCCCGCGATCACCGCGTCCGGCTACGACGCCGCCACGCTGCTGCGCCCTTCGCTCGACTTCGTGACGAGCGCGTCGGTGGGCACGTTCGGATGGAACACCGACCGTCTCCCGAAGGGGCTGACCGGGTACGCGGACCTGCTCGATCCCGCACTGGGAGAAGGGAAGGTCGGCATCGTGCTGCCCACCTCGACGGCGCACGTCGATCTCTACGAGCACTACCTGAACCGGGTCGGCGGCGAGGGGTTCCTCGACAGACTGGCCGCACAGAAGCCGCGCATCTACCCGGGTGCACTCCCGCTGGCGCAGGCCCTCGCCTCGGGTGAGATCGCCGCCGCCGCCTTCGTGCAGGACCAGACGAAGGACGCGGAAGCGGGGGCACCCGTGGCCTCCGGATTCGACGAACTGGTCTGGGGCGCACCGATGTACACGGCAGTGCTCACCAAGGCTCCCCACCCCAACGCGGCTCAGCTGCTCGCCAACTACCTGGTCACACCCGCGGGACAGGAGGCGATCTCCTTCCGAGCGGCCTCGGTCCTGCCCGGAGTCGCCAGTGCCGTTACGACGATCGACAAGGTCGCGCCGCAGGACACGGAGGCGATGACCGCCGACGCGCTCGAGGCGCTGAAGGTCCGCTTCAACCAGCTGTTCAACTGACGTACCGAAAGGACACAACTCATGGGACGGGTATCCGGAAAGGTCGCACTGATCACCGGCGCCGCACGCGGGCAGGGTCGTTCGCACGCCGTGCGCCTGGCCGAGGAGGGCGCCGACGTCTTCCTCGTCGACGCGTGCGCGGACATCGAGTCGGTGCGGTATCCACTCCCGACGGAGGCCGACCTGAAGGAGACCGCCGAGCTCGTCGCCGCCACGGGGCGACGCGCCGTCTCCCGAGTCGCGGACGTGCGCAGCCAGGAACAGATGAACTCCGCGGTCGCCGAGGCCGTGGCCGAGTTCGGCCACGTCGACATCGTCTGTGCCAACGCGGGCATCGTCGGGTTCGCACCCACGTGGGAGATCGCCGAGGACGAGTGGCAGGACGTGATCGACGTCAACCTGACCGGGGTGTTCCACACGGTCAAGGCCGTCGCTCCCGCGATGATCGAGGCGGGGCGCGGTGGCTCGATCGTCATCACGAGCTCGATCCAGGCCTTTCGTGGCTCCGCGAACATCGCCCACTACAACGCGTCCAAGGCGGGTGTGATGGGTCTGATGCGAACGCTGGCAGGTGAACTGGGACGAGCCGGGATCCGGGTCAACACGGTCAATCCGAGCGCGGTGGCGACGCCGATGCTCCTCAACGAGGCCACCTTCGGCGTCTTCGGGCCGGATCTCGAGAACCCGGGACCGGATGACCTGTGGGAGCGATCGAAAGCGCGGAACGTGATGGACGTCGGATGGGTGGAGCCGATCGACATGAGCAACGCGGTTCTGTTCCTCGCCTCCGACGAGTCCCGGTACATCACCGGTGCCTCGCTCCCCGTCGACGCCGGCCTCCTCCTGCAGTGACGAAAGGAATCGACATGACAGCACGTCTCGCAGGTCGTCGGGTTTTCGTGACGGGCGGCGGCAGCGGCATCGGTGCCGCCGTCGCGCACCGGGTTGCGGCCGAGGGAGCCGCGGTCGCGGTGACCGACGCCCGCAAGGAGGCAGCCGAATCCGTCGCCGAATCCGTTCGCGCGGAAGGTGGTACGGCCGTCGCCCTCCACTGCGACGTCGCGGACGAGCAGTCGGTGGCATCCGCCGTCGAGGCCGCCGCGCTGCAGCTGTCGGGACTCGACGGCATCGTCACCTGTGCCGGCATCACCCGCGCGGGCCTGGCCCACGAACTGACCCTCGACGACTGGGACATCGCGATCCGAGTGAACCTGACCGGCACGTTCCTGCCGCTGCGGGCCACGATCCCGCACCTGCTCCAGGCCGACGGAGGCTCGATCGTGACGGTCGGATCCGTCGCGTCGCTGGTCGCACCGAACTTCAACACCCCGGCCTACGAGGCGTCCAAGGGCGGTGTACTCCAGCTGACGCGGTCGATCGCACTCGGCTACGCCGAACTGGGCATCCGGGCCAACTGCCTGTGCCCCGGGGTGGTGAGCACCGGCCTCGCGGCCAACACCGCCACCCTCCACGGAACGATCCGGGTTCCGACCCGCAGCGACGCGATCGAGGCGACCCCGATGGGACGCAAGGCCGCTCCCGGCGAGATGGCAACGGTCGTCGCGTTCCTGCTCTCCGACGAGGCCTCGTTCATGACCGGTGCGGCGGTCGCCGCCGACGGCGGCCTGACCGCGCACTGACAGCACACCGAGTGGCCCCGGAAACAGCCCACGGCCACTCGACCACACGAAAGGGACCCTCCATTGCCCTCGAACACAGCCACCTGGCGCCGGGATGCGTGCGCCATCGCGGGGACAGGCACGACCGCCTTCTCCAAGGACTCCGGCGTGTCGGTGACCGCGCTCGCCGTCGAGGCGGCGGCCAACGCCCTCGCCGACGCCGGTCTGACTCCGGCCGACGTCGACGGAATCGTCCGCAACGACATGGACCTCGTCTCGTGCGCCGCGCTCGCGGACGGGCTCGGTGTCCCCAATCTCACCTACTGGGGTGAGGCCGGGCCCGGCGGCTCCGGTCCCTGCGCGATGGTCGCCCAGGCGGTCGCCGCCGTCGTGAGCGGGCAGGCCACCACCGTGGTGGTGTTCCGTTCGCTGAACGGCCGGTCCGGCAGGCGCTTCGGCCTGTCCCCGGTCACCACGCCCGAGGTCGGCGGACAGGAGACGTTCGAGGAGTTCTTCGGCCCGTACGGGTTGTTGTCCTCGGGACAGTACTTCGCGCTGATGGCACAGCGGTACATGACCGAGACCGGCCTGAGGTCCGAGCAACTCGCGCAGATCGCCCTCGTCGCGCGCCGACGGGCGAACGCGAACCCGGCCGCCCAGATGCACGACCGGACGATGACCCTCGACGACTATCTCGGTTCGCGGATGCTGTCGTCACCGTTGCGACTGTTCGACTACTGCCTCGAAACCGACGGTGCCGCAGCAGTTGTCGTCACCACGACGGAGCGCGCGCGTGATCTGGCGCAGCCCCCGGCGGTGATCCGTTCGGCAGCGATGTCGACGTGCCCACGACCGCAGCCCGGCCTGATGTACCCCACCCTGATGCGGGAGGACGTCACGGTGCTGCCGTCGCGGGTCTGCCAGGACACCCTGTACTCCCGCGCGGGTCTGGGACCGGCCGACGTCGACGTCGCGCAGATCTACGACTGCTACTCCATCACTGCCCTCGTCCAGCTCGAGGACTACGGGTTCTGCAAGCGCGGCGACACCGGTGACTTCCTCGCCGACGGCCAGATCGATCTCGGAGGATCGATTCCGATCAACACCAGTGGAGGACACATGTCCGAGGGGTACATCCACGGGATGAACCACGTCGTGGAGGGTGTGCGGCAGATCCGCGGCACCTCCACCAGCCAGGTGCCGGGCGCCGAGGTGTCCCTCGTGACGTCGGCACCCCCACCGGCGGCGAGCGCGCTGATCCTGGTGGCGGCGTGAGCGCCCGGAGCGCAGCCGAGAGGTTGCTCCCGACGGTCGTCGACCGGGCCAGCCGCGGATTCTTCGACGAGGCAGCGCAGGGTCGGCTCTCGCTGCTGACGTGCACCTCGTGTGGGAAGCGGATCCACCTGCCGCGCCCGCGCTGCGTGTACTGCGGTGCCGCCGACCCGGTCTGGAAGCCCGTCGCCCGCACGGGAACGATCTACGCCCACACGGTCGTCGAGCACCAGGTGCATCCCAACTTTCCCGTTCCGTACACCGTCGTCGTCGTCGATGTCGACGGCGAGGAGGCCGGCGTCCGTCTGATCGGGAACCTGCCCGGGCGAGCGGAGGTGTCCGCGGGAACGCCCGTGGTGTGCGCATTCGAGGATCTCGGTCAGGACGCGCAGGGGAACCCGGTCGTTCTACCCGTGTGGCGGGTCGCCCCGCAACGCGCGGGCACCGCCGCCCTGGACGGAGGTGCCGCCGCATGACCTCCACGGCCACGGGGTGGCGGTACGTCGACGACACCCTCTTCGCCACCGGCGACGACGGCGCGCCGTTGCGGGGCACCACGTGCCCCGCCTGCGGGACCGTTACCTTCCCGGTCCAGGGCACCTGCCCCCGCTGCGGCGGCTCCGCGATGGTGGCGACGGTCCTTCCGCGGGAGGGCACGCTGTGGTCCTACACGGTGCAGTCCTTCGCACCGAAGACACCTTTCCGGACGGTCGAACCGTTCGTCCCGTTCGGTGTCGGCTACGTCGACCTCGGCGAGGTGATCGTGGAGGCACGGCTGACGGTGTCCGACGCGGACGCGCTGACGATCGGCATGCCCGTGCGGCTGACCTCGATCGTCAACCATCTCGACGAGGACGGCACCGAGGTGCGCACCTTCGCATTCCAGCCGACCGGAAAGGAAGCGTCATGAAGGTCGCGATCGTCGGAGTCGGAATCCACCGATTCGGCCGCACCGAAGGGGTCAGCGGACGCGACCAGGGGGCGTATGCGGCCCGGCAGGCTCTCGCCGACGCCGGAGTGGAGTTCAAGGATGTCCAGTTCGCCTACGGTGGAAGTGATTCCGCGGGCAACGCGGACACCCTCGTCTCGGACCTCGGCCTCACCGGACTGCCGTTCGTCAACGTCGCCAACGGCTGTGCCACCGGTGGCAGCGCCCTCACCTCGGCCCTGAGTCGAATTCGTTCGGGAGAGAGCGATCTCGGTCTGGTCGTCGGGTTCGACAAACATCCGCGGGGCGCCTTCAACGCCCGCCCCGAGGACAACGGGCTCGGTCGGTGGTACGGCGAGACCGGGATGATGGTCACCACCCAGTTCTTCGCGATGAAGATCCAGCGGTACCTCGTCCAGCACGGACTGTCGAAGAGCCTGCTGGCCACCGTGGCGGCGAAGGCGTTCCGCAACGGTGCACTGGCACCGCACGCCTGGCGGCGGACGCCGCTCAGCGAGGACGAGATTGCCGGCGCCACCATGGTCAGCGACCCGCTCACCCGGTACATGTTCTGCTCGCCCGCCGAAGGCGGTGTCGCCCTGGTGCTGGCGCGGGCCGATCGAGCACACCGGTACACCGACACACCGGTGTACGTCGAGGCCGCCGAACTGCGCTCCCGCCAGTTCGGTTCGTTCGAGGTGTTCAGCCCTTGGCTGTCGCCGCACCGCGCGGACGGACCGACGGTCACGGCGTCGCGGGCCGCTTTCGAGACCGCCGGGATCGCCCCGTCCGACGTCGACGTGGCTCAGATCCAGGACACCGAGGCCGGTGCCGAGATCATGCACCTGGCCGAGACCGGGTTGTGCAAACACGGAGAGCAGGAGTCGCTCATCAGGTCGGGTGCAACCGAGATCGGTGGCTCGATCCCGGTGAACACCGACGGTGGCTGCATCGCCAACGGTGAGCCGATCGGCGCCACCGGACTGCGACAGGTGTACGAGAGCGTCGTGCAGCTGCGCGGTGCCGCGGGCGACCGCCAGGTTCCCGGCAACCCGCGGGTGGGATTCACGCACGTCTACGGTGCGCCGGGAATCAGCGCCTGCACCGTCCTGACCCGCTGACCCCGCGGCATCTCCCCCGAAGACCCGAACCCCCGAGCAGGAGAAGACCAATGGCATGGGATTTCGAGACCGATCCGCAGTTCCAGGACAGGCTGGACTGGGTGGACCGGTTCGTCACCGAAGAGGTCGCACCCGTCGACCGTGTCGTCGAGCATGCGTGGGACGTGTCCGACCCCACGCGCAACAAGCTGATCAAACCACTGCAGGAGAAGGTGCGCGAACAGGAACTGTGGGCATGCCACCTCGGCCCGAACCTCGGCGGACCGGGCTACGGGCAGCTCAAGCTCGCCCTGCTCAACGAGATCCTCGGACGCACGCACAGCGGGCCTGTCGTCTTCGGTTGCCAGGCACCGGATTCCGGTAACGCCGAGATCCTCGCCCACTACGGGAGCCCGGAACTCAAGGCGCGCTACCTCGGCCCGCTCATCGACGGCGACATCATGTCCTGCTACTCGATGACCGAACCGCAGGGCGGCTCGGACCCGACGAGCTTCGTCACCCGGGCGGTCCGCGACGGCGATCACTACGTCATCAACGGCGAGAAGTGGTTCTCGTCGCACGCGCGGTTCTCGTCGTTCCTGATCGTGATGGCGGTGACCGATCCCGACGCGCCACGCACCCGACGGGCGTCGATGTTCGTCGTCCCGATGGACACTCCGGGTATCGAGATCGTCCGGAACGTCGGTGTGTGGGGGCATTCGGAGTCCGAGGGCACGCACGCGTACATCCGCTACACCGACGTCCGGGTTCCCGCCGACCATCTTCTCGGCGAGGAGGGCAACGGCTTCGAGGTCGCGCAGACCCGGCTCGGGGGCGGCCGGATCCACCATGCGATGCGGACGGTCGGGCTCGTCCGAGCGTCCCTGGACATGATGCTCGAGCGCGCCGTGTCGCGACACACCCGGGGCAGGCGCCTCGCCGACATGCAGCTCGTGCAGGAGATGATCGCCGAGTCGTGGGTGGAACTCGAACAGTTCCGTCTGCTCGTCCTGCGAACCGCCTGGAAGATCGACCGGCTGCAGGACTACAAGAAGGTGATCGCCGACATCTCCGCCGTCAAGACGGTGATGCCGAAGGTCCTCAACAACGTTGTGTCCCGGGCGATCCAGCTGCACGGGTCGCTGGGCATCTCCACCGAGATGCCGTTCGGCAAGTGGCTGCTGGAGAGCTACCACATGGGCCTCGCGGACGGCGCGACGGAACTGCACAAGCAGCAGATCGCGAAGCAGCTGCTCGCGACGGCCGCGCCCGCACCGGGTCTGTTCCCGACCGTCCACCTGCCCGAGCTCGACGAGCACGCGGAACGCAAGTTCGGCCTGCCCACGAAGGGGGCGTGGTGACGCCGGCCGCGACCTCCGCCGGTGGCGCGGAGCCGCGGGAGGATATCGCCCCGGTCCGGGCCGGGGAGGAACTCGACTGGTCCGCGCTCGAGGCGCACCTTCGGGCCGGTGTGGAGGGTTTGAGCGGTGAGTTCTCCGTTCTCCAGTTCCCTCGCGGATCGGCCAATCTCACGTACTGCGTGAGCTTCGGTGATCGCAGGCTCGTGGTGCGTCGTCCCCCGTTCGGGAAGATCGCGCCGGGTGCCCACGACATGGGCCGTGAGTACCGGGTGCTCGCCCGCCTGCACGAGCGCTACGACCGGGCGCCTCGGGCCCTGTTGTACTGCGCCGACGAGTCGGTGATCGGGGCGCCGTTCCTGGTGTCCGAGTACCGGGACGGCGTCGTCGTGTGGGATTCGGTTCCCGCATCGATGGCGCATCTGAATGCCGCCGGGTTCCGGATCGGTCTCGCGGTGATCGACGGTCTGGCCGACCTGCACGCGGTCGATCCCGAGTCGTGCGGGCTCGCCGATCTGGGTCGGCCGGACGGCTATCTCGGTCGCCAGGTCCACGGATGGTCCTCGCGCTGGGACGCCGTCGCGGCACACGCTCCGTCGAGGGAGACCGCCCGGATCGTCGAGGAGGTGGGCCGGAGAATCCGTGCCGAGATCCCGCGATCCCAGCGAGCCGGCATCGTCCACAACGATTACAAGGTCGACAACTGTCAGTTCGCACCCGGGGACCCCGACCGGGTGAAGTCGGTGTTCGACTGGGACATGGCCACCACCGGCGACGTGCTCGTGGACCTGGGGACCCTGCTGAACTACTGGCCCGATCGGACGGTCGAGCCCGACTCGGACGCCGCGTTCATCGCGGTCCCCGGCATGCACGGCCTCGACCTGCCCTCACGGGCGGAGGTCGTCGAGCGGTACGCGGCGAACAGCGACCTGGATCTGACGCGCATCTCCTGGTACGAGGCGTTCGGCTGCTGGAAGACGGTCGTGATCCTGCAGCAGCTCTACGCGCGGTTCGTCCGCGGGGAGACCACCGACCCCCGCATGGGGATGCGCGGAGCCCTCGTCGAGCCACTGGCCCGCCGGGCACTCGGACTGCTCGCAGGCTGAGACGGGAACGGGGTGTGTCGCGGGCCGGACCCGCCACACACCCCGTTTCCGGGCCGCGGCCCGGTACACCCGCGCTGCGCGATGTCAGCGCGCTCCGGCGGTGTTGGCCAACGGAATCGACGCACCTGTCACCGCACGGGACGCATCGGAGAGCAGGAATGCGATCACCTCGGCGATGTCCGACGGCCGGGCCCAGCTCGTGCGGTCCGCCTCCGGCATCGCCTCCCGGTTCGCCGGGGTGTCGATCATGGTGGGCAGCAGACCGTTGACGCGAATGTTGTCGCCGGAGTACTCGACGGCGAGAGCTTCGACGAGTGCGGCGACCGCCGCCTTCGACGCGATGTAGGTCGCGGCACCCGGGAAGGGCCGGACCGCCGCCGCCGACCCGATGCACACGACGGATCCGCCGCCCCGCCGGATCAGGTGGGGGAGACCGGCCTGGATGACGCGGTAGGCGACGCGGAGGTTGATCGACAACTGTGCGTCGAGCACCTCGATCGGGGTCTCGTGGACGCGATGACCGGACGCGAATCCGCCGACCAGGTTGACGATTCCGTGGAGCGGTCGGTCCTCGTCCTTCGCCGCGAGCTCCACGACGGCCTCGACGTCCGACTCGACCGACAGGTCGGCGCGGATCAACTCGAGGTCGGGGTGTGGTGGCACCCGGTCGAGTTCGGCCTCCACGCACCAGGGAACGACGAGCCGCCAGCCGCGCGAGAGCAGGTGCTCGGTCACGGCGGCGCCGAGTCCACCGGTTCCCCCGGTCACGATGGCGGTGCAGGGCAGCGAGGTGGTCATCAGGCTCCTTCCGGAACGCCGCCGAATCGGCGGCGAGAAAATATTGCAATATTTCGTGTAGTTGGTAGGTTCTACGGTACAGGCCGATGTGGCGCATGTCACCGCCGATGCGAATGCGGTCCGACGTCACAGCCGGACCCGGTTCACGGCCGAACGAGACACGCGAGGTACCGCCCGGTCCGGGTCGGTGCCGCGGAGAGAAGTGGAGAAAAGATGTCGGAGCACACCCTCGACTCGACACCCCTCGCCGGGAAGGTCGCGCTGGTCACCGGCGGGAGCAGGGGGCTCGGCCGTCAGATGGTCCGGGCGTTCGCTCGCGCCGGCGCCGACGTGGCGATCGTCAGTCGCAAGCTCGACGCCTGCGAAGCCCTCGCCAAGGAGATCGAAGCCGACACGGGCCGTAGGGCAGTCGGGTTCTCGTGCCACATGGGGGAGTGGGACGCACAGGAGCGGCTGGCCGACCTGGTCCAGGCGGAGTTCGGCCGGATCGACATCCTCGTCAACAACGCAGGCATCGCGCCCGTGTACCCGAGCCTTTCCGAGGTGAGCGAGGCGCTGTACGACAAGGTCTTCGACGTGAACACCAAGGGCGCATTCCGGCTGATGGCCGTGATCGCTCCCCGGATGGCGGCGGCGGGTGGTGGCTCGATCGTCAACATCAGCTCCATCGCCACCAAGCGCCCCATGCCGAGCGAACTGCCCTACGCCGCCGCCAAGTCGGCCCTCGAGATCATGACGATGGGCTTCGCGCAGGAGTACGGGCCGTCCGTGCGCGTCAACGCGATCCTGCCCGGGGCCTTCGACACCGACATCGCTGCCGGCTGGGATCCGGACGTCGTCGCGAAGGAGATGTCCCACCTGCCTGCGGGGCGGATCGGCCGACCCGACGAGATCGTCGGAGCCGTCCTCTACCTCGCCGGACCGTCCGCGAACTACACGACCGGCGTGCTCCTGCCGGTGGACGGGGGGCGTACCGCCATGGGCCGCTGAGCGACGACACCGACCTGACCCGGCGAGCGTTTCAGGTGCTCTCTGACTCGCCCGCTAAGCTTGGGGATTCGCATGACGTGTCCCCGGATCCGGATGCGTGGTGAACTGTGCAACGAGTGAGAACGAGGGACGAGATGGCGAAGCCGGGGGGCGACCCGATCAGGAACCTTGCGGTTCGGCGGGCCATCGCGGCTACGCGAGGGGAGAAGGTGTCCCGCACGGTCGCGCGACTCGTGGCGAAGACCATCGCCGACGACCGGCTCGAACCCGGTGCCGCGCTGCCGTCCGAACAGGAGATGGCCAAGAACTTCGGGGTTGGCCGCGCCTCGGTTCGTGAAGGCCTTCGGCTCCTCGAGGCGCAGGGCCTGGTCACGGTCCGTCAGGGACTCGGTGGCGGACCCAGCGTGGCCGAACCCACCGGTGAAGCGTTCGGCGACACGATGTCGATGTACCTCCAGGTCAACGACATCCGTCTCGAGGAGGTCGTCGAGGCGGTCATTCAGATGGAAGGACTCACCGCGGCCCTCGCGGCCGAGCGGGTCGCCAGTGGCGAGATCACCGATCCGGAAGTGCTCGCGCCCCTCGACGCCCACGACCATGAGGTCGAATCGCACCGCGAGTTCATCGAGACGACCGTCGGATTCCACGACCACCTGCGACAGATGGCCGGCAACTACATTCTCGCGTTGGTCGGCTCCGCGCTGGCGCACCTGTTCTCCGATCGCGCGATCGGCGCTCATCCCAGCGCCTGGAGCGACCAGGAGCGGACCGTCTTCGCGGACGCACACGCCGAGATCGGGCGCGCGATCCGCGCCGGCGACGCCGCGAAGGCGAGGGAGCTGGCGACGGTGCACATGCGCGAATCCGTCGCGATGACCCTCGGGGAGCACCCGGCGATCCTCAAGGACCGCGTCGACTGGAAGTGACGTCGGACCGCTCCCGCGCCAGACCGAGCGCGGGGTAGCGCACGAAAGTCACGGGCGAGATCCTCGCCGATTCATGTCCTCATAAACATGCGAATATTAATATCCTTTGGATGCCACCATGACAACGATCTCCACCGCCCAGCCCCTACTGGGGCAGAACATCCTCGTCACCGGCGCCAGCGAGGGAATCGGATTCGGCATCGCCGAACGATTCGTCGAAGCCGGCGCCGACGTCGCCCTCGCCGCACGCCGACCGGCCGTTTTGTCCGACGCCGTCGCCGCCCTGCGGGCGAAAGCCACTGCAGAGCAACGTATCCTGGCCATCGAGGCGGACATCTGCGACACGGGGTCCGTCGCCGCCATGTTCAGCCGGGTTGCCGACGAGTTCCCCGTCCTCAACGGCCTGGTGGCCAACGCGGGCAGCGGTGCCGTGACCCCGTTCCTCGACCTGACCGTCGACGAATGGCAGCACACCATCGACCTCAACCTCACGGGTTCCTTCCTGTGCGTCCAGGCCGCGGCCAGGGCGATGGTGAGCACCCCGGGCGTCAACCGCTCGATCGTCGTGACCTCCTCGATCCGCGCCCTCGGTGCCCGCGCCGGCGTCGCACCGTACGCGGCGTCCAAGGCGGGTCTGAACCAACTTGTCCGAGTGGCGGCGTACGAACTGGCCCCGTCCGGCGTACGCGTGAATGCACTGTCACCGGGAATCACCGCCACTCCGCTGTCCCAGGAACGCAACTCGCTGTTCGACGAACGTTCGGCCACCGTCCCGATGGGCCGCGCGGGTACGCCCGCGGACATGGCCGAGGCCGCGCTGTTCCTGTGCGCCCCGGGTTCCGAATTCGTCACCGGAACCAACATGGTCGTCGACGGCGGCGAATCGCTCTACTGAGCTCCCCAGCCGCACGGCTCCCGAACCACACGCTCACTCATACGGAGACATCCAATGACCAAGGTAATGAACGGAATCAAGGTGGTGGAGGTCGCGCTGTACGCGTTCGTCCCCTCCGCCGCGGCAATCCTGTCGGACTGGGGCGCCCAGGTGATCAAGGTCGAGCACGCGTCGTTCGGCGACCCGATGCGCACCACGGCAGCGTGGGGTGTGCCCGGCCAGGTCGACGGAATGTCCGGTCTGTGGGAGGTGTCGAACCGTGGCAAGCGTGGCGTCGCAATCGATCTCGCGCACCCCGACGGACGGGAGCTGCTGATGAAGATGATCGACGAGGCCGACGTGTTCATGACCAACTTCCTCCCCGACGCCAGGCAGAAACTCGGCATCGACGTCGACCACGTCACCGCCCGCAACCCCCGCATCGTCTACGCGCGCGGCACCGCTCAGGGCCCCGAGGGGCCGGAACGCGACAAGGGCGGGTTCGACGGCATCACCTACTGGGCTCGCTCCGGCGCTGCCGGATCGATCGCCCCCGACGACCTCGCCTGGCCCGCGAACATGCCCGGCCCCGGATTCGGTGACGTCCAGAGCGGCATGGCGCTGGCCGGCGGCATCGCCGCGGGCCTGCTGCACCGCGAGCGCACCGGCGAGGGCACCGTCGTCGACGCGTCGCTGTTCTCCGTCGGTGCGTGGGCGATGCAGCCGACGATCGTCGGGGCCCAACTGATCGGGGAGGCGGAACTGCCGTACCCGAACCGCGACGTGCCGGTCAATCCGGTGTCGAACATCTACCGCACCAGCGACGACCGGTACATCCACCTGGCACTGCTGCAGAGCGACAAGTACTGGCCGGGTCTCTGCGAGGCGATCGACCGTGCGGACCTGGTGGACGATCCGAGGTTCGCGACGTTCGAGTCCCGCGCGGCGAACTCCCGCGAGTGCGCGGTGGAGCTGACCGCGACGTTCGAGCGACGCCCCCTCGCCGAGTGGGTCGACATCCTGGGCAAGCAGGAGGGCCAATGGGACGTCTTCCGCAAGCCGGGCGACGTGGTCACCGACCCCCAGGCCGTCGAGAACGGCTACGTGTACCCCGTCGAGTACCCCAACGGCCGGTCCCTGAACCTGGTGACCGCTCCGGTTCGGTTCGACAGTGAGACCCCGACGCTCACCCCGGCTCCCGGGCACGGTGAGCACACCGAGGAGGTCCTCCTCGAACAGGGTCTGAGCTGGGACGAGATCATCGCCCTCAAGGTCTCCGGCGCCGTCAAGTAGTCGCCGTCTCCCGGCGCCCGACACCGCAGGCAACGCTCCGTCCTGCGGCGATGGTCACCGTCCCGACACCGCCCGGTGCCCGCACTGCCCGGGACTTCGGCGCACCCACATCCGGTGGTGACAAAAGTCTCAACCGCCCTTCCAATGTGATCTAAATCCCTCTAATATTCGAATATTAGAGCTTTCGCCCGCGAGGCGTCCTCCGCCCCAGGCGCATCCGTCCATCCGCAGCCTCTCGTTCAGGAGGAAATGTGTACGACCTTCGAGACATCAAGATCATCGACACCGACACTCACGTCGTCGAGCCCCCGGATCTCTGGACCTCCCGGGTCTCGACCAAGAAGTGGGGCGACCTGGTCCCGCACGTCCGCTGGGACGACCAGCGCGGAGACGAGGCGTGGTTCGTCTCCGGGGCCCGAATGAGCGCCGTCGGTTCCCCGGCCATGGCCGGCTGGCACGAGTATCCGCCGAGCTGCCCGCCCCGCTTCACCGACACCGACCCCCGGTCCTGGGACCCGGCCAAGCGTCTGACCCTGATGGACGAGTACGGAATTCACGCCCAGATCCTGTACCCGAACGTGGCGGTCTTCAGCTCGAAGACGTTGCAGTCCAACGGAGACAACGAACTTCAGATCGAGTGCGTCAAGGCGTACAACGACTACCTCACCGAGTGGGCCGAGTTCGCGCCCGGTCGCTACATCCCGGTCGGCATCCTCCCGTTCTGGGACATGGAGGCCACGCTTGCCGAGGTCGAGCGCGTCGCCGCCGCTGGACACAAGGGTCTCGTCTTCACCCAGAACCCGGCCGCCTTCGGTCTCCCCATGCTCACCGACCCCTACTGGGATCGCCTGTGGGCGTCCGCGCAGGAGAAGCAGCTGCCGATCAACTTCCACATCGCTTCCGGCGAAGTCGATCTCAGCGGATTCGGGCACGAGAGCAACGGCGTGGCCGCGAACTACGGGATGATGGGCATCTCGTTCTTCATGGACAACGCACGAACCCTGTCACAGCTCATCTTCGGCGGCATCTGCGACCGCTTCCCCGACCTGAAGTTCGTCTCGGTCGAGTCCGGTATCGGGTGGATGCCGTTTGCGCTCGAGGGCATGGACTGGCAGTGGCGGAACAGCGGCGTGCACAAGGAGCACCCGAACTACGAACTGCTGCCCAGCGAGTACTTCAAGCGGCAGATCTACGGCTGCTTCTGGTTCGAGCAGGCCTCCGCGCTCAGTGCGATCGACCAGATCGGCGCCGACAACATCCTGTACGAGACGGACTACCCGCACCCGACCTCGATGTCTCCCGGGCCGGCGTCCGACGCTCAGCGCCCCGACGACTACCTCCGTCGGAACTTCGGCCATCTCAGTGAGTCCGACGCGCGAAAGATCCTGCACGACAACGCAGCGAAGCTCTACAACCTGGACATCTGAGCGGACGGTCACGTCGCCGGCCTCGCGGCCGCCACAGCCCACTGGAGGAAGCAATGTCACTACCCGCCTTCGAATCCGAGGCGCGCGAGTGGATCATCGCCACCGCCGCTCGTCTCGGCTTCGACCGGGTCGACGACCCGTACGATGTCGCGGTCTTCCACGACATGGATCACGTCGAGGAGGAGCGTCTCCTCGGCGAGCACCGGACGTGGCAGCGCGCCAAGTTCGAGTCCGGCTATGCGGCACTGGACTGGCCGGTGGAGGTCGGCGGCTCCGGTCTCGACTCGGTGTTCGCCGAGACCTTCGTCCGGCTCGAGAACGAACACTGCCCGCTGCGACCACACGAGTTGTTCTCGGTGACCATGCATCTCGTGGCACCGACGATCAGCCTGCTGGGAACCGCGGAGCAGAAGCAGGAGTTTCTTCCGCCGATGCTTCGGGGTGACCTCCTGGCCTGTCAGCTGTTCTCCGAGCCGGACGCCGGGTCGGATCTCGCGAACGTCTCGACCCGGGCCGTCCGTGACGGCGAGGACTGGGTGATCACGGGACAGAAGGTGTGGACCTCGGGGGCCCAGTTCGCCGAGTGGGGAGAGTTGATCGCCCGCACCGACCCCGATCAGCCCAAGCACGCGGGACTGACCGCGTTCCTGGTGCCGCTCGACGCACCGGGGGTGGCGGTGCGCCCGATCCGCCAGATGTCGGGCGGAACCAGCTTCAACGAGGTGTTCCTCGACGAGGTCCGCATCCCCGACCGGCTGCGCCTCGGCGAGGTCGGCAAGGGCTGGGGGGTCGCCCTGACCACACTCGCCTTCGAGCGCGAAGGCGGGTCCGACAGCAGCAGCATCGGCGGTCAGTTCTCCCAACTGGTCACCACCGCACGGGATCTCGGGCGCGACCACGATCCGCTCGTTCGGGAGCTGATGGCCCGTGTGTACCTGAGACAGAAGCTCGCCCAGGTCGACACACTGCTCGATCGGCAGTCCCGGGAGGGGGGCGCGGCGCCGAGCGCGGTGGGATCGATCCGCAAGGTGCAGTGGGTGGACAAGCTCACCGCGGTGTCGGCCGCGGCACGGGCCATCCTGGGCCGTGACCTGGTGGCGGACACCGGCGTCCCGGGCACGTTCTCGTGGAACGCCCACGTACTCGGTGCCCCCGGATACAGCATCGCCGGAGGTACCGACCAGATCCAGCGCAACATCATCGCCGAACGGGTCCTCGGCCTGCCGCAGGAACCCCGCTCGGATCGTGGCCTCACCTGGCGCGAGGCACGCGCCGCACAACCCGTGTCGTCCCGGTGACGAACTTCCCCCTCCAGCAGATCCAGAAAGGCAATCGACGATGAGAGTCACGAAGCTCCGGCGCGCGCTCGCCGGCATCGGTATCGCCGCCGTCACCTTCGCCGCCGCGTGCGGCTCGGGTGACACGGTCGACGTCTCGTCCGCGGACCTCGGTCCGAGCGGCGACTCCTCGTGGCAGGAGGTGATCGACAAGGCGAAGCAGGAGGGGTCGGTCACCTACTACTCGGGGCAGGCCACCGACAACCTCCAGACCGCGGCCGCCGCCTTCGAGTCCGCGTACGGAATCAAGGTCGACATCGTGCGCGACAACGACGCGAACCTGCAGACCAAACTGGCCGCCGAGGAGTCGACCGGCAAGCAGGTGGCCGACGTCGTGGCGTCCGCGGCGAAGCCGTGGGTGGACGAACGCGTCGCCCACGACTACTTCGTCCCCGTGACGGGTCCGGCGTTCTCGGCTCCCGAGTTCGACGCCGCCAAGTTCCTCCACGACGACACCGTCTTCTACTCGTCCGCGGCGGTGCTCACCTACGCATGGAACACCGACCGCGTGCCCGGTGGCGTGTCCGGATACAAGGACCTGCTCGCGCCGGAGCTCGCGGGCGGCAAGATCGGCGTGATCCTGCCCGTCTCGACCGCCATTGTCGGCTTCTACGACTACCTCGACGAGACGGTGTCGCCGGACTACGTGGAGAAGCTGGCCGCGCAGCGGCCGCGCACGTACTCGGGCGCGCAGGCCATCGCGCAGGCACTGACGTCCGGCGAGATCGCCGCCGCGGTGTACACCCTGCCGCTGACCACCGAGAAGGAGAAGGGCGCGCCGGTGGACTTCGGACTGTCGTCGCCGGTGTTCGGCGCCCCGTTCTACACCGGTGTCGCGGCAAAGGCGCCGCACCCCAACGCCGCCCAGCTGTTCGCCAACTTCCTCGTCACGAAGGCCGGCCAGAACGCGGTTGCCAACCGCGCAGGAGCGGTACTGCCCGACATCCCCACGGCGTCCACGTCGGCCGACGGCATCTGGACCAGCACTCGCACGTTGACCGCCGACGACACCGTCGCCTTCCGCGGTGAGTTCGAGCGGTTGTTCGGCGCCAGCCAGTAGACACCCCACGCAACACCCGGCCCGAGGCGGGTCGGCATCGGAAAGGACTTCCACCATGAAGGTCGGCGAACGCTTGAAGAGCTCGGTCTCCGACGCCGAGGTGATCGTCGTGAAGGTCGGACGCACCGTCAGCGGTCCACTGCTGTGCGCGGGCGCGCCGATGGCCGCGCCCGACGGCGCCGCCGCGGGGGGTGCGACGCAGGGCCCGGCCGGCGGTGACCCCCTGATCATCGGCAAGCGGTACTCCGGCGCGGACGTCGAGGTGCTGTGCGTGACCCCCGGCGCAGGGCCGCTCTCGATCGACGGTGTCGAGCTCGAACTGGCGGCACCGCGCCCGCTTCCCTCCTCGGACTGATCTCCGGCAGCGCGACACTCGCAGAAAGGGCTGCACCATGATTCTCGGCACGACCCCCACCGAACGAGCCGACAGTGACATCCTCGTCTCGACGGTCGAATCGGCCGTCCACCGGCTCGACCCCGCGGGCGGACGATCCGAGCGCGTCCACCGGGACGGGCCGTTCGACCGCGACCTGTGGGCGTTGCTCGCCGGCGAGGTCGGCATCGGTGCCCTCGCGGTGCCGGAGGATCGCGGCGGACTCGGCGCGTCGCTCCACGACATCGCCGCGGTCCTCACACTGCTGGGGGCCGAACTGTCCCGGGTTCCGTACCTGTCCACGGTCATCGCGACCGCCGTGCTCGCCGACGCGCCCGCGTCGACGGCGGCCGACGAGCTCCTGGCCCGGATCGTCGCCGGCGAGCTCGTCGTGGCGACGGTGCCACCGTCATCCGTTGTCGACCACACCTTCCGCGCGGAGGGCGCAGGGGAGAACGTCGTCGTCTCCGGCTCGGCCTCGTTCGTCGTCGACGCCGACATCGCCGACGTCGTACTGGTGTTCGCGCCCGCCACGGACGGTTCGGTCGGGCTGTACTCGGTTGCCGCCGGCGGACTGACCACGGCGCGAATGACCACGACGGACGGCACCCGTGTGCTGTCGACGGTCACCGCGGACCGCGCGTCCGCGGTGCTCCTGAACCCGCGCCCGTCGGTGCGCCGGCTCCGGGACCACGCGTTGGTCGCGCTGGGCTGCGACAGTCTCGGTGTCGCGAGCCGCACGCTCGACGACGCGGTCGCCTACGCGGGAAGCCGCGTGCAGTTCGGTCGGGCCGTCGGAGGATTTCAAGCGGTCAAACACCGGCTCGCCGAAGTGGCGGTCGCGGTCGAGCTCGCGAAATCCTCTGTCGCCCACGCCGTGTGGGCGGTCGAGCGGGGAACCGATCACGAGCTCTCGGAGGCAGCCGCGATCACGGCCATCGTCTGCGACGACGCGGCCTCGCGTGCCACTGCCGAGAACATCCAGGTGCACGGCGGGATCGGATTCACCTGGGAACACACCGCGCACCTCTACTATCGCCGAGCCTTGACCAATGCTGTGCTCTGGGGCAGCGGCGCCGAACACGCGCAGCGCCTGTACGAGCTGGCAGCACCCGCGCCGGCTCGGGTCGGACCGGGCGCCGATTCCGGTGCGGTTCCGGTACCGGCCGCAGGCCTCTCCTCGTAACGCCCTCAGACCCCAGCCCGGTCAGAAAGCGAGTCCCCGTGTCCCACGTCTCCGTTCGTCGGCTTCTCAAGAACTTCGACGGCAAACCTCCCACCGTCGCCGTGGACAACCTCGACCTCGAGATCGAGGACGGCGAGTTCCTCGTCCTGCTCGGCCCGAGCGGGTGCGGAAAGACGACCACACTGCGGTGTCTGGCCGGGCTCGAACAACCCGTCGGCGGGACCATCACCCTGGGCGACCAGGTGGTGTTCGACGCCGAGCGCGGTGTCAACCTCACACCGGACAAGCGGTTCATCGGCATGGTGTTCCAGTCGTACGCCCTGTGGCCTCACATGTCGGTGCGCAAGAACATCGCCTACCCGTTGAAGTCCCGCAGGATGCTGGACGAACTGCGCGGTGGCAGGGTCGAGGAGACCGCGGCGCTCGTCGACTGCGAACGCCTGCTGGACCGGCTGCCCGCCGAACTGTCCGGTGGACAGCAGCAGCGCGTCGCACTCGCCCGCGGGTTGGTGGCGCGGCCGGACCTGGTCTTGTTCGACGAGCCGCTGAGCAACCTCGACGCGCGCCTGCGCGACCAGGTACGGGCCGAACTGCACGACCTGCACCAGCGGACGCCGTTCACCGCGGTGTTCGTCACCCACGACCAGAGCGAGGCGCTCGCGCTGGGCACTCGGATGGCCATCATGAACGCCGGACGCATCGTCCAGATCGGCGCTCCCCGTGAGGTGTTCGAGGATCCGGCCGACGAGTACGTGGCCGGGTTCACCGGCATGTCGAACCGCCTGCCGTGCGAGTACGTCGACGGCCGGTGGTATGCCCTCGGCACCGAGATCATCGGCACCGAGCCACGTGCGGCGGCCGGGACACGTGACTTCGTACTCCGCCTGCGCCCCGAGAAGGTTCGACTGGTCGGCGCCGCCGAGGATCTGCGTCCGGGCGAGGCCGGTGTCGCGGTGCACGTCGACGACGTCGAGTTCGGCGGCCTGCACCTCGACGTGATGTTGTCCCTCGCGGTGCCCGACGCCCGCAGGCGCGAACTGCATGCGCGGGTGTCCACGTTCGACAGCTCCCGCGCCCCGCGGACGGTCGAGCGGGGGGCGCGCATGATCCTGGCCTTCGATCCGATCGACGGGAGGATGTTCGGCAGCGACGGCACGGCGCTGTCCGACGCCCAGTCCGCCGACCTGACTGCACTGGTGGGGTGAAAACGATGGCCACACTGACCCTTCCGAAGCCGTCCACGTCCAATCCGCCCTCGAGCGGGCCTTCCCTGGCCGAGAACGAGAAGATACGCTCCGGCGCACGCCGGCTGGGAGTGATCGCATTCGTCGCCTTCCTGGCCTATCTGGTCGTCGTCCCGATCGTCCGTCTGCAGGCGACCGCCTTCGAGGACGGCAGCGCGGGATTCGCGCGAGCCTTCGGCCTCGACCGGATCGGCCGGATCCTGCAGTACACCGTCGGACTGGCCATCGGGTCGCTCGCGGTGGCCATGGTGCTCGGGACCGCGTTGGCGTGGGCCGCCAGCCGGCTGCCGCGCCGGCTCGAGTTCCTGCGGATCCTGCCGATCCTGCCGATCGTGATCCCGGCGGTTGCGGGGATCGCCGGGTGGGCCTTCCTCCTGTCCCCGCGCCCCGGATACCTCAACGCCGCCCTGCGCAATCTGCCCTGGTGGTCGCACCTGGACGAAGGGCCGGTCGACATCTATTCGATCGAGTGGATCGTCATCATCACCGGCTTCTCCCTGAGCTCGTTCGTCTACATGTTCGTCAGCTCCGGCTTCTCGAACATCAACTCGGAGATGCTCGAGGCCGCCCAGGTCTCCGGCATGCCCGAGTGGAAGGTCTTCTTCAAGATCACCCTTCCACTGCTGCGGCCGACGCTGATCTACGGTGGCGGCGTCGCACTGCTGCTCGGTCTCGGACAGTTCACGGGTCCGCTCCTGCTGGGCACCAACACCGGGGTCAGCGTCCTGACCACCGAGATGTACTTCCAGATCAGCGACAGCCCCGCCCAGTTCGCGACCGCGGCCGCGCTCGGCTCGCCGCTGCTACTGGCGGGGGTCGCGGTGGTGTTCGCACAAAAGGCCCTGCTCGGCAACCAGAGACGCTTCGTCACCCACGGCGGCAAGGCGTTCCGCTCGCAGGGCCGGCCGTCGAGGGCCGGGGCCGCGCTGATCGTGGTCTTCTCGCTGCTGTCGACGGTCCTGCCCGTCCTCGCGCTGACGTTCGTCTCGCTGTCGCGCTACTGGCGCGGCTCCATCGACCTGTCGACACTGACGTTCGACAACTTCCGCACGGTCTTCGGCACCGCCGCGGTTCCGTCCGCGATCACCAACAGCCTCGTCTTCTCCCTGACGGCGATGGCGATCGTGCTCCCACTCGGATTCGTCGCGGCCAGCCTGATCGTGCGCGGATCGCGGTACCCCGCACTGCGACTGCTGGCGGATGTGCTGGTGTCCCTGCCGCTCGGAGTTCCGGCGGTGATCTTCGGCGCCGCCTTCCTGCTCACCTACACCGAAGGCCCCTTGGTGCTCTACGGCACGCCGTGGGTGGTGATCCTGGTGTACGTGACACTGATGCTGCCTTTCGCGACGCGGATGCAGCTGTCGACGATGCTCGCCCTCGGCGACAGCTACCTCGAGGCGTCGCGGGTCAGTGGAGCCGGATTCCTTCGTACCAACACCCGGATCCTGCTGCCGCTCATGCGCGGGAGCCTCGGCGGCACAGCGGCGTTGATCTTCGTGCTGCTCACCCACGAGTTCACGGCATCGCTACTGGTGCGAGCCTCCAAGACGCAGGTGATGGGCACGATCCTGTTCGATGCCTGGTCCAACGGCAGCTACCCGCAGGTGGCCGCGATCGCGCTGATCATGACGGGTGTCACCGCGGTCGGCGTCAGCGCGGCGATGCTCGTCGGCGGGGCCGACTCGCTGAGCAAGATGTGACCGGGGCATCGCGCCCGGCCACCCGAAACCACCTCGACCGGAAAGGAAGTGACCCGTGGGGTCGATCGGACTGAGTGCGTACGGAATGACGGTCACCGAACTCGTCGAACTGGCGGTGTGCGCCGACGAACTGGGCTTCGACGCACTGTGGCTGGGCGAGCACGTCCTCCGCCCCGCCGGATACGGCAGTGAACACCCCACGACGGGGACCGTGCAGCATCACGCGACGATCGTCGACACCGACACCGAGCTGATCGACCCGTGGGTGGCCCACGCGGCGATCGCCGCGGTGACGTCCCGCATCAAACTCGGGACCGCCGTGTACGTCACCGCGCTGCGGCACCCGTTGCACACGGCGCGGACCACCATCTCGGTGCAGGAGCTCAGTGGCGGCCGGGTGCTGTTCGGCGTCGGATCCGGGTGGCTCGAGGAGGAGTTCGCGGCGCTCGGGGTGCCTTTCCGCACCCGGTTCTCCCGCACCGAGGAGTGCCTCGACATCCTCCGGAAGTCGTGGTCCGGCACCGACTTCGACCACAGCGGGAAACACTTCACCTTCGACCGGATCCAGGTGCACCCGCGTCCCGCCCCGATCCCGGTGGTGCTCGGCGGCAACACCGCACCGGCGTTGGCCCGCGCCGCACGGCTGGGCGACGCGTGGTTCGCGTCGGGCACCCCGACCCCGGACGAGGCGGTGGCACTGGTCACCGAACTGCGCCGGCTCCGCCGCGAGTCCGGCAACACCGAGCAGTTCCCCTGCTACGTCCGGGTGTCGACCACCGATCCCGAGGTCCTCGCCGACTACCGGGACAGCGGCGTCGAGGACCTGGTGCTGTGGGCCGACACGCTCTGGACCGGCGACACACCGGACGAGCGCCGACGCAACCTCACCGCGGCCGCGGACCGCCTCGGCCTCCAGCCCTCCCCGCGGTCGGTGTTGTCGGCTGCGGGACAACGTAACTGAGCGCTCCCTTCGCGCGCCCCGGATCCTCCACGGATCCGGGGCGTTTCGGCGTCACCTGCCGACCGGCCCGTCATGCGATCTCGTCGATCAGCCCCCACGAGAGGGCGGTCTCGGTGTCGAGCGCGATCCCGGTGGCGCACAACCAGAAGGCCCGCCACCGCCCGATCCGCCGGGGCACGCTGACACAGCCGCCCGCTCCGGGGATCAGTCCCATCGACACCTCCGGCAGCCTGAACGCCGTGCCGGGCGCGGCCACGATGCGGGACGCGAACGCCGGCACCTCGATTCCGGCCCCGACGCAGCTGCCGTGCACGTGGACCTCGATCCGGTCGGCGAGTGCCGCGACGAGGCGGGCCGCTCCGGCCCGGGTGCGGATCAAGTGGGCGGTCCCCAGATCCGGTGTCGTGCCGAATTCGTCGAGGTCGCCGCCCGCGGAGAACACCGGGCCCGCGCCGTCGAGGAGCACGGAGGTGACGGTGTCGTCGGCGAGGGCGAGACGCAGTGCCTCGACGAGGCCGTCGCGGACCTCGGCACCGTAGGCGTTGCGCCGTTCGGGTCGGTTCAGCGTGACGTGCAGGCGTCCACCGTCCCGGCGGACGAGGACGGGCTGCTGCGGCGACACCGGCGGCAGCGGGCGCGGACCCCGCTCGGCGAGCCACCGACGGAACCCCGGCGTCCCGAGAAGAGTGGAGTAGCCGAGCGATTCGACGTCGACGGCTTCCGGGACCGGCAGTGTCCGCGACGCCCGCAGCACGTGCCCGAGCACCATCGCGGCGTGTTCCTGGTCGGCCACCGAGGATGCCAGGACTGCGAACGCCGCCGTCGGGTCGGTCGTGCCGACGAGCGACCGCTCCGTCGCGGCCTCGATCGGGGCGAGGGTGGTGTCGAGCGCGGCGGCGACCGCGAGCTGCGCCGGGGTCAGCGGCTCGGGCCGGGTCCGGAGGCCGATCAGCAGCCGCGTGGGGGTGCGTGCCCGATCGGCGGCGCGAGCGGCGGTGCCCGCATCGAGGTCGGCATCGAGGTCGACCGTGACCATCGGCCGGTCGACGACGGCGCCCTCGGTGAGCAGTGGCAGGTCCGCGGCACCGGCGGCGAGGTCGGCGGGGGTGATGACGTCGTGCGGTGAGCCCATGGTTTCCAGCCTGCCACTCACGATTTCGGCACCGGGGCGCGGGTAGCATTGCGGTGTGCCCGTTGCCGTCCCGCCGCCGCATCGGGTGGATGACTGGGCCGCGAGCGGTGTGGCCGCACTGACCGGACGACCGGACGGACCGCCGGTGGTCCCGCCCGGAAACGCGGCCTCGACGGCCCGGTCGCTCGCCCGACACGTTGCCTCCGCTGCCGCGATCGCGGGACGCACCCTCGACCTCGACGGCGCGCGTCTCCTGTCCGAGCGCGCGGCCTTCACCGGCCGCACGCGAGGCGGCGACGTCACCGTCGGCGGGAGTGGCAGGCTGCTGCGCACAGCCGACGGATGGGCTGCGGTGTCCTGCGCCCGACCCGACGATCCCGTCCTGCTCGGCGCGCTGATCTGCGCGGACGTCGATCCGACCGATCCGTGGCCCGCCGTCGCCCACTGGCTGGCCGCCCACACCGGCGACGAGCTTGCCGAGCGCGCCGAGATGCTGGGCCTCGCGGCCGCACCCGTCCGGCCTCCCAGGGCGCCGGTACGGGTCCCCTCGCCGGGCGCGGCACGGTCGGTCGCAGGATTGCTCGTCGTGGACTTCGGGTCGCTGTGGGCGGCACCGCTGTGCGCGCACCTGCTCGGGCTCGCGGGGGCGCGGGTGGTGAAGGTCGAGACGCCGACCCGACCGGACGGAGCGCGCCGCGGCGACCCCGACTTCTACACCCTGCTGCACGGTGGTCACGAGTCCGTGTGCCTCGACCCGACCGAACCCGCCGACCGTCGGGCACTGGCCGAGCTGGTGGCTGCCGCCGACATCGTCATCGAGGCGTCCCGGCCCCGCGCGTTGGTCGGGTTCGGTCTGGACGCCGAGGCGACGGCGGCTCGCGGTGCGACCTGGCTGTCGATCACCGCGGACGGACGGTCCAGCGGCCGTGTCGGATTCGGGGACGACGTGGCCGCGGCCGCCGGCCTGGTCGCCGTCGACGCCGCCGGCCCCGTGTTCGTCGGCGACGCGATCGCAGACCCGCTGACCGGACTGACGGCGGCGGCCCTCGCCTGTTCCGCGGACGCGGGGGCGCGGCTGATCGAGGTGTCGATGTCCGACGTGGTGGCGTCCACCGTCGCGCGTCCCCACGAGCCCGCCCCGGTCGCCCACCGGCACGCGGATCGCTGGGTGGTCGACACCGGGGACGGCATGGTCGAGATCGCGGAACCCGGCACCCGGCAGGCACACGGCACGGCACCGGAGCTCGGGCGGGACACCGCTTCGGTGCTGCGTTCCCTCGGCATCCCGACGGCGGGCGTCTCGACGGTGGTGGGGCAGTGACCGGTGCGCTGCTCATCGCGGGCGCCGAGGTGAACGGCGTCGCCGGTGTCGACGTGCGGATCGAGGACGGACGTGTCGTCGCGCTCGCACGGGGCCTCCCGCGCGAGGGCGCCGCACTGCTCGACGCGGCCGGTGGTGCGCTGATCCCGGGCCTGACGGACCATCATCTGCACCTGCACGCCATGGCCGCCGAGGCCGCGTCGGTGCGGTGCGGTCCGCCCGCGGTCCGCGACACCGGCGCGCTGAGAGTCGCGCTGGCCGCGGCCCCCGCCGACACGGGCGGATGGGTACGCGGCGTCGGCTACGTCGAATCAGTCGCCGGGGACCTGGACGCGGCGGCCCTGGACCGGCTGCACGCGGGTCGGCCCGTGCGGATTCAGCATCGCAGTGGCGCGATGTGGATGCTGAACTCCGCGGCGGTCGCGGCAACCGGGCTGGCGTCCGGCGAGCATCCGGGGGTCGAGCGGGATGCCGCGGGCGTGCCGACGGGTCGGGTGTGGCGCGCGGACGACTGGTTGCGTACCCGCCTGCCCGACTCCGGCCCACCGTCCCTGGGCGTGATCGGTGCGGAGCTGTCGCGCTTCGGGATCACCTCGGTCACCGACGCGACGCCGGATCTGCGCCCGACGTCGCTGCAGGCGATCACTCGTGCGGCGGAGACGGGCGAGCTTCCGCAGCGCGTGCATCTGCTGGGTGCACCGCTGACCGGCCGCGGCGCCGGATCGTCGCGGGTGACCGTGGGTCCGTACAAGATCGTGATCGCGGACTCGGGTCTGCCGGTGCTGTCGGATCTCGCGGACACGATCGCGACCGCGCACGCGGTCGGCCGTCCGGTCGCGGTGCACTGCGTCAGCCGGGAGGCGCTGCTGATCCTGCTGGTCGTCTTCGCGGACGTCGGGGCGATGCCCGGCGACCGGATCGAGCACGGCGCACTGGTTCCTCGTGAAACACTCTCCCGTATCCGGGATCTGGGACTGCGTGTCGTCACCCAGCCCGGCTTCCTCTGCGCCCGCGGCGACGACTACCTCCGCGACATCGACGGGGTCGACCTGCCGGACCTGTACCGGTGCAGGTCGCTGCTCGACGCCGAGATCCCGCTCGCCCTGTCCAGCGACGCACCGTACGGGCCGCTCGATCCGTGGCGGGTGATCGCCGCCGCCGTCGACCGGCGCGCGCCCACCGGCGATGTGGTCGGTGGTGTCGAATGCGTGACCGCCGCCGAGGCATTGAACGGATACCTCGCGCCTGCATCCGATCCCGGTGGCAGGCCACGGCGTGTGATCGTCGGTGCCGAGGACGACCTGGTGCTGCTGCGCGTTCCGCTGGCCGAGGCTCTGGCCGCCCCGTCCGCCGACGTGGTCCGCCGGACCCTCGGTGCCGGGTACCGCTGACCTCGGCCGGCGGCGGTCGCCCCCGCCCGCCGTCAGCGGCAGATCAACGACCACAGCCCGGCGCTGCCGGCCGCGGTCGCGGCGGCGGTGAGCGCGTCGTCCCAGGATCGCACCGAACCGAACTCGCCACGCCAGGCGAGCAGCCGGTTCGTGAACCGGTGCAGAGGGTGTTCGGCGGTGAAGCCGATCGCCCCCATCGCCTGGTGCGCGTTGCGGACGATCGTGGACGCCGCGTGCCCGGCGCAGGAGCGGGCGGCCGCGATCGCCAACTCGGTTGCGGTGGAGTCGAACCCGTGCTCGAGCACCGAGGCGACCGCGGCCTCGGTGGCGGCCCGGGCGAGTGCGTCGTTGGTTGCGATGTCCGCGACCAGGTGCTGTACCGCCTGGAACGCGGCCACCGGACGGCCGAACTGGGTGCGGGTGGTGGTGTGCCCGACCACGATGTCCAGCACCCGGCCCGACGCCCCGGTCATCGTCAACGCCCGTGCCAGCGCACCGCGCAGGTGCAGTTCGCGGGCGACGGTGGCAGGCACCGGCACCCCGTCGAGCGCGGTCGGGTCGACGACGACCCGGTCACGGGGCTCACCGGCGAGGTTCGCGGCCTCGGTGACCTCGACGTCGCCGGGTGCGACCTGCATCACCCGGTGCCCGTCGCCGTGCGGCCACAGCAGCACCAGCGTGTCGGCGTCGCGTGCCCACGGAACATGCTGTGCCACACCATCGGATCCCAGGACGGCGACGGTGCGGACCGAGGCGGGGCCGGTCGGCGGCAGCTCCGCGCTGTCGGCGAGCCAGCCGGCCAGCAGGTCGTTCTCGGCGATCGGCGCCGGTGCCGCGTTCGCGCCGGCCGCGGCCAGCAGCACGGCCGCCTCGGGCCAGCCGCCGCCGCTGCCCCCCACCGACTCCGCGGCCGTGAGCCGGGTCAGTCCGAGGCCGGCGAGCGTCTCCCACAGCACCCGATCGAATCCAGTGGTCTCACCCGATGTTTCGAGTACCTGGTCGAGCATCCGGGTCAGATCGTCCAGTTCGGTGCTCATCGCATCCCCAGTCCCCGCGCGATGACCCCGCGCAGAATCTCGCTCGTTCCACCGCGGAGGGTGAACCCGGGCCGCTGCATCGCGCCGGCGGCGACCAGCGCGGTGTACCCGGCCGGTGCGTCCTCGCCGCGCAGTTCCTCGGCAAGGTCGGCGATGTCGCCCTCGGTGGCGGTCCCGAGGACCTTGACCACCGACGCCGCGACCTCCGCGCTCTCCTGGCGTTCGAGTGCCTCGGACACCGCCGTCGACATCTGGTGCAGTCCGATGAGCCGGCCCACCTGCGCGCCGATCCGCGGGTCGGCCGGGATCCGGCCGGCCGCGACCTCGTCGACGGTCGCGGCCAACAGGGTGAACGTCGACAGGAACCGTTCCGGCCCGCTCCGTTCGAACCCCAGCTCGGACGTCACCTGCGTCCAGCCGTCGCCGATCGTGCCGAGCACCAGGTCGTCGGGTACGAACACGTCCTCGAGCTGCACCTCGTTGAAGTGATGGTCGCCCGACATCGACAGGATCGGGCGGATCGTCACCCCGGGGGAGTCGAGCAGGACGATGAACTGGCTGAGGCCGTCGTGGCGGTGCGCGGGGTCCAACGGAGCGGTCCGGGCGAGCGCGAAGAACGCGTCGGCGTGGTGCGCACCCGACGTCCACAGCTTGGTGCCGGTGATCGACCAGCCGCCGTCCACTCGCACCGCCCGGGTCCGGACGCTGGCCAGGTCGGACCCCGACTCGGGCTCGGACATCCCGATGGCCCAGCAGATCTCGCCCCGCGCGATGCCGGGCAGGAATCGCCGCTTCTGCTGCTCGGTGCCGTACCTGAGCAGCGACGGCGCCGCCTGCCGGTCGGCGACCCACTGCGCGGCGACCGGGGCGCCGACCGCGAGGAGTTCCTCGGTGACCACGAACCGCTCCATGAACGTGCGTCCGTGCCCGCCGTACTCGACGGGGATCGTCATGCCCACCCAGCCGCGCTCGGCGAGGGCTCGGGTGAAGTCGGGGTCCCAGCGGGTCAGCCAGGTGTCGACTCCGGGGGTGAACGCACCCGCCTCGATCTGCTGCCGCAGGAATTCCCGGACCTGCGCGCGCAGTGCCGCGGTGGCGGGATCGGGTGCGGAGGCGCTCGGAACGAGCGGTGTGCGCATGGCGTGCCTTCCTTCCGGCGGGCCGAGGTCCGCGGAGACGATCGTCGTCACCTCACTGGTGCCACCGTAGATCCGCGTGATGCCGGTGTCCTCGTGGAGGGGTGGCACGACGCCTGGTTCCCCGGGTCGGAGTACGGGTCGGTCATATCGGGTGGCGGCGTGCCCGTGCGAGCCCGGTCATGCGGGACCCGTCACCTCGGTCGGTGCAGCGACCCGGACGGCGCCGCGGGAGTGCAGCTCGGCGATGCGTGCGGCGTCGAGGCCGAGATGCTCGGCCAGGACCGCGGCGGTGTCGTCGCCGTTCGCCGGTGCGGGCCGGGGCGTGTGGTGGCGGCCGTCGACGGACATCGGCAGGCCCGGCGCCAGGTGCGGGCCGATCCGTGGTTGGTCCAGCCGCGCGAACATCGGGTTGGCGGTGACCTTCGGGTCGGCCGCGACCTCCGCGAACGTGCGATAGCGCTCGTGCAGCACGGAGGACGCGGCGAGCGCCGCGGCGGCCTCGGCCGCGGTGTGTTCGCGGAACCAGGCGCGGATCAGACCGGACAGCACCTCGCGGTGCCGGAAGCGGGTGCCCTCGTCGCGGAAGTCGACCCCCAGCGCGGCCTCCACGGCGGCGACCGCGGCGGTGCAGCCGGTCAGCTCCGTCAGGTCGCGGAAGTGTCGCGGTGTCAACGCGACCAGCATGAACCGGACGCCGTCGGAGGTGACGACGTCGGTGCCGAACGTGCCGTACACGGCGGTGCCGATGCGTTCCCGGCCCGCCCCGCCGAGCTGTGCCTCGGCGAGGTAGCCGAGATTGCCGATCGTGGCGAGCGCGACGTCCTCGAGGGGCACCACGATCCGCGCCCCGGCCCCGGTCGTGTTCCGCCGGTGCACCGCGGCGAGCACCGCCAGCGCGACGTACAGGCCGGCCGAGACGTCCCACGCGGGCAGCAGGTGGTTCACCGGCCCCGCGACGTCCACCGGTCCGCTGGCGAGCGGGAACCCGGTCGCGGCGTTGACGGTGTAGTCGACGGCGGTGCCGCCGTCGGCGCGACCGACGAGTTGCACGTGCACCAGGTCGGGTCGGCGGGCGGCGAGGGCGGCGAAGTCGAGCCAGTCCCGGCCGGCGACGTTGGTGACCAGGACCCCCGCCTCGACGACCAGATCCGCGATCAACGCCTGGGCGTCCGGGTCGCGGAAGTCGACCGCCACGGAACGCTTGCCCTTGTTCAGGCTCGCCCAGTAGATCGACTCGCCGCCCTCCGTCAGCGGCCAGCGGTGGTAGTCCGCGGCGCCGCCGATCGGGTCGACGCGGACCACCTCGGCACCGAGCTGGCCGAGCGTCATCCCGGCCAGCGGCACCGCGACGAAACTGGACACCTCCACGATGCGCATCCCGGCCAGCGGTGCGGTCGCAGCGGTGTCACTCAACGCGGTGTCCCTTCGTGTTTCGGTGGGGGTCCTGTTCATCATGCAGCATCGGGGTACCCGTGAACGTGCGTCCGGCACAGCTTCCGACCAATCCGACGTTCCACCGAACGTCCCTGCCGGCCGGCACGTCGCATGGTTGATTGCGGGGACCGCCGTGCTCGCCGGGGACGATCCGGTGATCATGCCGACCGCACCGATCGCGGCGACGCAGAAGGAGCTGAAACGGTCCGGGCTCGCGGTCGATCGACATCGGCGTGTTCGAGGTCAACGAGGCGTGCTCATCGACACCCCCGGACTGCGGGGCATCGGACTGCACGACGTCACGGACGGGGTCGAGCAGGTGTTCGCCGACATCGAGGCGCTCGCCCACGGCTGCAATTTCCGCGACTGCGAACACCGCAGCGAACCGGGATGCGCGGTCCAGGAGGCGGTCACCGACGGCCGGCTCGACGTCGCCCGGCTCGACCGGTACCGCAGGATGCTGCGCGAGAGCGAGCGGGCGGCGTCCCGCGCCGACGCACGACAGCGCAGCAAGCGCACCAAGGCGGACAAGGCGATCGCCCGCGAGCTGCGCGTGATGTACCGGTTCCGCGACCGTCAGCGCTGAGCGCCCGCGCGCGGCCGTCATCCGGCGGTCGCGCGGTCCAGGGCGAGGGCGGCGAAGGCCTGGCCGACCGGTGAGAGGGTGCCCGGATCGAACGCCAGCGCGAACGCGCGGGTGATCGGTGGGTCGGCGGGCCGCACCACGGCACGGTCCGCGACCGCCTCGGCCAGGGACCGCTCGACGATGCTGCCGCCGATACCGGCCAGCACCATCGGGATTCGTGCCTCCCGGTGGTCGACGAGAACAGCGTTCCGGAGCCGGACCCCGGCGGCACGGATCGCGTCGTGGATCTCGTCGGCCACCGAATGGCCCTGCGGCACGAACACCATCGGAAGGTCCGGCAGCTGCGCCAGGGGCACCGGGCCCTCGGGGAGCTCGGTGCCGAAGGGATACGCGAGCCAGTACTCCTGGCTGCCGAGCTCGATCACCTCGAGGGTCGGGTCGCCGATCGGCACGTGTGCGACGACGAATTCGCTGTGCCCGTCCCGGATCAGCGCCGGTGCCGACGATTCGTCGGCCAACTCGCCGAACCCGACGACGACGTTCGGGTAGGCGGCCCGGAACTCCGCGACGAGGGGTGACACCTGCGCCGCCAGCGCAGGGAACGCCGTGATGTCCAGCCGTCCGGTCAGCCGGCCGCCGGTCGCGCCGAGCAGGTCGCGGACGGAGGTGATGTCGCGCAGGATCTTTCGGGCGGGTCCGACGAGGCTGCGGCCGGCAGCGCTGAGCACCATGCCGCGTCCGACGCGGAGGAACAGCGGCACCCCGAGCTCGCGTTCGAGGCTGCGCAGGGCCTGCGAGATCGTCGGCTGGGCGACGCCCAGTGCGGTGGCCGCGCCACCCAGGCCCTCGTGTTCGGCGACGGCGAGGAAGTAGGCGAGTTGACGGCGTTCCATCAGATCTCGCCGTCGTCGGTCGCCGTCGCCGCGAACGCCTCGGCGGCCGGGGACGCGGGCCCGGACCGCAACACCAGGCCCACCCTCCGGATCAGCGGCGGATCCAGGGCCCGGACCGTGACACCCCGCAGCTGGCCTTCGGCGACGGCCCGGGGCAGCACGGTCGCGCCGGTGCCGCGGGCCACGAGGTCCCATGTCGCGGTCGGGTGGGCGCAGTCCACCACGACCGGGTCGCCGCCCTCGCCGAGCAGGCTGCCGACGAGGGCGGTGCCGCCGCGACCGGCGACGTCGAGGATCAGCGGCAGCGCCGCCACCCGCCCGCGGGGCACCGGATCCGGCAGTCCCTCGGCGAGATCCGGGGGCAACGCCAGCACCAGCTCCTGGGTGGCGATCGGCACGGTCCGCAGCGTGGCGGTGTCCGCGGTCAGGTCCACGACCCCCACCTCCGCCGCGCCGCTGCGCAGCGCCGCCAGCACGCCGAGCGGGCCGGGGGTGTCGTGGATCCGGACGGTGACGTGTGGGTGCCGCCGTTGGAACCGCTGCACCAGCGTGACCATCGGGTCGATCGAGAACGCCGAGCTGGTGACGACGTCGACCCGGCCGGCATCCAGTTCCCGGACCGCCGTCACCCGCGCCTTCGCGCGCCCGACGTCGGCGAGGATGCCGCGGGCCACGGCCTCGACCTTGCGGCCGTCCTCGGTCAGTTCCAGGGTGCGGCCGCTGCGGTCGAACAGGGTGGTTCCGAGCCGGCGTTCGAGGGTGCGGATGGCCTGCGACAGCGACGGCTGCGAGATGTACAGGGCACGCGCGGCCTTCGTGATCCCGCCGTGGTCGACCACCGCGACGAAGTAGGCGGCGAGATGCAGGTCCACCGGCCCATCGTAGATCCGGCGGAGCCGGGGCCGGTCAGGGCGCCACGAGCGTGACGGTCTCGGCGACGAGGGCGGGCTTGTCACCCCCCTCGACCTCGACGACGAAGCGGGTCGTGATGAAGGTTCCCGCGTCGCCGGTGCGGCAGTCGATCGGTGTGGCGGACGCCCGCACCCGGGAACCCGCCCGTACCGGCGCGGGGAAACGGACCTTGTTGCTGCCGTAGTTGACCCGCGCCGACCCGACGGCGATCGAATACAACCCGGCCGCGAGCGCCGGCAGCAGCGACACCGTCAGGTAGCCGTGCGCGATGGTCGCGCCGTACGGGCCGGTTGCGGCCCGCGCGGGGTCGGTGTGAATCCACTGGTGGTCGCCGGTGGCGTCGGCGAACGCGTCGATCCGGTCCTGGTCGACGGTGAACCATTCGCCGGGGCCGATCATGTCGCCGAGCGCGTCCCGCACCGCGTCGATGGACTCGAAGGTACGCAGGGTCATCACTTCACCGCCTCGAAGATCGCGGCCAGCCCCTGGCCGCCGCCGATACACATGGTTTCCAGCCCGTACCGACCGTCGCGGCGGTGCAGCTCCCGGGCGAGGGTGGCCAGCATCCGGCCGCCGGTCGCCCCGACGGGATGCCCGAGGGAGATGCCGGAGCCGTGCACGTTGGTCCGGTCCCGGTCGCCGTCGGTGAACTTCCACTCGCGCATCACCGCGAGGGCCTGCGCGGCGAACGCCTCGTTGAGCTCGATCAGGTCGAGGTCGGCGAGGGTCAGCCCGGCCTTGTGCAGTGCGACCTCGGTGGCCGGGACCGGCCCGATCCCCATGACCTTCGGCGCCACCCCGGCGACCCCCCACGAGACCAGCCGCACCAGTGGACGCAGCCCCAACTCGTCGGCCTTCTCCGGTGTGGTGACGAAACACAGTGAGGCGGCGTCGTTCTGGCCGCTGGCGTTGCCGGCGGTGACGGTGGCGTCGGGGTCGGACTTCGCCAGGATCGGGCGCAGCGCGGACAGTGAGTCGAGGGACGTGTCGCCGCGGGGGTGCTCGTCGGTGTCGACTACCGTGTCGCCGCGGCGACCGGGAACCGTGGTCGGCACGATCTCCTCGGCGAGGATGCCTGCGCGCTGCGCGGCGACGGCCCGCTGATGCGAGGCGACCGCCAGCTCGTCCTGTTCGGTGCGGCTGATGCGGTACTCGCGCCGCAGGTTCTCGGCCGTCTCGATCATGCCTCCCGGAGCGGGATGGAAACGGCCACCGGCTGTTTCGCGCGCCCGCGCGAGTCCGTCGTGGACGGTGACACCGCCGCGGGCGCCGCCCCAGCGCATGTCGGTGGAGTAGAACGCGGCATTCGACATCGACTCGGTGCCGCCCGCGACGACGAGGTCGTTGGCGCCGGACGCGACCTGCAGCGCCGCCTGGATCACCGCCTGCAGGCCGGATCCGCAGCGCCGGTCGACGTGCATGCCGGGCACGGTGACGGGCAGCCCCGCGTCGAGTGCGACGACGCGGCCGATCGCCGGGGCCTCGCTGTTGCCGTTGCAGTGCCCGAGGACGACATCCTCGATCGCATCCGGCGCGACGCCGGTGCGATCGAGCAGGCCTCGCAGCGCGGTGACGCCGAGGTCGACGGCAGTCAGATCCTTGAACATACCGCCGTAGCGGCCGATCGGGGTGCGGACGGGTTCGCAGATCACTGCGTCACGCATGGTCGGTGTCCCTTCTGTCGAACTCGACGATCAGGCTCGTGTGGGTGGTGTCGGGGGTGGTCAGCATCGCGGTCAGCGCACCGGTGTCGTCGGTCGCGTGCGACACCCGGGCGTCGACGCCGCAGAACAGCGGAGCGGACCCGCGGTGCCGCACGCGGATCGGGGTACGACCGGGGTGCTCGAGGCGGACCGTTTCGGCGAGGACGATGCCCAGCAACGGCCCGTGCACTACGAGGCCCGGATATCCCTCGACAACGGTCGCGTACGGCCAGTCGTAGTGGATGCGGTGGGGATTGGCGGTCGCCGCGCTGAACCGCATCAGCAGGGTGGGGTCGGTGCGCAGGTCCCACCCGCCGGATTCGGTGCGGGACAGGGGAACTCCGACCGGGGCCGGGACCGCCGCGGTCGCCGGCTGGGGTGCCGAGGTGGCCTGCGCCGGAGCGGTGCGGTACACCAGGTCCTGCCGCTCGCGCAGGGCCGGCCGGTCGCCGGCGAACAGTTCGGTGACGACCGTGACCAGGGTCAGCGGCCCGGAGCGCCCGGACTTGTCGGTGACGGCCTCGACCCGTGACTCGCGCCGCACCGTGGTCCCGACCGCGATCGGCGCCAGCAGTTCGACCTCGCCACCGGCGAACATGCGGCGCGGCAACGCGACCGGCGGCAGGAAGTCGCCACGGGCCGGGTGACCGTCCGGACCGAGGACGGACGACGCCGGCCACGTCGGCAGCGCGGCCCAGTGCCAGAGCGGCGGCAGGGGGTCGCCGGACCGCACCGGCGTTCCGGTGTCGAGCAGGGCGCTCAGCGCGGCGACGGGTGCCGGGTCGACGTACTCCTCGGTGGCGACCGTGTGTGGAGCCCAGCCGGTTTCGCTCACATGAACCGTCCGCCGGTCACCTCGAGGAGCGTGCCGGTCATGTAGGACGACATGTCGGAGGCGAGGAACAGGGCGACGTTCGCGACCTCACCCACCTCGCCGGCGCGCCCCATCGGGATCTCGGCCATCTTCTGGTCCCACGCCTTCTGCGGCATCGCCTCGGTCATCGCGGACCGGATCAGGCCGGGGGCGATCGCGTTGACCCGGATCCCGTGGTGCGCCAGTTCCTTCGCCGCGGCCTTCGTCATGCCGACGATGCCCGCCTTCGCGGCGGAATAGTTGGTCTGCCCGACCAGGCCGACCTTGCCGGACAGCGACGACAGGTTCACGATCGCACCGCTCTTGCGTTCGCGCATCATCGTGGCGGCCAGTCGCATGCCGTTCCAGGTGCCCTTCAGGTGTACCTGGATGACCTGGTCGAACTGCTCCTCGGTCATCGTGCGCATCGTCGCGTCCCGGGTGATGCCGGCATTGTTCACCAGCACGTCGAGGCTGCCGAACGCCTCGACGGCCGTGTCGAGCATCGTCTGCACCTGGGCGGCGTCGGTGACGTCGCAGCGCACCGCGCGGGCGACGTCCGCCCCGCCGAGGGCGTCGGCCGCGGCCGCGGCCTTGTCCGGGTCGACGTCGCCGATCACGACCCGTGCGCCGTCGGCGACGAATCGTTCGGCGATCGCGTAGCCGATTCCCTGTGCGGCACCGGTGATCACGGCGGTGCGGTCGGTGAGCAGAGGCATGGACGATTCCTTCCGTTGGGCCGAGGTCAACCCTAGTGAGCACCGGCCGGGCGAGGAAGGACGTCGCGATCGGGTTTGGCTAACGGTCGGGTGGGCAGATTTCTATTGGACGAGGGTCGCCGGCCGGGAGAGGGTGGATGCCATGACCACACTGCTGCCCGGCGGTCCCGAGGTCGACGCGGACGACCTGCGCGACATCCTGGACCAGACCCGCCGCTTCGTCCGCACCACCGTCCTCCCGCGGGAGCAGGAGATCGCCGACGGCAACGCGATCCCCGACGACATCCGGGCGACCGCGAAGGAGATGGGTCTGTTCGGGTACGCCATCCCGCAGCGGTGGGGCGGTCTGGGACTCGACCTCGCGCAGGACGTCGAGCTGGCGATGGAGCTCGGGTACACGACGCTGGCGCTGCGGTCGATGTTCGGCACCAACAACGGGATCGCCGGACAGGTTCTGGTCGGCTTCGGTACGGAGGAGCAGCAGTCGTCCTGGCTGCCGCGGATCGCGTCGGGGGAGGTGGTCGCGTCGTTCGCGCTGACCGAGCCCGGCGCCGGCTCCGATCCGTCGGGCCTGCGGACGAAGGCGGTCCGCGACGGCGACGACTGGGTCATCACCGGCGAGAAGCGGTTCATCACCAACGCCCCGGTCGCGGACCTGTTCGTCGTGTTCGCGCGGACCCGTGCGGCCGACAGTGGCGGCCCCGGGATCGCGGTGTTCCTGGTTCCCGCGGACACGCCGGGGCTCGAGGTCGGTGCCAAGGACCGCAAGATGGGACAGGAGGGGGCCTGGACCGCGGACGTGCGGTTCGACAGCGTCCGGGTGCCGGCCGGCGCGCTCGTCGGCGGCGACGAGGATGCCGGGTACCGGGCCGCGATGACATCCCTCGCGCGAGGCCGGGTGCACATCGCGGCGCTGTCCGTCGGGCAGGCGCAGCGGGCGCTCGACGAGTCCGTCGCATACGCGGCCACCGCCACCCAGGGTGGCACTGCGATCGGCGAGTTCCAATTGGTGCAGGCGATGCTCGCCGACCAGCAGACCGGCGTGATGGCCGGTCGCGCGCTGGTCCGGGACGCGGCCGCGAAGTGGGTCGGCGGGGAGGACCGGCGGATCGCGCCGTCGGCGGCGAAACTGTTCTGCACCGAGATGGTCGGCAAGGTCGCCGATCTCGCGGTGCAGGTGCACGGCGGCACCGGCTACATGCGGGACGTGCCGGTGGAGCGGATCTACCGGGACGTGCGGTCGCTGCGACTGTACGAGGGCACCAGCGAGATCCAGCGGGTCATCATCGGGCGCGGGCTCGTCAAGCAGGCCCGGCAGGGGAGCTGAGCGACGGACGCACCGATGTCGTGCAGCGGCATCGGGATTCGGAGGGCCGAGGCGCCGTCGCCGGGAGTGCGAGGCGCGCCCAGGTGAGTGGGCCGAGACCCGGTGTGGCGGTGATCAGTCGGGGATCGCGGCCCGGCACACGAGGGTGAGTTCGTCGACGACCGTGTCCAGCGGCGCACAACTGCCCTGCGCCTGGGCCACGACGAGCGCCCCCTCGAGCGAGCCGACGATCAGCAGCGCCAGGGACGCGGCGCGGTCGGCCGTGACGCCCTCGCCGGTGAGTTTGTCCGCGATCCGGGCGCGCCAGGTGTCGAACGCGGTGCCCGCGATCGTCCGTGCCCCGGGTTCGGTGCCCAGCGCCGCGGCGGCGATCGGGCACCCGGCCCGGTAGTTGCTGGTCTCGAAGCCGCGACGCCACGTGTCGGCGAGGGCGCGCAGCGCGCCGACCATGTCGGTGCCGTCGAGCACCCGCTCGACGCCTCGCTCGATCCGGTCGGCCGCCGCGGCGGTGGCCTCCTCCACGAGCTGGGCCTTGCCGCGGGGGAAGTGGTGGTAAACGGACCCACGCGGGGCGCCGCTGTGCGCGAGGACGTCGGCGAACGAGGTGGCCGCGACGCCCCGCTCGCGGATCAGCGAGACGGTGCTGTCGATCATCGCGGCCTTCGGGCCGGTCGTCGGATCCTGCCGCTTCGCCATGGTGCTGCGTGCCTCTCCTGATGCTCGTCCGGTCTGATGCTCGTCCGATCTCTATGTATATTGTCATACATAGGTCTCGATCTGCGAGGAGTTGCCGTGACCACGACCGCCACCAAGGCCCACCCGTTCGACGACGCCGTCGCACTCGCCCCGGCGAGCGACGGAACCGCAACCGGTCGCACCACCGCTGCGTACTCGAACATGGTCGGGCCGTTCGGCGGCATCACCGCCGCCACGCTGCTGCGTGCGGTGCTCGACCATCCGGAGCGGCTCGGCGATCCGCTGTCGCTGACCGTCAACTACGCCGGCCCGATCGCCGACGGGCCGTTCGCCGTCACGGCCCGGCCCACTCGCACCAACCGCAGCACCCAGCACTGGTCGGTCGAGCTCCGCCAGGACGGCGTCGTCGCGACGACCGCGACCGCGGTGTTCGGCGTGCGCCGCGAGACGTGGACGTCGACCGAGGTGACCCCGCCGCCGGCGCCCGCCCTCGACGCCGTCGACGCGGCCGAGTTCCCGGATTTCATCGCCTGGGGGCACAACTACGAGATGCGGTTCGTCGAGGGGGGAATGCCGTCGCCCGAGGCGGGTGCCGCGGACGAGTCGACCTCCACCCTGTGGGTGCGTGACACCCCGCCGCGGCCGCTGGACTACCCGGCCCTGGCCGCGCTGTGCGACGTCTTCTACCCGCGGGTGTTCCTGCGTCGCGGCCAGTTCGCCCCCGCCGGCACCGTGTCGCTGACGGTGTACTTTCACGCCGGTGCGGACGATCTCACGGCCCAGGGCGAGGACGCGGTCCTCGCGACCGCCCGGGCGCAGCACTTCGGGGACGGCTACTTCGACCAGTCCGCCGAGGTCTGGGGCCGCGACGGGATGCTCCTCGCGACCAGCCACCAGCTCGTCTACTTCAAGGGCTGACCGTCCCGCTCGATCGCGGCCACCTCGTCGCGCAGCCGGGCCATCGTCCGGTCGAGCTCGGTGGCCGCGTCGGCGGCCTCCTTGAGTTCCTCGAGCAGTCGCTGCGGCACCGCCCGGTTGAACTTGTAGTAGATCTTGTGTTCCAGGCTGGCCCAGAAATCCATTGCGATGGTTCGGATCTGGATCTCGACGTAGATCCGTTCGGTGCGGTCGGACAGGTACACCGGCACCTGCACGATCAGGTGCAGGCTCTGGTAGCCGTTGGGTTTCGGGTCGGCGATGTAGTCCTTCACCTCGACGAGCGCCACGTCCGGCTGGCTGGTGAGCATCTCGGCGACCCAGTAGGCGTCGGACACGAACGCACACGTCACGCGGATGCCCGCGATGTCACGGATCTGTTCGCGGATCGAGTCGATGTCCGGCGGGCAGCCGATCCGGACGGCCTTCTGCAGCAGTGACTCCATCGACTTGAGCCGACTGTTCACGTGTTCGATCGGGCTGTAGTCGTGGGCGAGTTCGAACTCCTCCCGCAGGATCGTGATCTTGGTCAGGGTGGCGTCGATCGCGAACTTGTAGTTCAGCCGGAACCGGGTCAGGCCCCGCTGCAGTTCCCGCAGCGAGTCCGGCGTCGGCTCGGCCGACCCGGTGCCGATCGTCATCCGGAACAGGTCTCCGAGGATCGCCAACTCGGGTTTCGCGCCGTCTCCGGCGTAGTGCGTGCTCACGGGGTGTCAACCTCACTGCGGTCGTGCCGCCGCGACCGGGACGCGGCGTTGTCGCTCCCCACCATTGTGCCGCCAACCGCTCACAGCGCGTTGAGGTATCGATCCGTGACGCGGCGCTGCACGGCGCGGGCGAGCGGGGCGCCCGCCCGCGACCACCACGTCGCCGGACGGGAGAACGCGGTCACGCTCAACACCACGGTGTCGTCGTCGAGCCACTCGACGCAGAACAGCTCTTCGCCGCGTTCGGGGTGCCCGGGCAGGGTGCCGTAGGCGAAGCCCCGCCGCCGCGGTTCGTCCACGACGTACACCACCGCGCAGGACGCGTCGAGGTGCAGTGGACCGGTACCGAGCCGCAGCGTCACCCGTGATCCGGCCGCGGCGCGCGGTGTGGTCGCGGTGACGCCGATGCCGGCACGACGGTGCAGGTCCCAGCTCGACACGGCGTCCGCGGCCGCGAGGAACACCGCCTCGCCCCGTCCGACCACCCGGGACCGGCGCACGTGGTCGTAACCGGCCGGCAGTTCGCCTGCGGTGGCGCCGACTTCGGAGTACGTCGGACGTCGGTCCGGCGTCGACCTGCGCTTCACGGAATCAGCCTGCCACGGATCCGACGGCGGTGTCCCGCGACCGGGTCGTGTGGCGGGTATCTCCTTGGGCGGCAGTCGATGTCCCGGTCACCGGGGCGACAGGGACATGGCCCGGGCCGTGGCGGTCAGCTCGTCGACGTAGGCACGGCGTTCGTCCGGGGTGACCGCGGATCGCAGGGGGCCGATGTGCAACTCCCACAACGGCCTGCCGGTGTCGTCGAACACCGGCGCGGTCAGGTAGCTGATCGGCAGCGACCGGTCGGATTCGAGGGCCTCCTGGGTGTAGGGGTACCCGCTGGTGTCGCCGATGAGGGCCTGGACCTGTTCGCGCAGCCGCTGACTGGCGGCGTTCGCCGCGAGGTGCGTGACGACCTGCGCGAGGACGTCGATGCGGTCGATGTCGGCCGCGTCGGCGCCCCAGACGGCGACGCCGGTCTCGGAAACCTGGGTCAGGAAGTCGGCGTACTGCTCCCGGCGGTCGGCGGGGGCGGTGCCGAGCCACCGTTGCTGCACCGGGGGATCGGAGAAGGCGACGACCGAGGCGCCGCCGGGTGCCTGCAACGGCAGCCTGACCCCGACGTCGATCCCCGCCGGAATGTGGCCGAGCCCGTCGGTCATCGCGACGAACACCATTTCGCCGCCGTCGATCAGGCCGAGTGCCGCACCGCAGCCAACCCGCGCCGCGAGGGCCTCGAGATGTGCGGCCGCGTCGTCGGGCAGCGTGAGGGCGCGGTGCGCCCGGCCGGCGATCGACGCCAGGGCCGGCCCGATCTCGTAGCGCAGGTCGGGCAGGCGCGATACCCAGCCGCGCCGTTGCAACGTGCCGAGGATCGATCCGGTGGTGGATCTGCTCAGGCCGAGGGCGTCCGCGAGGTCCGCCGAGGTGGCCGGGGTGTCGCGGGCCGCGAGCAGCTCGACGATCGACACGACGCGGTCGGTCGGCGGCGACGACACGGACGATTCGCTCTTGCCAGGTGCCATCGAGTGCTCCTACCCTCATCCCAGTTCAAATATGTGTATCACATGATGCGAATATTCGCATCACCGAGATGGGGGAGTACTCATGACCGCGCCCACCGTCCTCGGCGACGTCGACATCGAGGGAGTCGACTTCGCCCTGGAGGACCACCCCGACATTCACGTCGTTCTCGAGAAGCTGCGCGACGCCGGCTCTCACGCCATCGTGCCGTTCGCCGGGGTCAAGGCAATCCTGCTGTTGACCAACGACCTCGTCTCCGCCGCGTTCAAGGACGAGGACGTCTTCCCCGCGTCGGCCGTCTACCAGATGACCACCGGGCCGGTCCTCGGCAAGACCCTGCAGTGCATGGCGGGGGACGAGCATCGCAAGAACCGGGCGCTGGTCTCACCGTCGTTCCAGCGCAAGCGGGTCACCGAGATGGTGACACCGCTGCTCGAACCGTTGGCGCACGAAATCATCGACCGGTTCGCCGCGCATGGTTCGGTCGATCTGGTCGCGGAGTTCACCACCCGGTACCCGGTGCTGCTGATCAGCCGGTTGATGGGGCTCCCCGTCCAGGACGAGGCGACGGTGCACCGGTGGGCGCACGACCTGTTCTACTTCCCGTTCGACCCCGAAGCCGCGATGCGGGCGTCGCAGGACTTCACCGACTTCGTGACGCCGATCATCGCCGAACGCCGGCGCAACCCCGGCGACGACCTGATCTCGGTGCTGGTCACCGAGGACATCGAGGGCGAGACCCTCGACGACGAAGAGGTGCTCTCGTTCCTCCGGCTGCTGTTCCCCGCCGGTGCGGACACCACGATGCTCGCCCTCGGAAACACGTTGTCCGCGTTGCTCACCCACCCCGATCAGATGGAACTCCTCCGTTCGGACCTCGACGAGCACGCGATCTGGGCCGTGTGGGAGGGGCTGCGGTGGGAGCCCCCGGTCGGACTGCTTCCCCGGGCGTGTCCGGAGGCGACCAGTTGGAACGGAATCGACATCCCGGCGCTGACCCCGATGGTCTTCTCGATCAACGCGGCGAACCGCGATCCCGCCGTGTACCCGGATCCGCACGAGTTCGACATCACCCGCCGCAAGCAGGCGATGCTCTCCTTCGGGCGGGGCCCGCACAGCTGCGCCGGCAACTGGTTGGCGCTCGCCGAGCTCGAAACGGCGCTCAAGGCACTGCTCGAACGTCTGCCCGGGCTGCGCCTGCGGGACCGGGACGACACGGACGCGACGATCACCAGCCAGGTCGGTGTCGCGTTGCGCGGGCCGAACGCGCTCAACGTCGAGTGGGACCTCTGATTCCACTGCGCCGCAGGATGTTCTCTCCGCTGCCCGGTGTGCAGGCGCCGGGCAGCGGGGGAGCGTCGCCGAGCCAGGGCACCTCCACCCCCACCGACGAGAGACGGGAACCCTTGATGACCACCGTGAGAACCCAGCCGCACCACGACGACGGGATGCACTCGTTCCCCTTCCGCAGCCGCGCCGGCGTCCGGCGCGCGACCGCGCGAGCCGGGGTCACCGCGACCGCGCTGGCCGTGTCCGTCGTCCTCGGCGGCGGCAGCGCTTCCGCGGTCGGACCCTGGGGTCCGACCGCGCCGCCGAATCCGTTCCTCGGCCCGGTCGGCACCTCGACCATGCACGGGGACGCCGGCTCCTCGGACACCACTCCTCTCGCCGGGCCCGGGGCCGGTCGGGTGACGGTCGGCGCGACCAGCTTCGCCTCGGCCTGCCCGACGGTGCTGCAGGGCTCGGACTCGATGGTGGTGGCGTTGTGCACCACCATGATCGGACGCAACCCGACCGTGCACCTGATCGACCTCGGCGGGTCCGGCTCGTCGGGCTCCGCGGACGGCCTCGGCTCGTCGGATCTGGGCTCGGTCGCCGCCGGTTCGACCGGCGGCCGTTCGGCCGGGACCTCGCTCGCCGAGCTCGAACTGCCCAAGGGCAGCCTGCTCGGCGGTGTCTACGCCTACCTCGACAACAACGACCGGTTGGTCGCCGTCGACGGCAACCGCCGACTCGTCCGGGTCGGCCACCACAACAGCGGTGGCACGTGGTCGCTGTCGGTCGACGAGTCCGTGGACCTGTCCGGGGTGATCGCCGCCGACGACAGCGTCACCGGGCTGGCTCCCGACTGGGCGGGCAACGTGTGGTTCGCCACCGGCGCCGGGCGCGTCGGACTCGTCGACGGCGCCGGTACCGCCCGCACCGTCGACCTGCCCGCGGGAGAACGCGTCGAGAACAGCATCTCGACCTCCCCGGACGGCACCTCGGTGGCCACCACCCATGCGTTGTACCAGCTTTCCGCCGCGCCGGGCGGCGCCCCGCACGTGGACTGGCGTGCGCCCTACGACCGTGGCAGTGCCCGCAAGCCCGGTCAGCTCAGTTGGGGCACGGGGTCGACGCCCACCTACTTCGGTCCGAGCACCGGGCACGAGTACGTGACCATCGTCGACAGCGCGGACACCCGGGTCTCGCTGTTGGTCTACCGGGTCTCGGACGGACAGGAGGTGTGCCGCACCCCCGTGCTGGCGAAGGGCGGGCCGGGCAGCGAGAACTCCCCGATCGCGGTCGGGTCGAGCGTGTTCGTGGCCGGCACCTACGGGTACCCGTACCCGGCGGTTCCCGAGAACGCCGGACCCTCGGTGCCCGCGTCGGCGCCGTTCGCGGGCGGCATGACACGGGTGGACGTCGGGGCCGGCGGATGCACCGTTGCCTGGGACACCGACGTGAAGAGTTCGGCGGTGCCGCGGCTGTCCACCGCCGACGACACCGTGTACACGGTGCTCCGCAAGGGCACCGGCGGGGCGCTGGACGGCTTCGCGTACGCCGCGATCGACCCGGCGACCGGGGCGGTCCGGGCGACCGCGGACCTGCCGGGCAGCACCCTGAACGACACCATCCAGATGGCCGGGTTGATCACCGCCGAGGGCGATCTCGTCCAGGGCACCCTCAACGGCATCGTGCGAGTGTCCCGGGGATAGCTGTCGGCGCCGAGCGGCGGCAACCATCGCGGAACCAGCAGGAGAGCACCGGTTGACCTATTCGTTCGAAGGTCCGGACGGTCCCGACCACCCGGGGCCGTCCGGACCGCGGCAGCTGCCTTCACCCACCACCGAACCCGTCACCGGTGATCGCCCCGGGAGGAGAAGGGAGGACAACGAACTGCTCGCCTTCGCGGCCCGATGGGCGCCGTTCGGCGGCCCTCCGGACGAGGAGGTCTTCCTCGAATTCGGGATGACGCCGGAGCGGTTCCGGATGCGCGTCCGTGACGCCGCCACCCGCCTGGCGTGCATCTCACCCACCGATCCCCGCCTGCGGCACTTCCGTTCGGCGATGCGTGAGGCCGCGACGAAACCTCCTGCGGGGCAGGACCGGTGAACGGTCACCTGGACCGGGCACGCCCGTTCCACAATGCTCCTGCCGCGCTCCACGCGGCAGGAGCTCCGACGGAGTCGTCAGACGAGAACCGACTCGAGATCCTTGTGATAGGTCTGGATCGAGTCGAGGTCGCCTGCGGCGACCTTCTTCACCCAGTGCGGTTCTGCGAGGACGGCGCGACCGAGTCCGACGAGGTCGAACTCGCCGCGGTCGAACAGGTCCAGCAGTGGTGCCAGACTCAGACTGGTCTGCGCCTCGGACTCGTGGCCCAGGAACGGTGCGGACACTCCGACCGAGCCGAGCGCGATGACCGGGAGCCCCGTCAGGTGCTTGGTCCACCCGGCGAGGGTGCGCGCGGAGTCCTCGAACTCGGGCAGCCAGTAGCGGCGCGTGGACACGTGCAGGACCGAGACGCCGGCCTCGACGAGCGGCAGCAGGTGCTGCTCCAGCTCGTGCGGCGTGTCGGCGATACGGGCGTCGTAGTGTCCGCCCTTCCACTGCGAGAAGCGATAGGAGATCGGGAACTCCGCCCCGACCCGCTCTCGGATCGCGGTCACGATCTCCGCGCTGATCCGCATCCGGTTCGCGATGGATCCTCCGTAGGAGTCGGTGCGCCGGTTCGTCTTCTCCCACGTGAACTGGTCGAGCAGGTAGCCGTGCGCGCCGTGCAGTTCGATGCCGTCGAACCCGACGGCCTTCGCGTCCGCCGCGGCCCGGACGAAGGAATCGACGATGCCCTCGATCGTGGCCGCGGTCGCGGGCTCGCCGACCGGTTGGCCCTCGAGTCCGAGGCCGGACGGGCTGACGATCGGGGCGTCGTTGTTCGGGCCTGCCCCGGCGATGCGGGTGGCGCCGAGATGCCACAACTGCGGAAAGATCCGGCCGCCCTGCGCATGTACGGCGTCGACCACCTGGCGCCACCCGGCGAGCGGCTCGTCGCCGTAGAAGACGGGCACGCGGTTGCTCGAGCCCGCGGAGTGCTCGTCGACGTACGTGCCCTCGGTGACGATCAACCCGAGCGACGAGGCACGTTTGGCGTAGTAGTCGACCACCGATTCGCCCGGGACGTTGCGGGGAGAGAATTTCCGCGTCATCGGGGCCATCACGAAGCGGTTGGACAGTTCCAGCCCGGGGATGGAGTCGAAGGGCTGGAGCAGCGGGGTGATGTCGGCCCTGTCGAGCAGGGTGCTCGCCGGGTTGCCGTCGGCGGTCTGGTTTCGTGGATCGGTCATCGGTTCTCCCACTCGTGGTGCTCTGCGGCCATGCGGGGTCCAGAGGATCCTGTATGGCGGACCCGGCTCAGTCGGTGCGGTCTCCGGCGAGCACCGCGTCGAGCAGTCCCGGGAACCGGGCGTCGAGGTCGGGTCGGCGCAGGGTGAGCCGACGGTTGCGTCCGTGCAGCTCGCTGAGGATCACGCCCGCCTCCCGCAGCACCTTCACCTGGTGCGACTTCGTGGACTTGGGCATGTCCGCGCCGAGTGAGCAGTCCACCATGTCCAGTGGACCGTCCGACAGTTGCCGCACCAGGGCCAGTCGCGCGACGTCGCTGAGCGCGAACAGGACGACCGTGAGTTCGATGTCCTCACGGTCCGGGTGTGGCAGCCTCGATTCCTCGGTCATGGTTCGATAATAGTTGAACCATCCCTGGCGATACCGTAACTTGAGCTAATGGTTCCAATCAACTCGAACCGTTTGGTCGAGGCCCCGGCACCCGGCATCCGCGTCGACCCGTCCGATCTCGGGCGGCGCGGCAGGCGAGGGTTCCGCCTGGTACTGGCAGCCGGCACCGCGATGATGGTCGGTGCGAGCGCGCCGTCCCCGTTCTACCCGGTGATCCAGGCCGAACTGGGGTTCACGCCGGCCATGACGACCGCGGTGTTCGCCGTCTACGCCGTCGCGCTGCTCGTCGCCCTGCTCGTCGTCGGGTCCGTCTCCGACCACCTGGGTCGGCGACCCGTGATCTCGGTGGGGTTCGTGCTGCTCGCCACCAGCGTGGTGCTGTTCTGGCACGCCGACGGCGCCGCGGGGTTCGTCGCCGCCCGCGTCCTGCAGGGCCTCGCGAGCGGTCTGCTGCTCTCGGCGCTGTCCGCGGCGGTGGTCGACCTCGAGCCACGGGACCGTCCCGGATCGGCCGCCGTCGGGAACGCGGTCACGCCGATGGCCGGCCTCGCGCTGGGGGCACTCGTGTCCGGCGCGGTGCTCGACGTCGCCGGGGACCGCGCGGCCACCGGGGTGTTCGGCACGCTCACCGTGCTGTACCTGGCGCTGGCGGTCGCCGTGTGGACGGTGCCCGAGACCGCGCCGCGCCTGGGCGGCCTGTGGGCGTCGCTGCGCCCACGGGCCGCCCTGCCCGGTGACGTGCGGGCGGTGTTCGTGCGCAGTGCGCCGGCCGTGTTCGCCGGCTGGGCGACGGGCGGCCTCTACCTGTCGTTGGGGCCCGCGATCGTCGCCACCGAGTTCGGCGGCACCGCGCATCTGGCCCAGGGTCTGGTCGTGACCCTGCTCGCGGGCACCGGAGCCGCCGCCGGGTACCTGGTCCGCCACCGCACGCCCCGGTTCATCACGCTGTACGGCACGACGGCCCTCGCCGTCGGCACCGCCGCGACCCTCGGCGCGCTGGCGCTCGGATCGCTTCCGCTCTACTTCCTGGCGGTGGTCGTCGCGGGATCCGGTTTCGGCACGGCCTTCTTCGGGGTGCTGCGCTCGATCACCCCACTGACCAGGCCCGACGACAGGGCCGAGGTGTTCGCCGCGATCTTCGTCATCAGCTACACCGCGTTCGGCGTCCCGGCCGTCATCGCCGGACTGCTCGTCCCGCACCTCGGCCTGGCGGCGACCACCTACGGCTACGGCGCGGTGATCGTCGCCCTCGCCGCGGCCGCGGCCCTGCTGCGCGGGTTCGGGTCGCGGGACTGAGAACCGGAGCGGGGCGTCAGTTCGGGCGACGTCCGTACCGCTCGTATTCGAGTCGCAGATCGGCGATCGCGTCCGGGTCGGCGAGAACGTACTCCGCCGACTTGGGGTCACCGAAGTAGATCGGATCGGCAACCTGCCACGAATCACGCCGAAGCGCCGGCTTGTCGATCTTCCGGGTCGCCGTCACCGGGAGGGTCGACGCGACCCGGACGAAGCTCGGTGCCCACTTGGTGCCGAGATCGGGCTGGTCGGACAGGAAGCGCCCGAAGGCGATCGGGTCGAAGTCCACGGCGTCGTCCATCTGGATCGTCGCCATCACCCGGTCACCGGTGCGCGGGTCGGGCACCGGGTACACCGCCACCAGGCGGACGCCCGGGAACCGGGCCAGGATCCGTTCGACCGGTGCCGCGGAGAAGTTCTCGCTGTCGACCCGGATCCGGTCACCCGACCGGCCCGCGAAGTAGAAGAAGCCCGCGTCGTCGCGGTATCCGAGGTCGCCGGTGCGGAAGGCGGCGCCGTCGACACGTTCCGCCGTCGCCTGGGGATTGTTGTAGTACCCCTCGAACATCGCTGCGCCGGTGAGGTTCACGATCTCACCGATCGCGTCACCCGCGTTGACGAGGACGCCGTTGTCGTCGAACACGGCGCGCGGGCACTCGTTCCCGTTCTCGTCGTGGATCTCGACCGCCATGAACTCGGGGGCGCGGCCCAGTGACTGCGGCGGCGAGTCCGGGGTCAGGCTGATCACCACCGCGCCCTCGCTGGACCCGTAGCTCTCGATCGGTCGAACGCCGAACCGGCGTTCGAACTCGTCCCGGTCGCGCGGCGCGGCCTCCGTGCCGAACACCGTGCGCAGCCGGGTGTCCCGCTCCGCCTCGGACTCCGGGGCACTGAGCAGATACGCCAGCGAACGGCCGACGTAGTTGAAGAACGTCACCCCGAATCGGCGCACGTCCGGCAGGAACCCGGACACCGAGAACCGGCGCCGCATCGTGAAGGTCGCCCCGGTGAAGACCGACGGCGCCCAGCACGCCATGATCGCGTTCCCGTGGAACAGCGGCATCGCGTTGTAGGTCACGTCCGCGCGGGTCAGCGAACAGTGGTTGATCGCGCCGAGGGCGGCGAGCCGTCCGGTCGTGCAGATCACCGCCTTCGGGGCTCCGGTCGATCCCGAGGTGAACGTCAACAGCAGCCGGGTCGCCGGGTCCGTGGCCTCGGGGGCGATCGTGATCGGATCGTCGAGCGCCGCCTGCACTTTCGTCGACCACGCCGGGTCGTCCACCGAGACGATCCGATCCGGGTCGACACCGGTGTCGAGTCCGTCGAGCAGCGGTCGCTGCTGCGGATCGGTGAGGAGGAGATCGCAGTCGACGCCGCGGATGTCGGCGGCCAGCTCCGCGCCCCGCCGCGTCGGATTGATGCCTATCAGGGTCGCCCCGGACAGCGCGGCCGCGCCGATCAGGAAGATGTACTCCGGGACGTTCTCGAGCAACACCCCGACGTGGAACGGCCGGCCCGGCCGGCGCAGCGACGCCAGCACCGCCGCCCGGGCGTTGCATTCGCGGACGACCTCCCGCCACGTCCAGCGGCCCTCCTCGAACAGCAAGCCGGGGTGGTCGTCGTCGGCGCGTGTCAGCAGCAGGTCCGCGAGCGTCAGACGGCGTGCGGCCGCCACATCCGGTGTCAGCCGGGGGATCTCGGGATCTGTGGTCGGTGCAGCGGTGTCCGCCACGGCGGCCTCCTCTTTCGTCTCGATTCACTCGGTTCGGATCCGGACGCGCACCCGCGCGTCCGGTGGACGGCACGGTGCCGCTATCGCTGTGCGATCAGGTCGAGGGATGCTTCACGCATCTCGATCTTGCGGACCTTCCCGGTGACGGTCATCGGGAACTCGTCGACCACATGAACGTAACGGGGAATCTTGTAATGGGCGAGTTTGCCGGTGCAGTAGACACGCAGCGCGTCGGCGTCGAGC
>NZ_BAABFB010000035.1:0-86983 GCF_039540555.1 Rhodococcus olei | reverse complement strand
GGTGACCGGTCTGGCCGTCGAGCCGGGTGCCGCGATCACGCAGGGCACCGTCCTCGCCGAACTCAAGTAGGCCGAGCCGTCCGACAGCGGAACGCCCCGATCCCAGCGATCGGGGCGTTCCGCTTTTCTGATTAGGCTGTCGGCATGGCCGAACCACCGGAGATCCGCATCGGGACCGTCGAACGCGAGCGGGCGCTGGACCAACTGACGCAGCATTTCAGCGAGGGCCGGTTGACGGTCACCGAGTTCGACGAGCGGAGCGGCTGGATCACCACCGCGACGACCCGCGGCGAACTCGAGCGGGTCTTCACGGATCTGCCCGCGCCGACCGCCGGGACCCCCGCGATCCCGGAAAGCCCTGCCCCGCAACGCCACTTCTCCATCGACTGGTCGGGGCGGATCATGGCGGTGATCCCGCTGCTCGCGCTGGTGCTGTTCTTCGTCACCGGCAGCTGGCTGTGGTTCCTCGCGATCCCGGCCGCCGGCGTCCTGCTGTTCGGCACCGATCGCGAACGCACCGACCGCCGCAGGCGCCGCCACCGGGACGACGACGGGGGCGACCGCTGATGGAGCCGATCGAGATCAACGCGGGCTCCTGGTACCTGCGGGCGCTGCGCGCCGACGAGCGGGTCGACGACCGGCCGGCCCTCGCGGACGGCGGCGTCACCGACCCCGACCACGTGGCCCGGCGCACCGCGCAGTGGGCGTCCGACGAACACTGGTCGTGGGCGGTGTGCGAGCCGACGACCGGTGAGCTGCTCGCCGAGGTCGGGCTGACCCCGCACGCCGGCACCGCCGTCCTGACGGGCTGGGCCCGGCCCGGACACGAGGACGCCCTCGCCGCAGCGCTGACGACGGTCGCGCGGTTCGGCGAGGGCGGTCTGGGGCTCGCCGTCAGTCGCGGGTGAGCAGGCGGCCGCGGATCGCGTCGATGTCCCCGGTGCCGAGGCCGAGCCCGCGCACGAAGTAGCCCTCGATGTCACCGAACCGGGTCTGCATCTCGTCGACGGCCGCCTCGAGGTACTCGCGACGCACACCGAGCAGCGGCAGCAGGATGTCCGGGTTGCCCCCCGCCTCACGGAAGGTGTCGAACACCGGGGTGAGCGCAGGCAGCAGCTGCTCGTTGGTCAGCAGGTACTCCTCGAACACGTGCTCCTCCGCCACGCCGAGGAGCAGCAGCAGAGCGGCCACCGCCCAGCCGGTGCGGTCCTTGCCGGTGGTGCAATGGATCAGCACCGGGGTGTCCTCCCGGTGCGCCAGGTCGGCGTACAGCGCCCGGTACGCGGTGACCGCGGAGGGCAGGGCCACGAACTCGCGGTAGCTGCTCAGCAGGTGTTCGCTCGCCTCGGACCCGCCCAGCATCTGTTCGGCCAGCACCGGGTCGACGAGCAGCTTCTGCAGCATCGCCGGGGCCGCCGACGGGTCGCGGTCCGCGAGCACGTCGAGCGCCACCTCGGTGGCACCGGCGGGCAGCCGGTCCGGCCTGATCTCCCGTTCCGCGAGCGTCCGCAGGTCGAAGACGGTCGCCACGCCGAGCGCGTCGAGCGCCTGGCGGTCCGCGTCCGCGACCGCGCCGAGATCGGTGGACCGGTAGACCCGGCCGCTGCGCACCACCGAGCCGTCGGCGGTCCGGTACCCGCCGGCGTCCCGCAGGTTGGGGACGGAGGCGACCGGGATGGGTGAACCGACGGGGCGCGAGACAGTCATGCCTGCACGGTAAACCACGACGATGGCGCCACTCACTCCACGGTCGGCGCGGCGGCCGACGGCACCGCCCGGTCACAGGGCGTCGGGTCGCCCGGGTCGGGCGCGGTGACGTCGGCCGTCGCGACGCCGATCGTGATGCCGAGCACCAGCGCGGCGGCGAGGCCGATCACCCGGGTCGCCCTCCGGACGGCGTCGTCGGTGTGCCCGGTCGGGTCGAACTCGTTCGTCAAGACAATCCTCGAGATGTGTGGTCCGGGACGGGTCGGGCGCGCGCACGACGCTGCCGCGCAGCCTCGTCCGCGTCCGATCTCGTCGCTCCACCTCGGAGCCGCACAGAATGACAGAGGGGTACGACACGTTGCGGCGTCGCTGGTCAGCCGCCCAGGACGCGGTCAAGTGCCGCGACGGCGGCGGACAGCTCGGTTGCGGTGACGGTCAGCGGCGGGCGGAACCTGATCCCGCGGTCACCGGTCCCCAGGACGAGGACGTGCTCGCGCTCGCGCAGCTCGGCGACGATCCGGTCCCGGTTCCCCGCGGTGTCGAGGGTGATCGCGCACAGCAGCCCGCGCCCGCGCGGGTCGGTGACGGCCGGGTGGCGGCCGGCGAGCGCGGTCAGTTCGGCGAGCAGGTGCGACCCCATCAGGCGGGCCCGGTCGATCAGCCGGTCCCGCTCGATCACCTCGAGGACGCGCCGGGCGCGCACCATGTCGGTCAGGTTGCCACCCCACGTCGAGTTGATCCGGGAACTGATGCGGAAGACGTTGTCGGGCACCTCGTCGAGTCGGCCGCCCGCCATGATCCCGCACACCTGGGTCTTCTTCCCGAATGCGACGACGTCGGGCTGCAGGCCGAATTGCTGGTAGGCCCAGGCGGTTCCGGTCACCCCGACCCCGGTCTGCACCTCGTCGAGGACGACCAGCGCGTCGTGGTCGCGACACAACGCCGCGACCGCGCGCAGGAACTCCGGGCGCAGGTGCCGGTCGCCGCCCTCGCCCTGGACGGGTTCGGCGACGAAGCAGGCGATGTCGTGCGGGTGGGCCGCGAAGGCCTCCGCGGCCTGATCGAGCGCCCGCGCCTCCGCCGCCACCACGTCGGTGCCCGCCTCCACGGCGGGGGCGTCGATGCGCGGCCAGTCGAACCGGGGAAAGCGCGCGACCTTGACCGGGTCGGTGTTGGTCAGGGACATCGTGTATCCGCTGCGGCCGTGGAAGGCGTGGCGCAGGTGCAGCACGCGCGTTCCGAGCGCCGGATCGCGCCCGGCGGCCTCGTTGTGGCGGCTCTTCCAGTCGAAGGCCACCTTGAGGGCGTTCTCGACCGCCAGTGCACCGCCGTCGACGAGGAACAGGTGCGGCAGCCGCGGGTCGCCGAGCACCCGAGCGAAGGTCTGCACGAACCGCGCCATCTGAACCGTGTAGACGTCGGAGTTGCTCGGCTTGTTCAACGCGGCCTCGGCGAGTTCGGCGCGGAATCCGGGGTCGTCGGCCAGCGCGGGATGGTTCATGCCGAGCGCGGACGAGGCGAAGAAGCCGAACATGTCGAGGTATTCGGTGCCGTCACGCTGGTCGACGAGGGTGCGCCCCCGCGATCGGGCGAGGTCGAGAACGAGGTCGAAGCCGTCGACGAGCAGGTGCTCGCGCAGCACGTCGAGAACCTGGCCGGGTGCGACGTCACCCTCGCCGTGCCGCTGGTCGATCGCGCCACTCATATAGCGAGATTAGGCCAAATATTCCCGTCAGCCCACCACTGTTCAGTAACAATTCCTGTCATATCTACGCCCTGTCGTAAAATGTCTGAAGGATGATCGTGCTGCGGGTTCGCACGTTGGCCGTGGTCCGGATCTCCTGCAGCAACTGCTCGAGCGCGCGCGGCGACTCCACCCGCACCAGCAGGACGTAGCTCTCGTCCCCGGCGACCGAGTGGCAGGCCCGGATCGCCGGGATGTGCGCCAGCCGCTGCGGCGCGTCGTCGGGGCCGGACGGATCGAAGGGAGTGATCGCGACGAAGGCCGACAACTCCTCGCCGAGCGCCGCCGGGTCGACCCGCGCACCGTATCCGCGGATCACTCCGCGGGACTCGAGGCGACGCACTCGCGTCTGGACCGCCGACACGGACAGGCCCGCCTTCTGCGCCAGCGTCGCGAGCGTCGCCCGGCCGTCCTCGACCAGTTCCCGCACGAGCAGCGTGTCGATCTCGTCCAGTGGCTCCGACATGGGGGCAGGCTAACCCAGATGGATGCGACCACCGCCGCGTCACCGTCCGCGGCACCCGGAGAGGAGCCCCGATGACCGAGACCCCGACGACCGCGACCCCGGCGCCCCTGCGCGCACGCGCCGAATCCGCCCTGCACGCGTGCGGCGTCGACGACCTCCCCCGGGACGGGGACCTGCCCGCGGCGACACCGATCGACGGGTCGGTCCTGTTCCGGCTGCACTCGAGCACGCCGGACGAGGTCGACGCCGCGATCGACGATGCAGCACAGGCGTTCGCACAGTGGCGACAGGCACCGGCCCCGCGGCGCGGCGCCCTGGTGCGTCGGCTCGGGGAACTGCTCGCCGAGCACAAGGCGGATCTGGCGACCCTGGTGACGATCGAGGCCGGGAAGATCACGTCGGAGTCGCTCGGCGAGGTGCAGGAGATGATCGACGTCTGCGAGTTCGCGGTCGGCCTGTCCCGCCAGCTGTACGGCCGCACGATGACGTCGGAGCGGCCCGGCCACCGGCTGATGGAGACGTGGCACCCGCTCGGCGTGGTCGGGGTGATCTCGGCGTTCAACTTCCCGGTCGCGGTGTGGGCGTGGAATGCGGCCGTCGCGCTCGTGTGCGGAGACCCGGTGGTGTGGAAGCCGTCCGAGCTGACCCCGCTCACCGCGCTCGCCTGCGACGCGCTGATCCGGCGGGCCGCCGCGGACACCGGCGCCCCCGACGGCGTGCACCGGCTGCTGCTCGGGTCCGGTCCGGTCGGCGAGCGCCTCGTCGACGATCCGCGCGTGGCGCTGCTCAGCGCGACCGGGTCCGTGCGGATGGGCCGTGCGGTGGCGCCCCGGGTCGCGGCCCGGTTCGGCCGCTGCCTGCTCGAGTTGGGCGGCAACAACGCCGCGGTCGTCGCGCCGTCCGCGGACCTGGATCTCGCGGTCCGGGCGATCGTGTTCGCGGCCGCCGGGACGGCCGGGCAGCGCTGCACCACGCTGCGCCGGCTGATCGTGCACACGTCGATCGCGGACTCCGTCGCCGAGCGGGTCGCCGCCGCCTACCGGCAGCTTCCGGTCGGTGACCCGTTCGACGACGGGGTTCTCGTCGGCCCCCTGATCCGGGAACGAGCCTGGGAGGCAATGACGTCCGCACTGGACCGGGCCCGCGCCGAGGGCGGCGCCCTGGTGTGCGGCGGCGATCGCGCCGACCGGAGCGGGGTGTACGTCTCCCCCGCCGTCGTCCGGATGCCGGCGCAGACGCCGGTGGTGTGCGAGGAGACGTTCGCCCCGATCCTGTACGTGCTGACCTACGATGACCTCGACGAGGCGATCGCACTGCACAACGCGGTGCCGCAGGGGCTGTCGTCGGCGATCTTCACGCTCGACCAGCGCGAGGCGGAACGGTTCCTCGCCGCCGACGGGTCGGACTGCGGCATCGCGAACGTCAACATCGGCACGTCCGGGGCCGAGATCGGCGGCGCGTTCGGCGGCGAGAAGCACACCGGCGGAGGGCGGGAATCCGGCTCGGACTCCTGGAAGGCGTACATGCGGCGGGCGACCAACACGGTCAACTACTCCGACCAGCTCCCCCTCGCCCAGGGCGTCCGGTTCGGGTGATCGACTGCACCCGCCGGTCGTAGTCCGCTCTCCCGGCCTGGTCGACGGAGGTGATGGCCCGGTTCCCGCCGACCGCCCGGCGCACCAGTGTGATCAGGGATTCCGGCGCCAGCGCCAGGCCGAGGTCGAGGGCGGCCAGGTAGCCGGGCACCGGCGTCTGTGCCCGGCGGGTGCGGCAGGTCCGCACCACCGCGGCGGCGATGTCCTCCGGGTCCACGGTGGGCAGCCCCTTGCCGAGCGGCAGCCCCGAGGTCAGCGTGGTGCGCACCGCGCTCGGCAGCACGGTGCTCACGCTGACCCCGCGGTCGGCGAACTCCAGCCGGGCCGTGGACGACAGCCCGACCGCCGCGAACTTGCTGGCGTTGTACACGGCCAGACCGGGGATGGCGACCTTCCCGGCGAGCGAGGCGACGTTGACGATGTGGCCGCGTCCTCGATCCAGCATGGCCGGGGCGACGGCCCGCATGCCGTGGATCAGTCCCCACACGTTCACGTCGATCGTGGTCTCACCGATCTCGTCGGGTTCGTCGAGGAACGCGGCGACCGGCATGACGCCGGCGTTGCCGACCAGCACGTCGATCGGCCCGAGGTCGGCGACGGCGGCGGCGACGCAGGCGTCCCACGACGCCCGGGTGCGCACATCGAGGGTGTACGCCCGTGCCGCCGAACCGATCTCGCCGGCGACCGCGTCGGCCGCGGCCCGGTCGAGGTCGGCGACCGCGACGCTCGCGCCGCGGGCGGCCATCGCGTGGGCGGTGGCGCGGCCGATCCCGCGACCCGCGCCGGTGACGAGGACGACGGCCCCGTACAGGTCGATCTCCGGGTACCTCATCGCACCGACACCTCGTAGGCTCGTTCGTCGAAGTCGCCGAGGCGGACGAGCATGCGTTGCGTCGACCACGGCCAGTTGAAACTGTTGCGGCCGTTGACGTCCAGGAAGTAGCTCCGGCAGCCGCCGGCGTTGTACACGGTGGTGGCCAGCGCCTCCTGCACCTCGGCGTTGAAGGCGGCCTGCACGTCGGGGCGGGTCTCCATCCGCGTCCAGCCACCGGCGCGAGCGGCCGCGATCGCCTTGGCCAGGTAGTCCAGCTGGGCCTCGAGGATCGTGAACGCCGAGGTGTGCCCGGTGCCCAGGGCGGGGCCGAGCAGCACGTAGGCATTGGGGAATCCGGCGACCGTGGTGCCCAGGTACGCCTGCGGACTGCCCTTCCAGTGGTCGTCGAGGCTCCGGCCGTCCCCGTCGAAGATCCTGCCGCCGATCGGCATGTCGAGGATGTGGAATCCGGTGCCGAAGATGATCGCGTCGACGTCTCGCTCGGCGCCGTCGGCGCCGATCACGGTGGTGCCTCGCACGGCCGCGACCGCGTTCGGGTGCACCTCGACGTTCGGTCTCGTCAGCGCCGGATAGTAGGTGTTCGACAGCAGCAGCCGCTTGCAGCCGAGCGTGTAGTCGGGGGTCAGCGCGCGGCGCAGTTCCCGGTCACGGACCTGCAGCCGCAGCTGGGCGCGGCCGATCTGCTGGACGATCCGCAGGATCCACGGGTTGCGAAACCCGACGCCGAGGGCCTCCATGATCGTGTACTCGACCGCGCGCAGCGCCCGCTGCGCGCTCGGGATGCGCTGCATCGCCCAGCGTCCGAGCGCCGGGACGTGGCGGTCGGGCTTCGGCAGCACCCACTGCGCGGTGCGCTGGTACAGGTGCAGCTCCCCGACCCGGGGCGCGATCGCGGGCACGAACTGCACGGCAGAGGCGCCGGTTCCGACCACGGCGACCCGCTTTCCCGTCAGGTCGTAGTCGTGGTTCCACCGGGACGAGTGGAAGACCTCGCCGTCGAAGGTGTCCAGGCCGGGGATGTCGGGCACCAGCGGTTCGTTCCACGGGCCCGCCGCGGCGATCACCGAGTTCGCGGTCAGGGTGCCGCGCGAGGTCTCGACCACCCACCGACGGGTCGGGTCGTCCCACTGCGCGCGGGTCACCTCGGTGCCGAGGCGCACGTGCGCGCCGACGCCGTGCTCGGCGGCCGTGCGGTCGATGTACCGGCGGATCTCCTCCTGCCCGGCAAAGATCCGCGTCCACTGCGGGTTCGGCGCGAACGAGTACGAGTAGAGCCCGGACGGCACGTCGCAGGCGCACCCGGGATAGCTGTTGTCACGCCAGGTCCCGCCGAGTGCGTCGGCCTTCTCCAGGACCACGAAGTCGGTGATCCCCATGCCCCGCAGCGTGATCGCCGCGCCGATTCCGGAGATCCCGGCACCGATGACGACGAACTCGACGTGCTCCGGATCCACGTGCCCCGGATCCGCGTCCGCAGCCGGTGTCATCGCACGCCTCCTGTCTCGAGTCGGCGGGCCACCGCGGCCCGGGTGGTGCGCAGCGACGACTCGAGGGTCGCGAGCCGCCTGCGGTCGTCCATGAAGTTGGGGCCCATCACGGCCAGGTCCTCGGCGGTCGCGTCGAGCCGGACGACCCGGGTCCCGGCGGCGCGCACGACGTCGAGTTCCGCGTCCAGCCCGGCACTCATCCAGCCGCGCAGCACCAGTCGTTCGAGCCGGGCGGCGCCGCGGCCGGCCATCGGGCCGGTCGACGCCATCGGCGCGAGCACCACCAGTTCGTCCAGGCCGAGCGGCGCGACGAGGTCGGCGGAGGCCGTCGACGCCGCACCGCCGTCGACGAACCGGCGACCCCCGACCGGCACGGGCGGGAACCAGCCCGGGATCGCCCACGACGCCCGGAGCGCCTGCGAGAGCGATGCGTCCGGGGCGCCGGGCGAACCGAAGGCGACGCGCTCGCCGGTGTCGTAGTCCATCGCGACGAGCCAGGTCGCGGGGTGCGGCACCCAGGAACCCCCGGGTGCGACCCCGACCGCGAGCCGGTGCAGCCATCCGGCGTCCCCGCCGCCGCGCGGCAGCAGCCCACTGAGCGCCGTGACCGGGCCGACGCCCTGTCGCAGACCGGCACGCGCCAGCCGCAGCGAGCCCAACCCGGCCCGCGGCAGGGGCGGGAATCGACCCGGAGCGCCGGCGAGGTGGTCGCGCAGCGCCGGATGGGCGACCGGCTCCCCCAGCTGCACGGCGAGCAGCTCGTCCACGCCCACCCCGCTGCCGAGCAGGGTGACCAGCTCGGCGCCGGCGGAGGTGCCGACCAGCACCTCCGCCTCGCGCGGATCCCAGTCGAGGGCGTCCCGGACCGCGGCCAGCGCCGCGACGGTCCAGGCCGCCCCGAGCGTCCCGCCGCAGCCGATCACCAGACCCCGCCGGAGATGTCTGTCACTCGAAGTCATATTCAGAAACTAGCAGTATTTGAATACGCTGGGTATGCCAAATCGAGGTTTTCCCGGACGGAGTTGCGATGGCCCGCATGACCAGGTCGGAGAGTCAGGCCCAGACCCGGGCCGACCTGATCGCGACCGCCCGCGACCTGTTCCTGGCCGACGGCTACGCCGCGACGTCGCTCGAGAAGGTCGCCGAGGAGGCCGGCTACTCGAAGGGCGCCGTGTACTCGAACTTCCGCAGCAAGAAGGAGCTGTGCCTGGAGGCACTCCAGCTCATCCACGCCACCAAGGGGGCCGAGGTCGCCGCGGTGATGGCACGGCAGGAGCCACTCGAGGAGCGGCTCGTCGCGTTCGAGGAGTGGGCGGAGCGCACCCTGGGCGACGTCGGGTGGACGATGCTCGAGTTCGAGTTCATCGCTGCCGCCCGCCACGATCCCGAGCTGCGCGCCGCACTCGCATCGAGCCTGTCGACGACCCACACCGTCGTGCGAACCCTGCTGGCGGCCCTCGTGGCCGCCGGCGAGGTGACGCTGCCGATGTCGGTCGAGGACGCGGCGACGAGCGTGCTCAGCACCGGCATCGGCCTCGGCATCCAGCGGGCGATCGACCCGGGCATCTCGGCCGCGGTCGTCACCCGAAACCTCCGCGTGCTTCTCACCGGTTCCGCCGCCGGGCAATTACCCTGAGGCCGTGACGAACTGGCCGACCCTCGCCCGCGAGATCGCCGAGGACCTGCTGTTTCCGGTCGCGGACAGCGTCGACGCCGACGGCGCGATCCCGCCCGGGCACTTCGAGGCGCTGGCGGCGGACGGCTTCTACGGACTCGCGGCACCGCCCGAACGCGGCGGTCCCGCGCTCGGACCGGGCGACCTGGTCGCGGTGGTGGAGGCACTGTGTGGCGGCTGCCTCGCGACCGCCTTCACCTGGATGCAGCACCACGGCGTGGTCGGGTCGCTCGCAGCGACCACGAATCACGTTCTTCGCGAACGGTATTGGGACGGACTGGTCGACGGGTCGATCCGCGGCGGAGTGGCGTTCGCGGGCGCGATCCCGCAGCCGCCGCTGCTGTACGCCCGCCGCGTCGACGGCGGGTACGAGCTCGACGGGGTCGCACCGTTCGTCACCGGCTGGGGCATCGTCGACATCCTGCAGCTGTCCGCCCGCGACGAGTTCGACGACTCCATCGTCCATGTGATCACGACCGCGGCGCCCACCGCCGCGATCACCGTGGAGGAGCTGCCGCTGATCGCGGCGCGGGGCAGCAACACCGTGCGGCTGCGCATCGACGGACTGCGGGTGCCCGACGAACAGGTCGCCGGTGTCGTCGAGCCGGACGTGTTCCGGGCGGGTCAGGTGTTCGGGACGTGGCTGAACGGATGCATGGCCACGGGCGTCGCGGCGCGATGCCGGACCGAGCTCGCCGACCGCGGCGTCGACGTGACACCGTTCGCCCTCGCGGCCGAGGGCGTCCGGGACGAGCTGGACGCGGGCCTGTCCGGCGGCGACCTGTACGACGCGCGGGCCGGCGCCGCGGCGTTGGCGGTGCGCACGGCGGCAGCGTTGGTGTCGGGCACCGGCAGTGCCGCGGCCGTGCTCGGGAACACCGCCGAGCGCCTGATGCGGGAGGCCACGCTGACCCTGGTCGCGGCGTCGCGACCGCAGATCCGCGCGTCGCTGCTGGACCGGTTCGGCGCGCACGCCGACCGCTGAGCCGACGGCCACGAGCCCGGCCCGACCGATCCGACGGTGTGGACAGCCACACCCCGGGATCACGGGCCAGCCCCCTCGAAACCGACACCGCACTTCGGGAAGCATTGCAGTCATGACGATCACGGACTTCCTCCGCACACCCGTCTCCGCACAGACATGGCGCGAGGCGGGTTACCTCGTGGCCTCCGCAGTGGTCGCGTGGACCGGGTTCGGCTACCTGCTCCTCGGCACCCTGTTCGGCTCCGTCCTGGTGCTGATGCTCGTCGGGATCCCGCTGCTGGCCGCGATGCTCGTCGGCACCCGCGGATTCGGTGCGCTGCACCGGATGCTGGGCGCCGCGCTGCTGAACACCGACGGTCCGGCACCGTCCGCGTTCGCGCCGCGCCCCGGACCGGTCGGGCTGCTGCGCTCCTGCGTGACCGACCCGGTCGCCTGGCGCGCGGTGCTGTTCGTGCTGATCAAGTCCGTGCTGTCGGTGGTGTCGGTGTTCGGCGCGCTGCTGTTCGCGGCGACGGCCGCGTTCCTGACCGTGTCACCGCTCCTGTGGTGGCTGATCGACCCCGTCAACGTCGACGCCTCCGGCACGCCCCGGCACTCGATCGCCCAGTTCGGCGACGTGTACGTCGACAGCTGGCCGGAGGTGCTGGCGCTGGCGGCGGCCGGCGTCGTGGGACTGTTCCTGGCGCCGTGGCCGATTCGGTGGCTGACCCGGCTCGACCGGCTGCTGATCCCGGCCCTGCTGGGACCGCCGCCGGGCGCCCGGCGCGTCGCGGAACTCGAACGCACGCGGTCCGCCGCGGTCGAGGACTCCGCGACCCGGCTCCGGCGCGTCGAACGCGACCTGCACGACGGCACCCAGGCCCGGCTGGTGGCGATGGCCATGACCCTCGGCCGCGCCGAGGAACGTATCGCGGCCGGCCAGGATCCCGCGGACCTGGTGCACGACGCCCACACCGCGGCGAAGGAGGCGCTGACCGAGCTGCGAGAGGTGGTCCGCGGCATCCATCCACCGGCCCTCGACCTCGGGCTGGGCCCTGCCCTGCAGACGCTCGCCGCCCGCAGCGCCGTCCCGGTGGCGCTGTCCGTCGACGTCGATCCGCGACCGTCTCCCGGCATCGAGACCATCGCCTATTTCTCCGTCGCCGAACTGCTGACGAACACCGCCCGCCACTCGGGTGCGACGCGGGCGTGGGTGTCCGCGACCGCCGACCGCGCGCGACTGTCGGTCGTGGTGCGCGACAACGGTGTCGGCGGCGCGGTCGTCGGCGCGGGCAGCGGCCTGACCGGACTCGCCACCCGCGCGGGCACGGTGGACGGGTCGCTGCGCGTGGACAGCCCGGTGGGCGGCCCGACCGTGGTGACTCTCGCCCTGCCGGTCGACGGGACCCGGTGATGCGCATCGTGATCGCCGAGGACAACGCGATCCTCGCCGAGGGCCTCGCGCAGCTGCTGATCGAACGGGGCCACGAGGTGCCGGCGGTCGCCGGCGACGCACCCGGCCTGGCCGACGCGGTCGACGCGCACCGGCCGGACGCCGCCGTGGTCGACATCCGGATGCCGCCGACGTTCACCGACGAGGGTCTCGTCGAGGCCATCGCACTGCGGCGCCGGTTCCCCGACGTGGGGGTGCTCGTGTTCTCGCAGTGGGTCGAGACGCGGTACGCCACCGAACTGCTCGCCGGCCGGGCCGCGGGGGTCGGCTACCTGCTCAAGGATCGGGTGGCCGACGTCGCCGAGTTCGTCGCCGCGCTCGAGCGGGTCGCGGCCGGCGGCACCGCGCTGGATCCGGAGGTGGTGACACAGCTGATGGGGTCGAGCCGGCGTACCGACGCACTGGACCGCCTGACCCCGCGGGAGCGGGAGGTGCTGGCGCTGATGGCGCAGGGGTTGTCGAACTCGGCGCTCGCGACGTCGCTCGGGGTGACCGAGCGAGCGGTGGAGAAGCACGTCGGGAACATCTTCACCAAGCTGGATCTGCCACCGTCGGAGGGGCATCACCGCCGGGTGCTCGCGGTGCTGCGCCACCTGGGATGACCGGCCGGGTCACCGCGCGATCGGCCGGTCCGTTGCCGCCGACGCGACGTGACCACGGATCGTCTCGGCCACCAGCGCCGGGTTCTCCAGCATCGGGACGTGCCCGACACCGGGCAGCACGACCCGGCCCGCCGACTCGGGCAGCTCGGTCAGGAACCGGCGCGAGTACGTCTCGATCGGAAGCAGCGTGTCGTGCTCGCACAGGACCAGCAGCGTCGAGACCCGGACCCGCCCGAGGCCCCGGATCCCGCCGTCCCGCAGGCCCATCCACTCGGTCGGCAGGAACGCGCGGCAGTGCGTGGCCGCCGCGATCACCAGCCGGACATCCGATTCCGGCACCGCGGCGGCGTCGTGGGACAGCAGCCAGAGCACCAGTCGACGGACCAGAGGGAGCCCTGCGGCCGAGTCCCCGATCGCGCGGCCGACGCCGATCAGCGGCGCGAGCGACAGGAATATCGTGCCGAGCCGCAGCTCCGACGGTGACAGGTCGGACCACCCGCCCGCCGGCGCGATCGCGGTCAGCGACCGCGCCCGTCCCCGCCGCTCGAGTTCGAACCCGATCCAGCCGCCGAGCGAGTTGCCGACGACGTGGCAGGTGTCCCAGCCGACCTCGTCGAGCATGCGCTCCACCCCGTCGGCGTAGTGCTCGATGCTGACGTCGAACGGCCCGATCCGTTCCCCGCCCCAGTGCCCGGGCAGCGAGACCGCGAGCACGTCGTGGTCGGGCGCGAGCAGGTCCGCGGTGCGCCGCCACACGTGGTGCGACAGTGCGAACGGATGGATCAGCAGCACCGGCTCGCCGTGCCCGACGCGGCGGTACCGGTCCGGGGAAGTGCGCATTCCCGCACGCTACGACACCCCTGCCGGCGGCGCGGGGTTCGTCACCCACTCGTGATGTCGGTGCCGCGGGGCAGGATGGACCCATGGATGCCGCGCAGGACGGACGCGGTGGCGCGGTGCTCGGGAAGTTCACCGCCGCCACCCGGGAGTGGTTCGACGGCGCCTTTCCCGCCCCGACGTCCGCCCAGGTGGGCGCCTGGGAGGCCATCTCGGACGGCGCGCACGCGCTGGTGGTCGCACCCACCGGTTCCGGGAAGACGTTGTCGGCGTTCCTGTGGGCGCTGGACCGTCTCGCCGCACGCCCCCGGGACGAGACCCGGCCGGCCGGGACGACGGTGCTGTACGTGTCCCCGCTCAAGGCCCTCGCGGTCGACGTCGAACGCAACCTGCGCGCACCGCTGGTCGGCATCACCCAGACCGCGAAGCGGCTCGGCCTGACGGCGCCGGAGATCACGGTCGGGGTCCGCTCCGGCGACACCACCCCGGCCGCGCGACGCGCGATGCTGCGCACCCCGCCGGACATCCTGATCACCACACCGGAGTCGCTGTTCCTGCTGCTCACGTCCGCCGCCCGCGAGACCCTGGCCACCGTGCAGACGGTGATCGTCGACGAGGTGCACGCGGTGGCCGCCACCAAACGTGGTGCGCACCTTGCACTTTCCCTCGAACGACTGGACATGCTGCTGGACCGGCCGGCACAGCGGATCGGGCTGTCGGCCACCGTCCGCCCGCACGAGGAGGTCGCCCGGTTCCTGGCCGGGTCCGCGCCGGTGCGCATCGTCTCGCCGCCCGCACCGAAGACCTTCGACCTGACGGTGCGGGTACCGGTCGAGGACATGACCGAGCTCGGTGTCACCGACCCGGACCCGACGTCGGAATCGCCGGCGCCGCAGCAGGCGTCGATCTGGCCGCACGTCGAGGAGCAGATCGTCGATCTGGTGCTCGAACACTCCTCGTCGATCGTGTTCGCCAATTCCCGCCGGCTCGCCGAGCGGCTGACCGCGCGCCTCAACGAGGTGTACGCCCAGCGGCTCGGCGATCCGGTCGCGACCGTGCACGCACCCCCGTCCCAGCTCGGTGCGCCCACCGAGGTGAACCACGGCGCCGACCCGCTGCTCGCCCGCGCGCACCACGGGTCGGTCAGCAAGGACCAGCGCGCGCTGATCGAGGACGACCTCAAGTCGGGTCGGCTGCGCTGCGTGGTCGCCACGTCCAGCCTCGAACTCGGCATCGACATGGGTGCGGTGGACCTGGTGATCCAGGTGGAGGCCCCGCCGTCGGTGGCCTCCGGCCTGCAACGCGTCGGCCGGGCCGGGCACCAGGTCGGCGAGATCTCCCGCGGGGTGCTGTTCCCGAAGCACCGCACCGACCTGGTCCACTGCGCGGTCACCGTCGAGCGGATGACCGCCGGCCGGATCGAGGCCCTGGCCGTGCCGGCCAACCCGCTCGACATCCTCGCCCAGCACACGGTCGCCGCGTGCGCACTCGACCCGATCGACGCCGGGGTGTGGTTCGACGCGGTCCGGCGCACCGGCAACTTCGCCACCCTGCCCCGATCGGCGTTCGACGCGACCCTCGACCTGCTCGCCGGCCGCTACCCGTCCGACGAGTTCGCCGAGCTGCGGCCGCGGCTGGTGTGGGACCGCGACGCGGACGTGCTGACCGGCAGGCCGGGATCGCAGCGCCTCGCGGTCACCTCCGGCGGCGCGATCCCCGACCGCGGCCTGTTCACCGTGTACATGGTCGGCGAGAAGGCCTCCCGGGTCGGCGAGCTCGACGAGGAGATGGTGTACGAGTCGCGGGTCGGCGACGTGTTCGCGCTCGGGGCGACGAGCTGGCGGATCGAGGAGATCACCCACGACCGGGTGCTCGTCTCCCCCGCGTACGGGCTGCCGGGCCGGTTGCCGTTCTGGCACGGCGACGGTCTGGGCCGGCCCGCCGAACTCGGCGCGGCGCTGGGCGAGTTCCTGCGGGAGACGGCGCTCGGCGATCCGGTGGACCTGCGGGCCCGGTTGACCGCGCAGGGTCTCGACGACAACGCGACGACGAACCTGCTGGCCCTGGTCGGCGAGCAGGCCACCGCGACCGGCCAGGTCCCGAGCGACCGCACGCTCGTGCTCGAACGGTTCCGCGACGAGCTCGGCGACTGGCGGCTGGTGCTGCACTCGCCGTACGGGCTGCCGGTGCACGCGCCGTGGGCACTGGCCGTCGGGGCGCGCCTGCAGGACCGGTACGGAATCGACTCCGCGCCGACCGCGTCCGACGACGGCATCATCGTCCGCCTGCCCGACACCGAGGACGCACCGCCGGGCGCGGACCTGTTCGTCTTCGACCGGGACGAGATCGAGGACATCGTCACCGAACAGGTGGGCGGGTCGGCGCTGTTCGCGTCCCGGTTCCGCGAATGCGCGGCCCGTGCGCTGCTGCTGCCACGCCGCACCCCCGGCCGGCGGGCACCGCTGTGGCAGCAGCGGCAGCGGGCGGCGCAACTGCTGGACGTGGCCCGCAAGTTCCCGACGTTCCCGATCCTGCTCGAAACCGTCCGTGAGTGCCTGCAGGACGTGTACGACCTGCCGTCCCTGACCCGGCTGCTCACCGACGTCGGGCGGCGCCGGGTCCGGATCGTGGAGGTCGAGACGCCGTCCCCGTCCCCGTTCGCGACCGCGCTGCTCTTCGACTACGTCGGCGCCTTCATGTACGAGGGCGACAGTCCGCTCGCCGAACGCCGCGCCGCCGCACTGTCGTTGGACTCCACCCTGCTCGCCGAACTGCTGGGCCGGGTCGAGTTGCGGGAACTGCTGGACGAGGCCGTCATCGAGCGGACCGAGCTGGAACTGCAGCGCCTCGCGGAGGACCGCCGAGCGAGGGATGCCGAAGGCGTCGCGGACCTGCTGCGGCTCCTCGGGCCGCTCACGGCCACCGAGGTGACTGCGCGCAGCACCGCGGATCCGCGGGAGTGGTTGGCCGGACTCGAATCCCGCAAGCGCGTCATGCGGGTGGCGTTCGCCGGCGAATCCTGGTGGATCGCGATCGAGGATGCGTCGCGGATGCGGGACGCGCTCGGGGTGCCGCTGCCGATCGGCACCCCGGCCGCGTTCATCGAGCCCGTGGACGACCCGCTCGGCGACCTGATCGGCCGGTACGCCCGCACCCACGGCCCGTTCACGCTCGCCGACGCCGCCGCCCGGTTCGGGCTCGGCACCTCGGTGGTCCGGGACGTGCTGCATCGGCTCGCACTGGACAAGCGGGTCGTGGAGGGCGAGTTCCGGCCGGCCGGGGCCGGGTCGGAGTGGTGCGACACCGAGGTGCTGCGCCGGCTGCGACGCCGGTCCCTGGCGGCGGCCCGCAAGGACGTCGAACCCGTCGAACCCGACGCGCTGGGCCGGTTCCTGCCGGACTGGCAGCACGTCGGCGGCGGGCTGCGCGGCGTCGACGGGGTCGCCGCGGTCGTCGACCAGCTCGCCGGGGTGCCGATCCCGGCGTCGGCGTGGGAGTCGATCGTGCTGCCGTCGCGGGTCCGCGACTACAGTCCCGCGATGCTGGACGAGCTGACCACCACCGGCGAGGTGCTGTGGTCGGGTGCCGGGCAGATCTCCGGCAGCGACGGCTGGGTGCGGCTGCACCTCGCCGACGGGGCACCGTTGACGCTGCCTGCGCCGACCGACGTCGACCTGACCGAGGTGCACCGCGCGGTGCTCGACGCCCTCGCGCCCGGTGGCGCGTTCTTCTTCCGGAACCTGTCCGAGCAGGTCGGGTCCACCGACGACGCGGCGCTGACCGAGGCGTTGTGGCAGCTGGTGTGGGCCGGGTATCTGTCGAACGACTCGTTCGCGCCGCTGCGGGCCCTGCTGTCGGGCACCTCCCGCGCGACCCCGAGCCACCGCTCCCCGCGGCGGGCGCCGCGAACCCGGGCGTATCGCGCGCTGCCGCGGCCCGCGCTGCCGACCCGCTCCGGGCCGCCGTCCGTGGGCGGGCGCTGGTCGCTGCTTCCGGAGCCGGAGCCGGACCCGACGATTCGCGCGCACGCCCGCGCGGATCTGCTCCTCGACCGGTACGGGGTGCTCACGCGCGGGTCCGTCGCCGCCGAGGACGTCCCCGGCGGGTTCGCCTTGATGTACAAGGTGCTGCGCGGCTTCGAGGACAGCGGCCGGTGCCGGCGCGGGTACTTCGTGAACGGGCTCGGTGCGGCCCAGTTCTCGACGTCCGACGTGGTGGACCGGTTGCGGGGATACGCCGAGGACCCGGCGGGCGAACGCGCCCGGACCGCCGTGACGCTGGCCGCGACCGATCCGGCGAACCTGTACGGCGCGGCGTTGCCGTGGCCGGCGACCGACGGCGGGCACCGGCCGGGCCGCAAGGCCGGGGCACTGGTCGTCCTCGTCGGCGGGGAGCTGGCGCTCTACGTCGAACGGGGCGGCAAGACGCTGCTCACGTTCACGACCGATCCCGGGGACCGGCATGCCGCGGCGATCTCGCTGGCCGAGCTCGTCGACCGCGGCGGCGTCGACAGGATCGTCGTCGAGAAGGTCGACGGCGAATCGGTGCACGGCAGTCCGCTGTCCCCGGTGCTGGTCGAGGCCGGTTTCTCCGCGACGCCGCGGGGCCTGCGGAAGCGGACGCTCCATGCCGGAAGGTGACAACGTCTGGCAGACCGCGGCGCGGCTGCGCGACGCGCTGGTCGGTGCGCCGCTGACGGTCTGCGACATCCGGGTGCCGCGGTACGCGACCGTGGATCTGCGGCCGGGCCCGGTCGACGAGGTGGTCAGTCGCGGCAAGCACCTGCTGATCCGGGTCGGCGCGGCCACCGTGCACACACACCTGAAGATGGAGGGCGAGTGGCACGTGTACGCCGCCGGAGCGCGGTGGCGTCGACCGGCCTGGCAGGCGCGGATCCTGTTGGGCACCAATGATCATCTCGCGGTGGGGTTCCACCTCGGCATCGTCGAGGTCCTGCCCCGCGCCGACGAGAACCGCGCGGTCGGGCACCTGGGTCCGGACCTGCTCGGCGCCGACTGGGACGCGGGCCGGGCGGCGGCGAATCTGGCTGCCGACGGAAGCCGTCCGATCGGCGTGGCGGTGCTGGACCAGCGGGTGATGGCCGGCGTCGGCAACGTCTACCGCAGCGAACTGTGTTTCCTGCGCGGGGTGCATCCGGCGACCCCGGTGGCCGCGGCCGGGGACCCGAACGCGTGGGCGGGCCTGGCGCACCGTCTGCTGGTCGCAAACCGCGACCGCACCGTCCGCGTCACCACCGGTGATCGGCGGCGCGGCCGCACGACGTGGGTGTACGGTCGCGCCGGTCAACCGTGCCTGCGATGCGGCAACCTGGTCGAGTCGGGAACGCTCGGCGAGGGCACCGACGGCGACCGGCAGATCTTCTGGTGCCCGCGGTGCCAGCCACTCGAATCCGGTGCAGCGCAAGAGGACAACCGGACAGGGCGGGTCCGCTGATCGAGATGGCGGCGCCGATGGTCCCGGCCGCCGCACCGGCCGGAACCATCGGCAACACCGTCACCCGTGGGGCGGACCGACTCGTGCACAGGATCGACGATGCGCGGAATCGTCGAGGTCACGGCGGTCGGCGTTCGTGTCGACGGCGACGCCGACTCCCCCAGCCCCCGATCTAGAAGGGCTGACCCAGCATCGTCGCGAGCAGCTGCAGCGGCATCGTGACGAACGACGCGCCCACGAAGAGCGCGGACCGCAGCGGATCACCGGCCAGGTACCCCTCGCGGATCCATTCCAGAGTGTCGACGGCAGAACCCATAGCGCATTCCTCCCCTAGTGTGCGAATTCATCGTTGCGTGAATTCACCGGATCTTTCGGCCCTGAGACCCTTTCCGTTACAACCGCCGATCATATGTGCGGCCCACGCGGTGGCCGAGACCACGATCGGCGTGTACCTCGCCGCGTGCATCGCGGCGTGCACTCCGTTCCGGTCTCGCGCTCCCGTCACCGGTGGTTCGCCCCGTGCCCGTGCGCTCTTGCCAAGATTTAGCCATGTGGCTAATCTTGCGCCTGTCGGCCCGTGGCCGAGGATCCAGTCCCACTGCCGCCCTTGACGATCAAGCCGAGCAAGGCCGCGCAGGAACGTGATTGAAGAGAGGTGGATATGAACGATCTCGATCTCGTTGTCCGCAACGGCACCGTCATCGACGGCTCCGGCGGGCCCCCGAAGCAGGCCGACGTCGCCGTCCGTGACGGCGTCATCGTCGAGGTCGGCGACGTCGTCCACGCCGGCCACGAGGAGATCGACGCCCGCGGCCGGCTCGTCACCCCGGGCTTCGTCGACGTGCACACCCACTACGACGGTCAGGCCACCTGGGAGAACCGGCTGGTGCCCTCGACCAACCACGGGGTGACGACCGTCGTCATGGGCAACTGCGGTGTGGGGTTTGCGCCGTGCAAACCCGAGCACCGCGACATGCTGATCAAGCTCATGGAGGGTGTCGAGGACATTCCCAATGTCGTCCTCCGCGAGGGCGTGGACTGGCAATGGACCAGCTATCCCGAGTACCTCGACCACCTGAGCCGGCGTCAATTCGATGCCGATATGTGCAGCTACGTCCCGCACGCGGCCCTGCGCACCTTCGTCATGGGTGAGCGAGCCTTCCACCGCGAACCTGCCACCCCGGAAGAGATCGCGAAAATGGCCTCCCTCCTGGAGGAGTCGATCCGTGCCGGCGCCTTCGGTTTCGGCACCTCACAGACGATGTTCCACCGCTCCAGCGATGGCCAGCTCACTCCGACTCTGGCCGCGACCGAGGAGGAGTACGCCGGTCTGGCCGCTGCCCTCGGCCGGGCCGGTGCGGGCCTCATCCAGTTCGTCATCGAGTACAACGACGACTGGGAACAGGTCCTGGACATGGGCTTGCGGCAGGCGAAGGCGTTCGGCCGGCCCTTCAGCATGTCGCTGGTCCAAAGTCACGGTCGTCCAGGAGTCTGGCGCACCATCCTGGACAGGTTCGACGCATTCAACGCGGCCGGCGGCACGGCCACGATGCAGGTCCTGCCGCGGCCGTTGGGGGTCCTGCTGGGACTCGAGCTGACCCTGAACCCCTTCTACTCGACCCCGACCTACCTGGCGATGGCCGACGAGCCACTGGCCGACCGCGTCCGCGAACTGCGCCGGCCGGAGGTCAAGGAGCGCATCCTCGCCGAGAGCAACGACCCCGATCCGGACATCGCGATCGGGATGCGGGTGCGCGACTTCGACCAGCTGTACGAGATGGGCGACGGTTTCGACTACGAGCCCGCCAGGGACAGCAGCATCGGTGCGCAGGCCGAGCGCCTCGGCGTCACCCCCGAGAGCCTCGTCTACGACAAGCTGTTGGACAAGGACGGCCGCAACATCCTGTATCTGGCGTTCTCGAACTATGCCGACTTCTCGCTGGAACCGGCTCGCGAGATGCTGCTCAATGCGCATGCCGTTCCCGGCCTGGGCGACGGCGGGGCCCACCTCGGGGTCATCTGCGACGGCAGCATCTACACCCACCTGCTCACCCACTGGGGCCGGGACCGCGTCCAGGGTGAGCGGATCGCCCTGCCCCACCTGATCCACCTGATGACCAAACGGCCCGCAGAGATGATGGGCTTGCACGACCGTGGCCTGGTCGCACCGGGCCACCGTGCCGACCTGAACGTGATCGACCTGGACAACCTCGGTCTGGATCTGCCGCGCGTCGTCCGCGATCTGCCGGCCGGCGGCCGACGCCTGATGCAGGACGCGCGGGGCTACACCGCCACCATCGTCCGCGGCATCGTCGTCACCCGCGACGGGCAGCACACCGGCGCCTTGCCGGGCCGCCTGGTTCGAGGTCCGCAACCGGTGCCGGCCCGTCCCGCGGCCTGAGGGCTCCGACACCGAACTCGTGCGCAGGCACACCACCACGCTCCCCACTCTGGAGGAACCATGAACGACACCCTCGTACCGGTCGGCGGCCGCTCCGCCTGGCTCGGCAGCACCCTGGACTACCGTCAGGACGGCCTGTGGCAGCTGTCCGCGGCAGAACTGACCGAGATCGACGCGGCACTGACCACCCTGAAGGACCGCGGCGACCTGGACCTGACCGAGATCACCGCCGACACCTTCCCGCTGCCCACGGTCGGGCGACTCCTGTCCCGGCTGCGCGACGAACTCTGGTCGGGCCGTGGCTTCGTGCTGATCCGCGGACTGTCCCGCGAGCGCTACACCGACGACGACCTGGCCCGGATCTACTGCGGCCTGGGCGCCCACCTGGGTGACATCATCCCGCAGTCGGGCAACGGCGAGATCCTGGGCCACGTGCTGAACGTGGCGGACCTGGTCGACGAGCAGGTCCGCGGATACCGGTCGGCGCAGGCGATGAACATGCACAGCGACGGCCACGACGTGGTCTCGCTCCTCTGCCTGCGCGAGGCGAAGGCCGGCGGCGCCAGCCGGATCGCCAGTGCCGCCGCCGTCCACGACCGCATGGTCGAGACCAACCCCGACCTTGCCCGCGTGCTGTACGAGGGCATGCCGGTGATGCGCAGTCGGATGGACGCCGAACGCGGCGACGGCAAGATCGTGACATCGGACAACGTCGCGCTGTTCGCCACGACCGACGGGGTTTTCAGCTCGTGCATCCACGTCGCCCAGACACGTGACGCCGCCCGCGCGGGCCACTTCGACATCACCCCGGAACAGGAAGCGGCGCTGGACACGTTCTGCGAACTCTCGGCCTCACCGGAGTTCTACCTCGACATGAACATCGCGCCCGGCGACATCCAGTTCCTCAACAACCGGCTGATCGTCCACGGCCGCACGCCGTACCAGGACCATGAGGATGTCAACCGGCGCCGACACCTGATGCGCCTGTGGGTGAACATTCCGTCGTGGCCGCGGCGTCCCGACAACCAGCAGGACATCTACTCGATGGCCGACCTGCCGCGGTGGGCACGGTTCCGCACGCCCTTCATGGAGATGCCGGAGCGCTACATGGCCCAGGTGACCGCCATGCAGTAGGCGAGCCCCGGGTGCCGCCCGCTGTGTCGTGGGCTGGAGCATCGCCCCGGGGGACCATCGCGGTTCAGGTGGGGCGCGCGGCCTGCCGGGCCGAACGTCGATCACCGCGGCAACGATTGCGGGCCTGTGCATTCGATCGACCACACCCGTGTGAGCGCCATCCGATCTGCGCCTCGGTAGATTGGATTCCGCTTTTCCCACACGCATGATCGATCGATACGGGGCCTACTGTGACAACTGGGAGTAACTCGGCCGCTCGCGAACGGGTCGTTGCCCGCCTCGTCGCTGCTGCTCGCCCACTGTTCGCGGAGAAGGGACCGAGCAGGGTGTCGCTGCGAGAGATCGCGTCGGCCGCCGGTGTCAACTACGGGCTCATCCACCAGTACGTCGGCACCAAGGACGACCTGCTCGAGATCGTGCTCCGGCGGGCATCGTCGGAATGGGCGGACTATTTCAGCGACGCGCCGAGCACCGAGGCCGCGATCACCCACATCATGCGACCGAAGTCGTCGGAGTACGCGCGCATCGTTGCACAGTCGATTCTGGCGGGCGGCACACCGGAAGCTCTGCTCGGCCGCTCCCCGGCGTTGGCGGCGCTGAGTCGACGCCTCGAGGACGAGGTGGAACGATCCGCGGACGCTGTCGACCCCCGAGTCTGTGTTGCTGCGATGACGGGGATGGCCCTCGGCTGGGGACTCTTCGGACAGTTCGTCCAGGAAATCGCCGGCCTGGGCGACCAGCCCGACGACTCGGTGACAGAGGCGGTGTACGCGCTGCTCCGCCGGGCGATTGACCCGGTGTAGGCCCCACCACACCCCGACGCCCCGATGCCGTGGCGGGCGTGCCGACGGTCGCCAACGGTGAGTTCGGATGCACTGGGCGCATGGCCGGACACGTTGATCGAAGGGCCGAAAGCCGATCTGGGGTCGTTGTGGGTTGCGACGTTCACCGCACGGACCGTTACGATACGAAACGTGCCGTATGAGAATTCTGACGAGTTCGACGGGCCCCACCCAAGCGCCCGTCGCGTGGGGCGACCTCGTGACGGTCAACGAGAGATCGAGATCCTCATGGCCGTGAACTCGCTGCTCGCCGAGGTCGGCTACGAAGGCGTCACCTTCGAGGAGGTGGCCCGCCGGGCGGGCGCATCCAAGGCCACCCTCTACAGACGCTGGAAGTCCAAGAGAGACATGGTGGTTGCCGCCCTGAAAGCGGGTCCCGCACGCCGCGACGAGCCAGATGAGGTCAACACCGGAAGCTTGCGCGGTGACCTGCTCGCCCTGTGTCGCCGTCTCGTGCAGTCCATGCGCTCCGCAGACGGCCAGACCGCGATGCTGCTGCTTCAAGCGGGTCTCGAGGACCCCGAACTGTGCGAGGAAATCGAACGATCCGTCGGGCCGACCGGGGCCCGGCTACCGAAGCCGGTCGTTCAGGCGGCGGTCAGTCGTGGGGAGCTACCCGAGGGCGTCGACCCGTTCCCGTTCGAGGAGGTCGCCGGCGCCGTCATCCTGCTCCGGCGACTCAACGGACTGGAGATCGACGACCACTACCTCGAAGCCCTCGTCGACACCGTCCTGATCCCCGCACTTCACGCCACACCGTGCGCGGAGCAGTCGCTTCCCGCGGGCATCTTCTCGGGCCATCCGGCTGCCAAACCGACCCACACGATCACGAAGGACACTCCATGAACCGGTTGACCATCGACGGATTCCGATACCAGACACTCCCTGGAGACGAAGAAGTCGGCCTCAACGTCGCCGTGGCCGGCGCGGGGCCCGCGATCATCCTCCTCCACGGATTCCCACAGACCCACTACATGTGGCGCCACGTCGCACACGAACTCGCCGCGCAACACACGATCATCGTCCCCGACCTGCGCGGATACGGCGAAAGCGCCAAGCCGGCAGAACAGGGCCCAGTGACCTACTCGAAGAGGACCATGGCCCGAGACATCCTGCGCGTAGCCGAAGCACTCGGTCACGACCGTTTCGGCCTGGTCGGCCACGACCGAGGCGCCCTCGTCGGTGTTCGCGCAGGACTCGACAATCCGGACTCGGTGCAGTTTCTCGGGATCCTCGACGTCCTGCCCACCTTGGACACTTGGGACGTCCTGCACGGCGTAGATGCCAAGGTCGCCTGGCACCTTTACCTCATGGCCCAGCCCACGGGTCTCCCAGAGAAGATGATCAACGCCGTCGGACCCGAGTTCTTCGGCTCGTTCCTCGATGCCTGGGACACCGATGGTTCAACCTTCACGCCCGAGGTTCGCCGGCACTACATCGACAGCTCGGTGAATGCGGTGGACTCCATCGTCGCCGACTACCGCGCCACCGCGAGCATCGACCTCGACATGGACCGTAAGGACCGCGACGCGGGAAAGCAGCTCACCATGCCCGTCGGAGTAGTTTCCCAGGACTGGGGCTCCCAGCTGGGGTTCGACGCCGCGTCGCTCTGGCGGGCATGGGCGCCTGATCTGACGTATCAGCCCATCCAGGCGGGCCACTTCATGGCCGAAGAGAAGCCCGCCGAAATCGCGCGCTTCATCCGCGACCTCGCCGCCCGCACCCACCTCTGACGTCAACGCACACGAAGGGGCCAGCAAACTTCGAGTGGGCTGGCCCCTTCTTCGTGCCGGAAACAGCGCATGACGCACCCCAACGCCTCCCTGACACCCCAAGCACCGGCTGGTTGTCGCGCGTCTCGTTGTCGACGATTGACGGCCGACCAGTGAGGTCGCCGCCCGATTCCAGGTGTCCTGGACCACACAAATCAAACGCTGGGTCGATCCGGCGAGTCCATGCAAGACCGTTCCGCACGTCCTTGCACCAGCCCAACACGACCCGAGCAACCAGCACGAAGCACACTTGATCAACGTGTCCGATCACCACGACTAGGGCTTGCTCGCCCGGTCGAGCAGGCCGAGGCAGTGCCGGATCAGCCGCTCGCGCGGCACCGTGACGGTGCCGTCGAGACAGCCGATGAACAGGCTCGTCAGTGCGCCGACCAGGCCGATGGCGCGCAGCGCCCGCTCGTCCGGGTCGGACACGCCTCCAAGCTGATCCTGTACCAGCGCAACGAAACTCGGCGCCAGTGCGAGGCCTCGGCCACCCAGCGCGGGTTCGCGGAGCGGCGCCAGCAGCAGCACCCGGCCCACCTCGGGATGGTCGAGGACCAGGGCGACGAACGCACCGACCGCGAGCTGCGCCGTCTCGGCGGGCGTGCTCGCCCCGGTGACCGCGGCCACGAGCGTGGCGCGGGCTTGCTCGCCGACCTCGGCGTAGACCGCGCGCACGTACTCGTCGCGGTCCGGGAAACTCTCGTAGAAGTATCGCTCGGTCAGCCCGGTGGCCCGGCAGGCGGCGCGCACGCTCACCGCGGGACCGTCGGCGGCGCCGAGCAGCGCCACCCCGACCTCGAGCAGGCGCGTCCGCCGATGCAGTCGGCGCTGGTCGAGGTCGGGGCGGCGGGTGTTCATCGCACCCGAGTGTATGCGCAGGCACGCATCACATGTGGGTGCCGCCGTCGATGCGAATCTCGGTGCCGGTGACGAACTTTCCGTCGTCCGAGGCGAGCATCGCGATGACGCCGGCGACGTCCTCCGGCGGCGCGAAGCCGTTGCCGATCCACGGGTACAGCTTGCCGATCAGGGTCGGGTCGACGCCCTCCTCCGGGAAGCCCGGGTTGCTGGTCATGCCGGAGGCGATGGAGCCCGGCTCGACCGCGACCGCGCGCAGCCCCTGCTTGGCGTACTCGAGCGCGATCGCGTGGGTGAACGACCGGATGCCGCCCTTGGTCGCCGCGTACGCCGCCATGTACGGGTGCGCGAAGTGCGCGGAGGTGGAGCTGAAGTTCACGACGACGCCCTGGCCGTTCTCCAGCAGCGCAGGCAGCGCCTGCCGGGTCACCAGGAAGGTGCCGGTCAGGTTGATGCCGACCACGGTGTTCCAGAAGTCCAGCGAGGTCTCCGCGGTGTGCGAGGACCGCAGGATGCCGGCGGCGTTGACCAGCACCTGCAGGCCGCCGAGCCGCTCGATGGCCCCGCCGATGTTCTCTCGGACCGAGTCCTCGCTGGAGATGTCGACGACCGCGAGGCTCAGGCGGTCGGCGGTCCCGGCCTCCTCGGCCCGCTGGCGCGTGACCTCGAGCCCCGCTTCGTTGATGTCGGCAGCGACGACGACGCCGCCCTCCTCCAGGATCCGGGCCACTGTGGCCTGGCCGATGCCCGATCCCGCGCCGGTGACGATCACCTTGCGCCCGTCGAAGCGATTCATGTTCAGCACTCCTTCTCGTCCGCGATGTCGATTGCTACTTGCACGCTACGCCGGAGTGGCACAACGTGCCATGATGGTGTCCATGGCGGACCCGATTGCGCAAGACCCCCTCTCGCTGACCGAACGGCGCAAGGCGCAGACCCAGCTCGAGATCGCGCGCTGTGCGGCCGAGCTGTTCTCCGAACGCGGGGCCGCCGGGGTCACCGCCGAGGACGTCGCGACCGCGGCCGGGATCAGCCTGCGAACGTTCTACCGCTACTTCCGGACCAAGGAGGAGGCGATCATGCCCCTGCTCTCCGGCGGTGTCGCGGACTGGATCGCCGACCTCGCCGCCACCGAGCCGGGAGTGCCTGCGGCCCTCGCACTGGAGAACTCGGCGCGTCGCGCGCTGTCCCGCGAGGACGACTTCAGCGTCGAGTCGCTGCGGCTCAGTCTCGGTCTGCTGCGGGCGGTGCCCGGGGACCCGGCGCTGCTGTCGGTGTGGCTGCGTGTCGTCCACGACACCGAGGAGGCCCTGGTCTCGGTGCTCGGCGACCTGATGGGCCCGGAGGCCGACCCGGTCGACGTCCGGCTGATGGCGGTGGCAGGCAACACCGCGATGCGCATGGCGGTCCAGACCTGGGCGGGCACGGGCGACGGCAATGCCGACGGCAACCGGGTCGCGAGCCCCGCCGACATCGCGGTCCGCTGCATCCGCACCCTCACCGCCGGACTGACGCCCCGGTCTCGGCCCCGGGTACGACCCGACGTCCGCCCGCGGTCGTAGTCGGATTCACGGGGTTTTCACACCTGGCTCCGATGTGCGTCACGGGCTGCGGCGGCATCGTGGACGATGTCGAACCCACCCAGCATCGGAGGCATCCCGTGATCACCGCCGCCGCCACCCTCGCCGCGCTGCTCGTGATGGCGATCTCCGTTCCCGCCGCCAAGACGGTTCCGCGCTCGGTGGTGCGAACGAACTGATCCCCGGCACCCCGTATCGGTGGGCCCCGGGCGGGGCCGCCCCGTCTCGTGCGAAGCTGTGGTCCATGCCGCGACCACCACTGCCCGTCGAGGACTACGCCAGCCGGATCAGTGCCTACGTCTACGGCAACATCCTGGTGCTGGCGGCACTGCTGCCACTGAACACCGCGAGCGTCGTGCACGCCGGCCTCGTCGTCATCGGCACGTCGATCTCGACGTTCATCGCGCACGCCTTCGCCGAATCCGTCGGCCGCAGCGCCCGCAGCGGACGCCCGCTCACCCCGGTCGAACGCATCCAGGAACTGCGGGACTCGGTGCCGGTTCTCACCTCCGGACTGGTCCCGGCCGCGGTCGTCGGCATGGGCGGCCTCGGCTGGCTCGAGCTGAGCACCGCGCTGCTGATCGCCGAGATCTGGGTCGTCACCCGCATCGCGGGCACCAGTTACGTGATCACCCGGCTACGCGGGGAACGCCCGAACCGCGGCACCCTCGCCACCTCGATCGTGCTGGCCGTCGTTGCAATCGTGATCGTCGTGATCAAGGTGCTCCTGACCCACTGAACCACCGGGCGTCGGGCACCGGGTCAGCGTGAAATCGGCACCGGCTCCAGGATTTCCGCCCGCGCCTCGGGCGCGGCGGCCCGCAGCGCGTCCGCCGACTCGTCGTCGGGCTGACGCTGCGACTCGACCTCGGCCAGCACCCGCGCCCGGTACGTCTCGACCTCCCGGTCCACCCGCGCCTGGTCCCAGCCCAGCACCGGCGCGACGAGCTCCGCGACCTGCTCGGCACAGTTCACCCCGCGGTGCGGGTACTCGATCGAGATCCGCATCCGCCGGGCGAGGATGTCCTCGAGGTGCAACGCGCCCTCCGCGGCCGCCGCGTACACCACCTCGACCTGCAGGTAGTCCGGCGCGTCGGTGAGCGGCTGCAACAGTTCGGGCGTCCGGGAACCGAGCTCGAGCACCTCGTGGATCAGCGACCCGTACCGGTCCAGGAGGTGCTTGACACGATAGGGGTGCAGTCCGTGCGCCTGCCCGACCTGCACGGTCTGATTGGCCAGTGCGAAGTAGCCGTCGGCGCCGAGCAGCGGCACCTTCTCGGTGATCGACGGCGCCACCCGGGCCGGGATGTCCTCGGCCGCGAGATCGACTGCGTCCTCGGCCATCACCCGGTAGGTGGTGTACTTGCCGCCCGCGATCGCCACCATGCCCGGTGCGACCCGCGCGACCGCATGCTCCCGCGACAGCTTCGACGTCTCGTCCGACTCACCGGCGAGCAACGGCCGCAGCCCGGCGTAGACGCCGTCGATGTCGTCGTGGGTGAGCGGGGTGACGAGCACCTTGTTCACGTGCCCGAGGATGTAGTCGATGTCGGCCTTGGTCGCCGCCGGGTGCGCGAGATCGAGATTCCAGTCGGTGTCGGTGGTCCCGATGATCCAGTGCCCGCCCCACGGGATCACGAACAGCACCGACTTCTCGGTGCGCAGGATGATCGCGGCCTCGCTGACGATCCGGTCGCGGGGCACCACGATGTGGACGCCCTTGCTGGCCCGCACCCGGAACCGGCCCCGCTGGTTGGACAGTGCCTGGATCTCGTCGGTCCAGACCCCGGCCGCGTTGATCACGACGTGCCCGCGCACCTCGGCGGTCGAGCCGTCCTCCGAATCCCGCACCCGCACACCCGAAACCCGGTCCGCCTCCCGCAGGAACCCGACCACCTGGGTGGAGGTCCGCACGACCGCCCCGTAGTGGGCCGCGGTGCGGGCGACGGTCATCGTGTGCCGTGCGTCGTCGACGACGGTGTCGTAGTAGCGGATTCCGCCGATCAGCGCGGTGCGCTTGAGCCCCGGCGCCCGGCGCAGGGCCCCCGACCGGGTGAAGTGCTTCTGCGGCGGCACCGACTTCGCGCCGCCCATCTGGTCGTACAGGAAGATTCCGGCCGCGATGTACGGACGCTCCCACACCCGATGGGTGAGCGGGAACAGGAATTCGAGCGGTTTCACCAGGTGCGGCGCCAACGTGGTCAGCGACAGCTCCCGCTCGCGCAACGCCTCACGCACCAAACCGAATTCGAGCTGTTCGAGGTAGCGCAGACCGCCGTGGAACATCTTCGAGGACCGCGAGGAGGTCCCGGACGCGAAGTCGCGGGCCTCGACCAGCGCCACCTTCAGGCCCCGGGTCGCGGCGTCGAGAGCCGCGCCGGCACCGACGACACCACCTCCGACGACCACGACGTCGAACTGCTCGGACTGCAACTGCTCCCACGCCTTCCGGCGCTGCGCGGGACCGAGCGGCTGGGTCGGGTACGGAAACTGTTCTCCCGGCGCTGTGCTCATGCGAGCTCCTGTGCTTTGTCGGCGGACACGGCACAAGGCTAGTAGCTTCGAGGCGTGTATGTCGCCGCCATCGACCAGGGCACCACCTCGAGCCGCTGCATGATCTTCGATCACGGGGGCCACGTCGTGTCGTCCGCGCAGCAGGAACACCGCCAGATCTTCCCCCGGGCCGGGTGGGTCGAGCACGACGCCGCCGAGATCTGGCGCACGACCCGCGAGGTCGTCGCGGCGGCGCTCGCGAAGAAGGACCTCACCCGCGACGACATCGTCGCGATCGGCATCACCAACCAGCGCGAGACCACCGTGGTCTGGGACCGGGCGACCGGTGCACCGGTGTACAACGCGATCGTGTGGCAGGACACCCGCACCGACCACCTGTGCGAGGAGCTCGCCGACGGTCAGGGTCCGGACCGCTACCGCCAGGCGACCGGGCTGCCGCTGTCGACGTACTTCTCCGGACCGAAACTGCGCTGGATCCTCGACAACGTCGAGGGGGTCCGCGCCCGCGCCGAGGCCGGGGACCTGTGTTTCGGCACGATGGACAGCTGGATCCTGTGGAACCTCACCGGGGGTCCGGACGGTGGTGTGCACGCCACCGACGTCACGAACGCGTCCCGCACGATGCTGATGAACCTGCACACCCTCGCCTGGGACGAGCAGATCTGCGCCGACATGCGCATCCCGATGTCGATGCTGCCGCAGATCCGCAGTTCGTCCGGGCCGTACGGCACCGCCCGGGAGCGCGGCACGCTCGGCGGGGTCCCGGTCGCCGGCATCCTCGGCGACCAGCAGGCCGCCACGTTCGGGCAGGCGTGCCTGAGCCCGGGCGAGGCGAAGAACACCTACGGCACCGGAAACTTCCTGCTGCTCAACACCGGAACGACGCCGGTGCACAGCAGGCACGGGCTGCTCACCACCGTCTGCTACCGGATCGGGGAGGCGCCGCCGGTCTACGCGCTGGAGGGCTCGGTCGCCGTCACCGGGTCACTGGTGCAGTGGCTGCGCGACAACCTGGGCATCATCGACTCGGCTCAGGAGGTCGAACTGCTGGCCGCGACGGTCCCGGACAACGGCGGCACCTACTTCGTCCCGGCGTTCTCGGGACTGTTCGCGCCGCGGTGGCGTCCGGATGCCCGGGGGGCGATCGTCGGCCTGACCCGGTTCGTGAACAAGGGGCACCTCGCGCGCGCCGCACTCGAGGCCACCGCCTTCCAGACCCGCGAGGTGATCGAGGCGGCCGAAGCCGACTCCGGCGTCGCGCTGACCTCCCTCAAGGTCGACGGCGGCATGGTGCTCAACAACACGCTGATGCAGTTCCAGTCCGACATCCTCGACGTCCCGGTGATCCGGCCCGTCGTCAACGAGACCACCGCGCTCGGCGCCGCCTACGCGGCCGGCCTGGCGGTCGGCTTCTGGAGTTCCGAGGACGACATCCGCGCGAACTGGGAGGTCGGCCACACCTGGACGCCGAACATGCCTGCCGAGCAACGGGATCGGCTGTACCGGGAGTGGAACAAGGCCGTCGAACGCACCTACTCCTGGGTGGACTGACCCCCCGCGGCACCAGGAATCGGCGCGCGGTGCGCCGCGGCCAGCCGTGCGACGGCGTCCTCGAGCCGGTCGGAGGTGTTCGTCGTGAAACACAGGCGGGCGGCCCCGCGGTCGACGCCCTCGACCGCGAACGCCGACCCCGGCACGAACGCGACCCCGTGGTCCAACGCCACCGGCAGCAGCGCGTCGGCGTCGGTGCCGTCGACGAATTCCAGCCACCCGAACATGCCGCCGTCGATCGCGCCGAGGGTCGCGACGCCGCCGAGCTCGCGCGCGACCGCGGACCGCAGCGCCGCCGCCCGGCGGCCGTACTCGTCGCGCAGCCCCGTCAGGTGCGCATCGAGCCACGGCTCGTCGGCGAGCAACTCGGCGGCGATCTCCTGCGTCAGCCGCGAGTCGCACAGGTCCGCTCCCTGCTTGACCAGCTCGACCGCCGCGCAGACGTCGGGCATGGCCACCATCGCGCCGACACGGAGCGCGGGCGCGAGCGTCTTGGACACGCTGGACAGCCGGATCACCCGATCGAAATGGGCTGCAACGGGTTCCGGCGGCGGACCACCGTGGTACAGCTCACCGTACGGGTCGTCCTCGACGACACGGAAGCCGTACCGGTCGGCGAGTCCGACCAGTTCGCGACGCCGCGCGGCGGACATGGTCACACCCCGCGGATTGTGGAACGTGGCGACGGTGTGCACCAGCACCGGCCGCTCCCCCGCGGACAGCAGGTCGGCGAGCCGGTCGACGCGCATGCCGTCCGCGTCGAGCGGAACGGTCAGGATCCGGGCCTGCGCGGCCCGCAGCACCTGCAGCGCGCCGGTGTAGGCCGGTTCCTCGACGACAACGGTGGCACCGGGGTCGAGCAGCACCTGGGCGAGCAGGCTCAGCGCCTGCTGGGAACCGTGGGTGATCACCACCCGCGCCGCGTCGACCGGCGCGGACAGTCGCACCGACTCCCGGGCCGCGACGACCTCGCGCAGCGAGCGCAGGCCCGCGGTCTCGGTGTACTGCAGTGCGTCCGCGGAGTGCAGCACCCGAGCGGTGACATCTCGGATGCGTTCACGCGGAACGAGATCCGGGTCGGGCAGGCCGCCGGCGAGACTGACGACGTCGGGGCGGGCGGTGACCGCGAGCAGGTCGCGGATCGCGGACGACCGCAGCGCCGCCATGCGGCGGGCGAGCGGCGGGGACACAGGAAACGCAGTGGACACGGCAACCCCCTTGGGCGCGGACGAAGTTCTTCGAACGTCCTGTCGCCGGCGGATCCACGGGGCGGAAGGCACGGATGGCGGCCGGGGGTGCCCGACCGGCCTTCCACTGTTTCACGCCACGTTCGACATGTGAACCACAGCGCTCACATGTTGGGATCGATGCGTCGCCCCACTCCGGCGCCGCACCCCTCAGTCCAGGTCGTCGTGCCTCATCAGCTGGCGGGCGGCCTCGGTGATCGACCCCGACAGCGACGGGTACACCGAGAAGGTCTGCGCCAGGTCGTTGACCGACAGGTTGTTCTGGACCGCGATCGCGATCGGCAGGATCAGCTCGGACGCGGTCGGGGCGACGACGACGCCGCCGATCACGACACCGGTGGCGGGGCGGCAGAAGATCTTCACGAAGCCACGGCGCAGACTCGACATCTTCGCGCGCGGGTTCGTGTTCAGCGGCAGCATCACGGTCCGGGCGGGCACCTCGCCGTTGTCGATCGAGGCCTGGCTGACGCCGACATTCGCGATCTCGGGGCGGGTGAACACCGCGGACGCGACGGTCTTGAGCTTGATCGGGCTGACACCCTCACCGAGTGCGTGGTACATCGCGATCCGGCCCTGCATCGCCGCGACCGAGGCCAACGGCAGCAGTCCGGTGCAGTCACCGGCGGCGTAGATGCCGGACACCGAGGTCCGGGAAACCCGATCGACGCGCAGGTAGCCGCCCTGGTCCAGTTCGATGCCGACCTTCTCGAGTCCGAGTCCGGACGTGTTCGGCGTGGAACCGACGGTCATCAGGGCGTGGCTGCCGGTCACGGTGCGGCCGTCCGAGAGCCGGACGACGATCCCGTCCCCGGTGCGTTCGACGACGTCGGCGCGGGCGTGCTTGACCAGCGTGACACCGCGCTCGGACAGCGCCTCCTCGAGCACCATCGCGGCGTCGGCGTCCTCGTGCGGCAGCACCCGGTCCCGGCTCGAGACCATCGTCACCTGCACGCCCATCTCGGTGTACGCGGACACGAATTCGGCACCGGTGACACCCGAACCCACCACCACCAGGTGCTCGGGCAGCGTCTCGAGGTCGTAGAGCTGGCGCCAGTTCAGGATCCGCTCGCCGTCCGGCCTCGCCCCGGGCAGCACCCGCGGCGACGCCCCGGTCGCGATCAGCACGACGTCGGCGTCGAGGACCCGCTCGCCACCGGCGGCGAGGGTGGCCTTGACCTGGTGGGACGCCATTCCGATGACCGGGTCGATCAGCTCCGCGGTGCCGGAGAGCACCTCGACACCGGCGGTCTGCAGCTTGTCGCGGATGTCGGCGGACTGCGCCTGGGCGAGGCTCTTGACTCGGGAGTGGATCTGCGGGAGCGAGATCGTCGCCTGGGACGGATCGAGCGCGATCCCCAGGTCGGTGGCCCGCCGCATGTCGGTGCGCACCCCGGTCGAGGCGATGAACGTCTTCGAGGGCACGCAGTCCCAGAGCACGCACGCGCCACCGACGCCGTCCGAATCGACCAGGGAGACCTCCGCCCCGTGCTGCGCTGCGACGAGTGCCGCCTCGTAGCCGGCGGGCCCGCCGCCAATGATCACGATCCGGGTCATGCGTCCTCCATGTTTCGGCAGCGTGTGCACACTTCTCGGTGCATCCACGCTATTCCACCGCTCCGCCGCGCCGCACATCGGTGCGGCGGCGATGCGCCGAATGGTGTCGATTCTGCTGTGTACGGTTGCCGCGCCCGCACCGGTCCGGCGGCGGCCGATTCCCCGTGCGGTTCGAAGCCGGTCGCCGCACGGACTAGGCTTTCGCCGTGCCGATTTACGCCGCGTACGGATCCAACATGCACCCGGAGCAGATGCTCCAGCGCTGCCCGCACTCGCCGATGGCGGGAACGGGCTGGCTGAACGGCTGGCGCCTGACCTTCAGCGGCGAGGACATCGGCTGGGAGGGCGCCCTCGCGACGGTCGTCGAGGACCCCGACTCCCGGGTGTTCGTGGTGCTCTACGACGTCCCCGACGAGGACGAGGCCAGCCTGGACCGGTGGGAGGGCGCCGAACTCGGCATTCACCGCAAGATCCGGCTGCGGGTCGACACCGACGACGGCGACTCCGTCCTCGCCTGGCTGTACGTGCTCGACGCCTACGAGGGCGGTCTTCCCTCCGCCCGCTACCTGGGTGTGATGGCCGACGCCGCGGAGATCGCAGGCGCTCCCGCCGACTACGTCCGCGACCTGCGCACCCGCAACAGCCGCAACGTCGGCCCGGGCACGCCCGGCTACTCCGCCTGAGCGCGGCGAGCCGACCCCGGGGCACGTCGGCGGGCCGACCTCAGGGAACGGTCGGTTCCCCGCAGACGGCGAGGTTCGCCATCACCCGCACCCCCACCGCGAGGGCACGCTCGTCGAGGTCGAACGTCGGCTGGTGGATGTCGAGCTGTTCGCCGACACCGGACCACACGCCGAGCCGCGCCATCGCGCCCGGCACCTCTTCCAGGTACCAGGAGAAGTCCTCGCCGCCGCCGGACTGCGGGGTGTCGGACAGGGCGTCGGGGCCGAGCTGTGAGATCGCGTGCTCGAACATCCGGGTGGAGATCTCGTCGTTGACGACCGGCGGCACGCCCCGGCGGTAGTTCAACTCGTACCGGACGCCGGTCGGGGCGAGCAACCCGTGCACGATCTCCCGGACGAGCGGTTCGAGCAGCGCCCAGGTGTCGTGGTCACCGGTGCGGACGGTGCCGACGAGGCGGCCGGTCTGCGGGATGGCGTTCGGCGCCTGGCCCGCGCTGACCGCTCCCCACACCATCACGGTGCTGGTCCGGGGGTCGATCCGCCGGCTGAGCATGCCGGGCAGCCCGGTGATGACGGTGCCGAGCGCGTACACCAGGTCGGTGGTCAGGTGGGGACGCGAGGTGTGCCCGCCGGGCGAGTCGAGGAGCAGCTCGACGGTGTCCGCGGCCGAGGTGATCGCACCGAGCCGCACCCCGACGCGGCCGGCCGCGAGGCGGGGATCACAGTGCAGCGCAAAGATTCTCGACACGTCCTTCATCGCCCCGGTGGCGACGACGTCGAGCGCTCCGCCCGGCATCACCTCTTCGGCGGGCTGGAACACCAGGCGCACGCCGTACGGCAGCGGCTCGGGAGCCTGCGCGAGCGCGAGGCCGGTGCCGAGCAGGATGGTGGTGTGCGCGTCGTGTCCGCAGGCGTGCGAGACACCGGGCACGGTGGACGTGTACGGCGCGCCGGTGTCCTCCTGCAGGGGCAGTGCGTCCATGTCGGCCCGCAAGGCGACCCGGGCGCCGGTGTCGGGTCCGATGTCGCAGATCAGTCCGGTGCCGCCGGGCAGGATCCGGGGTTCGAGGCCGGCCGCGGTCAGCATGCCGGCGACGAACTCGGTGGTGGCGAATTCGTGCCGGGCCAGTTCCGGGTGGGCGTGGATGTGCCGGCGCCACGCGGACAGGTCGCCGGCGTGGCCGTCGACCCAGCGATCGATCCACCCGGTCACGACCGCCGCGCCTCTCGCTCGTGCGCGGAGCGGAGCGGAGCCGCCTCGCGGTGCGCGGACGCGGAGCCGGGAGCCGTCCCGTGCGCGGCCGGCGCGGTCCGCGCGGCCACGCCGTCGAGCAGGCGGGCTCGCTGCACCGGATCGGTGGCGGCGGCGATCGCGGTGCCGGCCAGCGCCCGCGCGCCGTCGAGCACGGCCCGGTCGGCCGAGGCGGTCACGCACGCGGCCGCGAACTCGGCCTGGTGCGTCACGGCGCCGGCGGACTCGATTCCGATCACCGGGTGTATCCCCGGAATCACATGCGTCACGTTTCCCATGTCGGTGCTGCCCAGCGGGCGCGCTCCTTCCCGGTCGGGCGGCAGCGGACTGCGGCCCATCGTCTCGATCAGTTCACGGTAGGCGCCGACCAGCCAGGGGTCGGGTCGAAGCTCCGCGTAATTCGGTGACACCGTTCGGATTTCGTGGGTGCATCCGGCGGCCAGGGCACCCGCCTCGAAGCACGCCAGTGCTCGACGGGTGAGCTCGTCGAGGGAGTCGGAGGTGCGCGCCCGCAGGTAGTACAGCATCTCGGTGCGGGCGGGCACGATGTTCGGAGCCACGCCGCCGTCGCTGACGATCCCGTGCATCTGCTGCCCCGGTGCGAGGTGCTGACGCAGCAGGCCGAGACCGACCTGCGCGACGGTCGCGGCGTCGGCGGCGTTGCGGCCGAGCTGAGGCGCCGCGGACGCGTGCGCTTCCCGCCCACTGAAGGTGACCGCGAGGTCGGCCATCGCGAGGGACGTGGCGCCGGCGATGTCCTCGGGACCCGGGTGCACCATCAACGCCATCGCCAGGTCGTCGAAGGCGCCGCGTTCGAGCATCAGGATCTTGCCGCCGCCGCTCTCCTCGGCGGGGGTCGCGATCACCCGGACGGTGAGGCCGAACCGCTCCGCGACCGGCGCGAGGGCGATGCCGGCGCCGACCGCCGCGGCGGCAATGACGTTGTGCCCGCAGGCATGCCCGATCTCGGGCAGCGCGTCGTACTCGGCGAAGATCCCGACGACCAGCTCGCCGTTGCCGTGGTCGGCGCGCAGCGCGGTCGGCAGGCCCGCGAACGGTGTGGTGACCTCGAATCCGTACCGGGACAGCACGTCCGCGGTCTTCGCGGCGCTCCGGTGTTCGGCGAAGGCCAGTTCCGGTTCGGCGTGGATGGAATGGGACAGCGCGATCAGGTCCGCCTGCGCGGCAGCGAGCGCGTCATCGACTTCCGGGGTCACCGCTCCAGGATATGCGGCCACGCCGCGGTGGTGCGCACGCGGAGGCACGTGCCTCCGCGTGCGCACCGCTGCGCGACGCGCGCCTCAGCCGAAGGCGAGGTTGCCCGGGTCGGTCTTGGTGGCGAGCGCGGTCACGATCGGCGCGTGGACGTCGGCCTTGATCTTCGCGAGATTCGGGCCGCGCAGCGTGGTGGTCGCGTTCGCGCGGGCGACCGCGGCGGCGAGGACGCCGTCGCCGTCGACGATCTCGTTGACGATTCCGGCGGCGAGGGCGTCGGGGCCGCCGAAGCGCCGGCTGGTGGTCATCGCCTCGACGGCGACGTGCCGCGGCAGCTGCAGCGTCATCAGCGCGTTCATCCCGACGGTGAACGGCATGTTCAGGTTGGCCTCGGGCAGGCAGTAGAAGCCGCGGTCGGCCCGCATCACCCGCAGGTCGCAGGACGTGGCGAGCATCGCGCCGGCACCGAAGGCGTGTCCGCCGATCGCGGCGACGGTGGTCATCGGGAACGTCAGGAGCCGACTGAACACGGTGTGGACCCGGTCGAGGTAGCCGTGGATCTCGCCGAGGTTGCCGAACAGCCAGTCGGTGTCGAGTCCGTTGGTGAAGAACTTGCCGGTGGCCGTCACCACGAGGGCGGCGGGGCCGGAGGTCGCCTCGACCTCGTCGAGAGCGGCGTGGAAGCGGTCCATCCAGTCCGGGTGGAAGCGGTTCTCGCTGTCGGTCCGGCCCGGGTCGCCGAGGTAGAGGATGTGGACGTCGCCGTCGCGCTCGAGGTAAGGCATGCCCGGATACTACCAACGAGTAACTTCCGGTGTCGGCATTACTCTTCCCTCATGGGCACCCCCGAACAACAGGCCGCGCAGGCCCTGGGCGATCGCACCGGAGTTCCGAAGCACGACGTCGCGGTCGTCCTCGGGTCCGGCTGGCAGGCCGCTGCCGACGCATTCGGTCACCCGACCGCGTCCGTGCCGATGAGCGAGCTCCCGGGCTTCGCCGCGCCGTCCGCGTCCGGGCACGCCGGGGCGGTGCGTTCCGTCCGCGTCGGCGACATGGCCGTCCTGGTGTTCCTGGGCCGCAGCCACGCCTACGAGGGCCACGAGCTGCGGACGGTCGTGCACCCGGTCCGCACCGCGGTCGCGGCCGGCGCCCACACCGTGGTCCTGACCAACGCCGCCGGCGGGATCCGCGCCGGCCTGCACGTCGGCCAGCCGGTGCTGATCAGCGACCACCTCAACCTCACGGCCCGCTCCCCGCTCGTCGGCGCACAGTTCGTCGACCTCGTCGACGCGTACTCGCCGCGACTGCGTGCCCTCGCCCGGTCCCTCGACCCCGGCCTGGAGGAGGGCGTGTACGCGGGACTGCCGGGCCCGCACTACGAGACCCCCGCCGAGATCCGGATGCTGCGCACCCTCGGCGCCGATCTCGTCGGCATGTCCACCGTGCACGAGACGATCGCCGCGCGGGCGCTGGGCGCGGAGGTGCTCGGCATCTCGCTGGTGACCAACCTCGCCGCCGGGATCACCGGCGAGAGCCTCGACCACGCCGAGGTGCTCGCCGCCGGGGCCGCGTCGGCCGGACGGATCGGGGCCCTCCTCCGGGATCTGGTGGCCGCGCTGTGAACCCGCAGTTGCGTGACCGCGTCGCCGACTGGATCGCCGGCGACCCGGATCCCGCCACCCGGGCCGAGCTCGCCACGCTCCCGGAGAGCGAACTGGCGGAACGCTTCTCGGCTCCGCTGACGTTCGGCACCGCGGGCCTGCGCGGACCGATCCGGGCCGGCCCGAGCGGAATGAACGTCGCGGTGGTCACGCGCACCACGGCCGGGATCGCGGCCTGGCTGCAGGCGCGGTGTCTCGGCGGCTCCGTCGTCGTGGTCGGGCGCGACGGGCGCCACGGCAGCGCGGTCTTCGCCACGACCGCGGCCGAGGTGCTCGCGGCCGCCGGGTTCTCGGTGCGGTACCTGCCCGGACCCACACCGACACCGATCCTCGCGTACGCGGTCCGCGCACTCGGGGCCCAGCTCGGCGTGCAGATCACCGCGTCCCACAATCCGGCGGCCGACAACGGCTACAAGGTCTACCTCGACGGTGGCGCGCAACTGATCTCGCCGGCGGACCGGGAGATCGAGGCCGCCGTCGCCGCGATCGGACCCGCCGCGGACGTCCCCCGCACCCCGGTGCATCCCGCCGAGGAGACCGGGCTGGTCCGGGACTACCTCGACCGGGCCGCCACCCTGCCACGCGGTTCGGAGCGCGATCTGCGCATCGCGCTCACTCCCCTGCACGGCGTCGGCGGCAAGGTGGCCGTCGAGGCCCTGCAGGCCGCCGGTTTCGCCGAGGTGCACACCGTCGCCGGCCAGTTCGCGCCCGATCCCGACTTCCCGACCGTCGCGTTCCCGAACCCCGAGGAGCCCGGCGCGACCGACGCCCTGCTGGAACTCGCCGCCCGGGTCGACGCCGACCTGGCGATCGCGCTGGACCCGGACGCCGACCGGTGTGCCGTCGGCGTCCCCGGCCCGGACGGCTGGCGGATGCTCACCGGCGACGAGACCGGAGCCCTGCTCGGCGACCACGTGCTCGCCACGCAGCCCGCGGGTTCGGATCCGCTGGTCGCGACCACGCTCGTGTCGTCGGCGCTGCTCGGCCGCATCGCCGCCGCGCGCGGGGCCAGATTCGCGCGGACCCTGACCGGGTTCAAGTGGCTGGTCCGGGCCGGCAGCGGCCTGGTGTACGCGTACGAGGAGGCGATCGGGCACTGCGTCGACCCCGACACCGTGCGGGACAAGGACGGGATGTCCGCGGCCGTGGTCGTCGCCGACCTCGCCGCCACCCTGAAGGCGCGGGGACGCACCCTGCTCGACGTGCTCGACGACCTGGCCGTCGAGTTCGGGGTGCACGCGACGGCACAGGTGTCGTGGCGTGTCGACAGCACCCGGGAGAGCGCCGCCGCGATGGACCGGTTGCGGTCCGATCCGCCGGCCGAGGTGGCGGGCGAGCCCGTGACCGCCGACGATCTGCTCGAGCGGCGCGGTCAGGACCGCACGGACGCCGTCGTCCTCACCGGGAGCCGGGTCCGCGTGGTGGTGCGGCCGTCGGGCACGGAACCGAAGCTCAAGTGCTACCTCGAGGTGGTCGAACCGGTCACCGACCGCGCGGACCTGCCCCGGGCCCGCGCCGCGGCGGCGGAGGCGCTGCGGGCCTGCGAACGATCCCTGCCCCACCCGGGTTGATCACGCACCCCGGCCCAGGCCACGTCCCCTGAATCGGGCCGCCGCCGGGGCGTGCCCTAGATATTGCGGGGTCCGAACTGGCGGTCGCCCGCGTCGCCGAGACCGGGGACGATGTACGCGTCCTCGTTCAGCCCCTCGTCGATGCCGGCCGTGACGAGCCGCACGGGCAGCTTCGAATTCTCCAGTGCCGCAACACCCTCCGGCGCGGCGACCACACACACCGCGGTGACGTCGGTGGCGCCGCGCTCGGCGAGCAGTTCGATCGTGTGCACCATCGAACCGCCGGTCGCGAGCATCGGGTCCAGGACGTAGACCGGAATCCCCGCGAGATCGGCGGGCAGCGACTCGAGATAGGGCACCGGCTCGAACGTGTGCTCGTCGCGGGCCATGCCGACGAACCCGACCTGCGACTGCGGGATCAGCGAGCTGGCCTGCTCGACCATGCCGAGCCCGGCGCGGAGCACCGGCACCAGGAGCGGCGGGTTCGCGAGCCGGACCCCCCGGGCCGGCGCGACGGGCGTGGTGATGTCGAACTCCTCGACCTCGGCGTCGCGGATCGCCTCGTAGATCAGCATGTGGGTCAGTTCGCGCAGGGCGGCCCGGAACGCCGGGTTGCTGCTGCGCCGATCGCGCATCGTGGTCAACAGGGCTGCGGCCAGCGGGTGTGCCACCACGTGCGTGTCCATACGCCACAGGATAGGCACTCACCCGGCCCCGGACAGCGCGACCCGAGGGCGGTCCCGGGCAGCCGGTTCGGCGGATCGTGCGGAACCGCACCGCCGGCGGCTGCGTCCAATTCTCGTGACGGGGACGGAATCGAGACGGGGGGAATCGGGCGATGACCGAGTTTTCGGCGGTGACCGACGGAATCCGGGGGTTCGGCACCACGGCCGTGACGACGGCCGCGGGGGTACGGGAGGCCGCGGCCGGCGCGGCCGTGGCGGGTCCGGGACTGCTCACACCGGTGTTCGGGCTGATCGGCGGCGACTTCCTGGCGGCGTTCGCCGCCGCCCACGGTTCGCACACCGCCGCGTTGGCGAACCTCGCCGACACCCTGGACAGCATGGGCGCTGCCGCGGCCGCCTCGGCCACCGCCTACGCGGAGACGGACCACGGCGTCTCGGCCGGGCTCGACGCCGCCGGATCGGGGGCCCGGCCGTGATCGGTGTCGACGTGCTCACCCGCCCGCTGACCGACCTGCTCGACACGTTCGGAACCGGCATGATGCCCACCGACGGTCCGCCGCAGGCCCTCGAGATCGCCTCCGCCGCACTCGATTCCGCATACGCCATCGGCAAGCTCGGGCTCGCCGAACTCGGGTCCGTGTGGTCGGGCGCGGCCGCGGACGCCGCGGCGGCGAAAGCGGAGCAGGCCCAGGAACGGCAGGTCCGGCTCTCCGAGCGCGGCACCGAGATCGCGGCGGTCCTCACCGAGGCATCCGACGCGGTCCGGGCGGGCCTGGCCGAACTGGAGGCGATCGTCCAGTCGTTCGTGTCCACCGCCGTGGCGGCCGGTCCGGCGCTGGCCACTCCGACCGGGCAGCTCATGATCGTCGCGTCCGCGATCGACCATCTGTCCCGCGGCCTGGCGGTGGTGGCGCGCGTGCGCGCCGAACTCGGCGCGCACACCACCGCGATGGTCGAACTCACCGCACCCGACCCGGCCCTCGCCCCGGCCGATCCGGGGGCCGCGCAGGCCGCGCTCCGCCCGACCGCGTCCACGGCGGCGACACCGATGACGGGGCTGCAGCAGCGCGGCGACGCGTTCAGCGGGTTCGCCCGCGGCGTCGCGGACGGCGCGTCGCCGCCGGCCGGGGTTTCGGACGCGGTGGGCGCCCTCTACTCGGGAGCGGCCTCCCCCGCGCCGGCGATACCCCGGGGCGGCGGGAGTTCGGACGGCTGGGGGTCCAGCGGCGGGGTCGAGGTGTTTCTCCCGGACGGCAGCACCGCCATGGCGCCGAACCAGGTGGCCGCGGATGCGGTCCGCAACGCGCTCAGCCAACAGGGCGTCCCGTACTCGTGGGGTGGCACGACACCCGGCCAGGGTCTGGACTGCTCGGGTCTGACGCAGTGGGCGTACGGCGAGGCCGGGGTGCCGCTGCCCCGGCTCGCGCAGGAGCAGTCGGTCGGTGTCCCGGTCGACCCGTCCGACCTGAAACCCGGGGACCTCGCCGTGTGGGACGGTCACGTCGCGATGGTGATCGGCAACGGGCAGATGGTCGAAGCCGGGGACCCGGTCCAGGTCAGCGCGGTCCGCACCGACAACATCGGCATGTCCTTCCGCGGCTTCTACCGGCCGACCGCGTGAACGCGCCGCAGCCCGGACCGGGCCCGGCCGACGATCCGGATCGCTTCGGTCCGGGCATCCCGCTCGCGGCGGTGCTCGGTGCATCCGACGACGAACCGGCGCCCGTTCCCGCCCCGGCCGCCTCCGCGGTACCGGAGCCGCCCGATGTCGCGACCGCGACCGCGGCGAACCGCACCGACACCGTGGCCGTCACCGCGACCGACCGGGGCCTGCCGGTGGACGTGCACGTCGATCCGCGCGAATTGCGGTACGGCGGAAGGCACCTGGCCGAGGCGATCCTCGAGATGTGTCTGGTCGCGACCGCCGAGGCGCGGGCGCGGCGACGCGAGGATCTCGCGGCGGCGGGCGTCGACGCCGACCTGCTCGACACCCTCCTGCCGACCGGTGACGCGCTCGCCCACGCCCGGGCGGACCGCGCGTCCGCCGCGCCGGCGCCGGTGACCTGGATGAGGCCGGTGTGAGCGCGATCGACGAGGTGGTGGCGCGGGCGACCGCGGGACTGGCCTCGCTCGAGCAGACCCTCGGCGAACTGTCCGCGCTGCGGGGTCGCGCGACCGATCCGTCGGGGCTGGTGACCGTCGAGGTCGACGAGCAGGGCGGCCTGATCGACCTCCGGATCCCCGAGTCGCTGCGGGACGTCGACGCCCGTGAGCTGGGCCGGGCGGTGGTCGCGACCGCCGCCCGGGCGGCCGCGACGGTCGCCGAACGCCGCGATCGGATCCTGGCATCGCTTCACGACCGGTTGAACGATTAGGCTTCGCGCCATGGCAGGAGACATCGTCCCGATCCAGCTCGGTCTGACCGACGGAGACCTCATCACCCTGTGGGCTCCCCGGTGGCGCGAGGGGGACGACGAGTGGGAGGCGTTCCTCGGCCACGACGACGACCTGTACGGCTTCGGCTCGGCCGCCGAGCTCGCCGCGTTCGTGCGCGCGAACACCGACCACGACCTCGTCGAGCATCCGTCGTGGAAGATCGTCGCCGCGTTGGCCGCGGCCGAGTTCGAGCCCGACGACGCCCACGTCTACGACCTGGTCGGCGTGCCCGAACTCGTCGCCGGCGATCCCGACGCCGACACGCTCGGCGAGCTCGAGGACACCTTCGAGATGGCTCGTTCGATCGGCGAGGTCTGCGAGTTGGACGTCGTCACACGCTACTTCGGGTCGCACCCGGTGCTCTCCGCCGTCGCGGCCGGTCCGAACGCGTTCGTCGGACGCGAGGGCGCCGAGCGGTGGGATCAGATCGGCGCCGCGGTCGCCGCGGGCTGGGACGACGTGATCGACGCGATCGACGCGGTCGTCGCCGGCCCGGCCGTGGACGCGGCCGCGGTCGAGGAGGCCGAGGCGGAAATCGTTGCGGCCGAGGAGAACGTCGTCGACGCCGACGACGCCGCGGACGAGGGTGACGACGAGAGCGACGACCTCGAGTTCATGACGCTCGACCTCGACGACCACGAGGTCGATCAGGTCGCAGCGGCCGCCGCGGAGGAGACGTTCTGGACGTCGGTGGGGATCGACCCGGTCAAGATCATCACCTCGTCCGCCACCTACTTCACGCTGCGCTGCTACCTCGACGACGAGCCGGTGTTCCTCGGCGCGTCCGGCAAGATCCTGGTGTTCACCTCCGAACGCGCGCTGGCCCGCTACCTCGCCGACAACCACGACCACGATCTCGCCCACGTCAGCACCTACTCCGAGGTGCAGGCCGCGGCCGTCGACGGCGCCCTCGAGATCGAGGTCACCGACGAGAACGTCTACGTGCTCCCCGGGCTGGCCGACGACCTCGCGGCCGGACCGGGCTCGGTCGACGCCGACCAGCTCGACCTCGCGGTCGAACTGTTCACCGACGCGGCCGCGTACGCCGGCGACGACTCCACCGACCAGGCCCTCGCGCCGTCGACGCCCCTCGGCTGGTACGTCTCGTACACGCTCAACCCGGACCCGACGCGGATGGCGCCGAGCGCCCCGTACACCGACGAGTCCGAGTCGTGGCGGGCACTCGAGCACGAGTTCGAGTCGCGCCTGCGGGCGGAGTGACCGAGCCCGTCGCCCGCCCCGGCGTCAGCCGGCCAGCAGCGCGTACCCGGGCTTGACGACCTCCTCGATCACCCGCAGCCGGTCGGGGAACGGGATGAACGCGGACTTCATCGCGTTGATCGTGAACCGTTCCAGGTCGCTCCAGCCGTAGTCGAACGTGGACGCGAGTTTGACCATCTCCTCGCTCATGCTGGTCGCGCTCATCAGCCGGTTGTCGGTGTTGACGGTGACCCGGAAACGCAGCCGGGCGAGCAGGTCGAACGGGTGCCGTTCGAGGCTGGGGACCGCACCGGTCTGCACGTTCGAGCTCGGGCACAGTTCCAGCGGAATCCGCTTGTCCCGCACATAGTTCGCGAGACGCCCGAGCCGCGCGCGGCCGTCGTCGTCGACGCTGATGTCGTCGGTGATCCGCACGCCGTGACCGAGCCGATCGGCGCCACAGAACGCGATCGCCTCGTGGATCGACGGCAACCCGAACGCCTCGCCGGCGTGAATCGTGAAGTGCGCGTTGTTGGCCCGCATGTGCTCGAACGCGTCGAGGTGCCGGCTCGGTGGGTGCCCGGCCTCGGCCCCGGCGATGTCGAAGCCGACGACCCCGCGGTCCCGGAACCGGACGGCCAGTTCGGCGATCTCCCGGGACCGTGCCGCATGCCGCATCGCGGTGAGCAGGCAGCCGATCCGGATGTCGTGGCCGGCGTCGCGGGCCTGCGCGGTGCCGTCCTCGAACCCGAGCAGCGTGTGGTGCACCACCTCGTCGAGGGTCAGGCCACGCTCGAGGTGCTGTTCCGGGGCGAACCGGATCTCGGCGTACACGACACCGTCCGCGGCGAGGTCGGCGACGCACTCGCGGGCCACCCGCTGCAGCCCCTCGGGGGTCTGCATCACCGCGACGGTGTGCGCGAACGTCTGCAGGTACCGCTCGAGGGAGCCGCTGCCCGCCGCCTCCGCGAACCACCCGGCGAGCGTGTCGGCGTCGTCGGCGGGCAACCCGTCGTACCCGCAGTGGTGGGCGAGTTCGAGGACGGTGGCGGGGCGGAGTCCGCCGTCGAGGTGGTCGTGCAGGAGGGCCTTCGGCGCGGTCCGCACCGTCGGCAGGTCCAGTGGAGCGGGTCCGGGTGGCGGCGGTGGAGTGCTCATGCGCTGACGCTAGTTCCTCGCACCCGAAGTCCGTCGACGACGTGCCGAGGGTTCCGGTCGATGCGTCGAGGTGCCGCATGCGTCCGGCGCACTCGCGAGGGCCTCGGGCGTGGGGCGTGAGCACCGGGGCACGTCCACGACCCCCGTCCGGATGCACCCGACGATCCGGCGGCGGGGACGTCGGTCCCGAGGTCGGGGGCATCCCTCACACCCGGACCAGCCCGATGCGGTCGATCACGAGCGGCTCGTCGGGCGGCGTGTCGCCGATCGCCCAGGCCCCGTCGAGCGCGGCCCGGGCGCCGGCGAACCGGTGCGGGGTGTCGGTGTGCAGTGTCAGCAGCGGCCGGCCGGCCGCGACGACGTCGCCGGGCCGCGCGTGCCACTGCACCCCGGCACCGGCCTGCACGGCCTGGCCCTGCCGCTCCCGGCCCGCCCCGAGGCGCCACGCCGCGACCCCGACCGCCATCGCGTCCAGCCGGGTCAGGATCCCGGACTCGGTCGCGTACAACACTTCTCGTTCGCGGGCGACGGGCAGGGGCGCGTCCGGGTCGCCGCCCTGCGCGGCCAGCATCGCCCGCCAGCGGTCCATCGCCCGCCCGTCGCGCAGCACGTCGGCCGGGTCCACGGCGTCCAGCCCGACCGCGCCGAGCATCTCCCGGGCGAGGGTCAGGGTCAGGTCCACGACGTCGGCCGGTCCCCCACCGGCGAGGACCTCGACCGCTTCGGCGACCTCGAGGGCGTTGCCCGCGCTGAGACCGAGCGGGGTGTCCATCGCCGTGAGCAGTGCGACCGTGTGCATCCCGGCGTCGTGACCGAGTTCGACCATCGCCGTGGCCAATTCGCGGGCGTCGGACAGCGACTTCATGAACGCGCCGGAACCGACCTTCACGTCGAGGACGAGGGCCTGTGAGCCCTCCGCGATCTTCTTGCTCATGATCGAGCTGGCGATCAGCGGGATCGACTCGACGGTGCCGGTGACGTCACGCAGCGCGTACAACTTGCGGTCCGCGGGGGCCAGGTCCGCGCCGGCCGCGCACACCACCGCCCCGACCCCCGGATCGGCGAGGATGGCCATCATCTCGTCCGCGGCGACGTCGGCGCGCCAGCCGCGGACGGATTTGAGCTTGTCCAGCGTGCCGCCGGTGTGGCCGAGCCCCCGCCCCGACAGCTGCGGCACCGCGGCGCCGCAGGCCGCGACCAGTGGCGCCAGCGGCAGGGTGATCTTGTCGCCGACCCCGCCGGTCGAGTGCTTGTCGACGGTCGGGCGGGGCAGTCCGCCGAGGTCCATCCGGCGGCCGGACGCGATCATCGCGCGGGTCCAGGCCGCGGTCTCGCCCCGGGTGAGCCCGCGGAAGACGATCGCCATCGCGAGCGCCGACATCTGTTCGGCGGCGACGTCACCGCGGGTGTACGCGTCGACCACCCACTCGATCTGCGAGTCGGTGAGCTCACGGCCGTCCCGTTTCGCGGTGAGCACCGAGACCGCGTCGAACGGGCTCACCGGGCCGCACCGTCGCCCGACGCGATCCGCACCCGCTCGAGGTCGTCGGGGCCGAAAGCCGCAGGCAGCAGCGTCGACAGCGGCACCGGACCACCGACGGTGTCGATCGCGAGATCGGGTCCGCCGTGCTCGAGGAGCAGCTGTCGGCACCGGCCGCAGGGCGTGAGAACCGCGCCGCTGCCGTCCCGGCAGCTGAACGCCACCAGGCGCCCTCCACCGGTCGCGTGTAAGTTACCGACCAGTCCGCATTCGGCGCACAGGCTCAGTCCGTATGAGACATTTTCCACATTGCATCCGACGACGATTCGCCCATCGTCCACCAGCGCAGCGGCGCCGACCGGGTAGCGGGAGTAGGGCGCATACGCACCGCCGCGAACACGATCCGCCTTGTCCCGCAACATTTTCCAATCAACATCTGCCACGGTTTCCCATCCTGGCACGGCGCCCCCCCGGGTGCACGACACGACACGACCCCGCTCCCGCTCCATTGGACAGGCAAACCTAAGACGCCTCGACGGCGCTCGTACGAACCGCTTACCGAATTAGTTCCCGCATTCGGGGAGGATTACAGTGCAGTGAGTCGGTTCAGGTTCTCGTCGCGCCATAGGCTGAAAACTCCAGGGTGGTCCCCAGAAACAGCCGAACTCCCGGTGCGACGCGTCCACCAAAGACGTTGGAGGCACAGCACTCGATGAGTAGCACGACTGAAGCCGCTCCGGCACAGGAGCGCACGCGGTCGCTATACCGGGGCGACCCCGGAATGTGGTCTTGGGTTCTACACCGGATCACCGGCGTCGCGACATTCTTCTTTCTCTTCGTTCACGTTCTCGACACCGCTCTCGTGCGGGTCAACGCGGACACCTACGACCGGGTCATCGAGACCTACAAGAACCCCGTCGTGGGTCTCATGGAGCTCGCCCTGGTCGCGATGGTTCTCTACCACGCACTCAACGGCGTTCGCGTGATGCTCGTCGACTTCTGGTCGAAGGGCCCGCAGTTCCAGCGCCCGATGCTGTGGATCATTCTCGCGATCTGGTTCGTCGTGATGATTCCGGGCGCAGGACGCATCTTCTACAACATGTTTGCGGGGCACTGAGATGAGCGCTGAAGCGAAGACCCTGGCGACGTCGTACGACCGCCCGGCCAGCCTGGACAACCCGCGGTCGCCGCGGCGCCAGGCCAAGAACAACTTCGAGCTCTACGCATGGTTGTTCATGCGCCTCTCCGGCCTCGCGCTGATCATCCTGGTGCTCGGCCACCTCTTCATCATGCTGATGGTCGACGAGGGCGTGCACCGGATCGACTGGGCGTTCGTCGCCGGTCGCTGGTCCAGCCCGTTCTGGCAGTTCTGGGACCTGTCGATGCTCTGGCTCGCCCAGCTGCACGGCGGTAACGGCCTGCGCACCGTGATCGCGGACTACTCGCGCAAGGACTCGACGCGCTTCTGGCTGAACACGATCCTCGCGGTGTCGATGATCCTGATCATGGGCCTCGGCACGTACGTCATCTTCACTTTCGACCCGACCTTCGTCCCGGGGAGCTAATCTTCATGCTGGAACATCGTTACGACGTGGTCATCGTCGGCGCCGGCGGCGCCGGCATGCGCGCGGCCATCGAGTCCGGGCCGCGCACCCGCACCGCGGTCCTGACCAAGCTCTACCCCACCCGCTCCCACACCGGTGCCGCCCAGGGCGGCATGTGCGCCGCGCTGGCGAACGTCGAAGAGGACAACTGGGAGTGGCACACCTTCGACACCGTCAAGGGTGGCGACTACCTGGCCGACCAGGACGCCGTCGAGATCATGGCCAAGGAGGCCATCGACGCGGTGCTCGACCTGGAGAAGATGGGTCTGCCCTTCAACCGCACCCCCGAGGGCAAGATCGACCAGCGTCGTTTCGGTGGCCACACCCGCGACCACGGCAAGGCCCCGGTCCGCCGGGCCTGCTACGCCGCGGACCGCACCGGCCACATGATCCTGCAGACGCTCTACCAGAACTGCGTCAAGCACGACGTCGAGTTCTTCAACGAGTTCTACGCCCTCGACATCGCGCTCACCGAGACGGCGGAGGGCCCGGTCGCGACCGGTGTCATCGCCTACGAGCTCGCGACCGGCGAGATCCACGTCTTCCACGCGAAGTCGATCGTCTTCGCCACCGGCGGCTCGGGTCGCATGTACAAGACGACGTCCAACGCCCACACCCTCACCGGTGACGGCATGGGCATCATCTTCCGCAAGGGCCTGCCGCTGGAGGACATGGAGTTCCACCAGTTCCACCCGACGGGACTCGCGGGCCTGGGCATCCTGATCTCCGAGGCCGTCCGCGGCGAGGGCGGCATCCTCCGCAACGCCGACGGCGAGCGGTTCATGGAGCGTTACGCCCCGACCATCAAGGACCTCGCGCCCCGCGACATCGTCGCGCGCTCGATGGTGCTCGAGGTGCTCGAGGGTCGCGGTGCCGGTCCGAACAAGGACTACGTCTACATCGACGTCACCCACCTCGGCGAGGACGTGCTCGAGGAGAAGCTCCCCGACATCACCGAGTTCGCGCGCACCTACCTCGGCGTCGACCCGGTCACCGAACTGGTGCCGGTGTACCCGACCTGCCACTACGTGATGGGCGGCATCCCCACCAAGATCAACGGTGAGGTGCTGCGCAACAACGAGGACCACGTGCCCGGCCTGTACGCCGCCGGCGAGTGCGCGTGCGTCTCGGTCCACGGTGCGAACCGCCTCGGCACCAACTCGCTGCTCGACATCAACGTGTTCGGCCGGCGCGCCGGTATCGCCGCCGCGGAGCACGCGCTGGCGACGGACTTCGTGCCGCTGCCGGACGAGCCCGCGAAGATGGTCGAGGAGTGGCTGGCCGTCATCCTCTCTGAGCACGGTCACGAGCGGGTCGCCGACATCCGGCGCGACCTGCAGCAGTCGATGGACAACAACGCGTCGGTGTTCCGCACCGAGGACACGTTGACGCAGGCGCTGAAGGACATCCACGCCCTCAAGGAGCGCTACAACCACATCACCGTGCAGGACAAGGGCAAGCGCTACAACAGCGACCTGCTCGAGGCCGTCGAGCTCGGCTTCCTGCTGGAGATGGCGGAGGTCACCGTCGTCGGCGCGCTCAACCGCAAGGAGTCGCGCGGTGGCCACGCCCGCGAGGACTACCCGGATCGCAACGACGCCGAGTACATGAAGCACACGATGGCGTACAAGGTCGGCAAGGACCTGATCTCCGAGATCCGTCTGGACTACAAGCCGGTTGTCCAGACCCGCTACGAGCCGATGGAGCGTAAGTACTGATGTCCGCACCCGCTGTAGACAAGGACGCCACCGCGCTGCCGCCCGTGCCCGAGGGCGCGACGATGGTCACGCTCAAGATCGCTCGCTTCAACCCCGAGGACGGCGAGGGTCAGCGCTGGGAGAGCTTCCAGGTTCCGGCGTTGCCGTCGGACCGCATGCTGAACCTGCTGCTGTACGTGAAGGGCTACCTGGACGGCACGCTGACGTTCCGTCGCTCCTGCGCGCACGGCGTGTGCGGCTCGGACGCCATGCGGATCAACGGCGTCAACCGCCTGGCCTGCAAGATCCTGATGAAGGACCTGCTGCCCAAGGACGGCAAGTCGGTCACCATCACCGTCGAGCCGATCAAGGGCCTGCCGGTGGAGAAGGACCTCGTCGTCGACATGGAGCCGTTCTTCGACGCGTTCCGTGCCGTCAAGCCGTTCCTGATCACCTCGGGCAACGAGCCGACCCGCGAGCGCATCCAGTCGCAGGCCGACCGCGCGCGCTTCGACGACACCACCAAGTGCATCCTGTGCGCGTGCTGCACCACGTCGTGCCCGGTGTACTGGAGCGACGGCAGCTACTTCGGCCCGGCCGCGATCGTGAACGCCCACCGCTTCATCTTCGACAGCCGTGACGAGGGTGCCTCCGAGCGCCTCGACATCCTGAACGACAAGGATGGTGTGTGGCGCTGCCGCACCACCTTCAACTGCACCGACGCGTGCCCCCGTGGCATCCAGGTGACGAAGGCCATCCAGGAGGTCAAGCGGGCTCTGCTCTTCGCCCGCTGACCGCGGACGAGAGCTCGCTGTATCCGGCAACAGCTACAAAGGCGCGGACCCGCCCGGGTCCGCGCCTTTGCGTGCATTCTCCCCAGGTCAGATGCAGATACTTGCATTTCGTCGCAAGAATCTCCCACTCGGTTGGCTACCCATCCGTTACCATGGCCGGGCAGAGGGGGCGAGACCCTGGTTTCAGGGTCACACACGAAGGGATCGGGACCTACGTCAATGGAGTCAGATTTCGCATCTCGACTGAACAAGCTGTTCGAGTCGGTACATCCACCGGGGCGGAAGCCTCATACGAACACCGAGGTCGCCGAGGCGCTCAATGCCGCCGGCCATCGCATTTCCAAGCCGTACATTTCGCAGCTCCGCAACGGGCAGCGCACCAACCCGTCGCCGGAAACGGTTGCGGCACTTGCCCAGTTCTTCAAGGTCAAGTCCGACTACTTCTTCGACGACATCTACGCGTCGCGCATCGACCACGACCTCGAGCTGCTCGCGCAGCTCCGCGGGTACGGGCTGCGACGGCTGTCCGCGCGCGCCTTCGACCTGTCCACCGAATCACAGGAACTACTCACCGCGATGGCCGAAAAGCTTCGGCGCAGTGAGGGATTGCCGGCGACCCCGCCGGACTCCACCGAGTAGAAGGCGTGCGCACCACTTTCACACCGACAAGGCGCTGGCGGGTCCTGACCGCCAGCGCCTTGCTGGGTTCGCTGCTGTTCATCCCCGCACTCGCCGCAGCCGCGAACGGTGACGGCAGATCCGAACCCGGAGTGGCGACTCAGGAACAGGGCAACGCCAACGCCAACGGTGGCGGGAACGGCAACGGCAACGGCAACGGCAACGGTGGCGGGAACGGCAACGGCAACGGTGGCGGGAACGGCAACGGCAACGGTGGCGGGAACGGCAACGGCAACGGCAACGGTGGCGGTTGGTGCGACCACGAGCACCACGGAGACAACTGCGGCAACGGCGGCGGACCGAAGCCCACGACGACCAAGCCCAGCACCACCACCAAGCCGACCACCACCAGGCCCACGACCACTGCGGTCGAACCCACCACGACGGTCAAACCCACCACCACTACCGTCAAACCCACCACCACAACCGTCGAGCCCACGACAACCACCGTGGAGCCCACCACCACCGTGGAGCCCACGACCACGACAGTCGAGCCGACCACCACCGTCGAGCCCACCACGACCACCGTCGAGCCGACCACCACGGTCGAACCCACGACGACGACGATCGAACCCACGACCACGACAGTCGAGCCCACCACCACCGCGGTCGAGCCCACGACCACGACAGTCGAGCCCACCACCACCGCGGTCGAGCCCACGACCACGACAGTCGAGCCGACCACCACGGTCGAGCCCACCACGACCACCGTCGAGCCGACCACCACGGTCGAGCCGACCACCACCGTCGAGCCCACGACAACCCCCGTCGAGCCGACCACCACCACGGTCGAGCCCACGACCACGACAGTCGAGCCGACCACCCCCGTCGAGCCCACCACCACGGTCGAACCCACCACGACCACCGTGGAGCCGACGACAACCACCGTCGAGCCGACCACCACCACGGTCGAACCCACGACCACGACAGTCGAGCCGACCACCCCCGTCGAGCCCACCACCACCGTCGAACCCACCACGACCACCGTCGAGCCCACCACCACCGTCGAACCCACCACGACCACCGTCGAGCCGACCACCACGGTCGAGCCCACGACGACCGTCGAGCCGACCACCACCACGGTCGAGCCCACGACCACGACAGTCGAGCCGACCACCCCCGTCGAGCCCACCACCACGGTCGAACCCACCACGACCACCGTGGAGCCGACGACAACCACCGTCGAGCCGACCACCACCACGGTCGAACCCACGACCACGACGGTCGAGCCGACCACCCCCGTCGAGCCGACCACCACCGTCGAGCCCACCACGACCACCGTGGAGCCGACCACCACGGTCGAGCCGACAACAACGGCCGAGGCGACCACAACGGCCGAACCCACGACGACAGCGCCCGAGCCGACCACGACGACACCGACGACCGGGTCCGTGGTGGTCGCCGGCCCGGGCGATCCGCCCGACCGGCCCGGTCCCGGCGATGCGGAGCAGCCGGCGCCGCAGGGCCCTCAGCCCGACGGCGGTGCGCCGGCCGCGCAACCGGGCGCGCCCGCGCCGCAGGTGGACGATCCACCGGGCAACGCCGCACCGGCGGGCGACAATGCCGGTCCGGGGAATCCGCCCGCCGACCGCGCCGACCCCAATGTTCCTGCGGGTCAACGTGACCGGCTTCCCGCACGGGACATCGCCGGCCACGAGACGCTGATCGCGCGTGGGGCGCCCGATCCGGGTGCCGCTGCGACCGCCGCCGACCACGGAGCGCAGTCCACCACCCGCGACGTCGCACTGGCAGCCGATTCGCGCCCGGGAGGTGACCTCGGGGCCGCGGCCGCCGGAGTGACCACGGTCCTGTTCGCCGCCGGAGCGACGGGCTTCATGAGTTTCCGTGGCGCTCGTGCCACCCGCACGCGACTGAATCTGGCGCGCGCCGAGTTCCTGGATCCGAGGCCGTGATGGGTGCATCCGACAGCGGCTCGCGGCCGGTCCGCAATCATCGGCGGGTGCTGGCCGCCGTCGACGCGGTCCTCGACATGGCCGCGCAGTCGCATGCCGTGACCGTCGAGGACATCGTCCAGGCGCTGGCGAAGACGCGGCGGCGGCGGATCGAGGTCGAGTTCGAGGACCTGGGGCCGGGTGTGTGGGGCCAGCGCCGGGAGTTCCCGGATCACGACCTGATCGTGATCGCGCGTAGCCTGCCGAGTGTGACCAGGACACTCGCCCACGAGATCGGGCACATCGTCTTCCGCCACCCCGGTGCCGCGGTCACGGAGACGACACTGGCCGCCGACGACGACCTGATCGCGTACATGCTCAGTCAGCGGTCCGCGAGTTCCTCCGACCTGACCAGCGAGGCGCTGCAGGAATGGGAGGCCGAGGCGTTCGCGGTCCGCCTGCTCCAACGTCTCGGTCAGTTCGAGCGGGGCGACAACTGGCGCCCCCTCCTCTGCTATGACGAGGCGCTCGGTTGATCACCTGGATCGTGGCACTGCTGTGCTCGACCGCGGTCGGCGCCCGAATCGGACGCCTGACCGTGCGCCCGCCGTCGCTGGCGCGGGTGTCGATCGCAGTGGCCGCGATCGCGTTGACCACGGCCGCGACGGTGCGCACGACCACCGTCACGGCGGTGCTCGACGGGTACGGCGACACCCTGACTGCGACGGCGTTCGAGCTGTGCCTGATCGCGTTCGCGGCCACGACGTCACTGATCGCGGCCGCGTCGCTGACCGTCCTCAGTGCCCGACCCCAGTGGCCGGCTGCGGCCACCGCGGCGATCGCAGCGCTGGTGGTGGGCGTGGTCGAGCTGTGGGTGGGCCACAGCGCTCTCACGAACGCCTACCTGGTCGTGACGACGGTGTTCGCGGTCTGGGTGGGGGCCAGGTACCTCGGTTGGAACCCGCTCGGTCGCGCGATCGGTCTGTACTGCGCCGGCATCGCCGTGATCAGCGGTGTCTGCGCCGTCATCCTCGTCACCGACCCCGGCACGCACCTCGATCCGGCGAACGGCTGGTGGACGCCGGCGATCGTTCTCGTCAGCGGGGGCTGCTCGTCCGTGATGATCGAGGAATGGGTGCGCGCCCAGCGCGACCTGCGCCGCACCCGCGGTCTGTGGATCGCTCTGACCACCGCGCATCCCGAAGTCGTCGACACCGACTATCGGTCGGCGACCGCGACCCTGACGGCCTCCGACCGGGTGTCGCAGATCCTCGACGGTCTGTACCTGCACGCCGGCGCCGGACTGTTCGGCCCGGGCGAGACTCCGCCGCCGGCGGACCTCGCCGAGCGGGCCGAGGCGGTGGCCCACTGGCTGCACCGCACCGCGGTCGCGGTGGAGCCGATCGACCCGAGCTGGCTCGGCACCCCCGACGACGTCACCGATCGGCAGTGGATTCTGGCCGTGTGTGCGGCGTACAACCGGCCGCGGCGGCGCGCCGCGTCCACCGTCGCGTAGACCTCCGCGCAAGGTGCGTTACCCTGCCTCTTCGATGACTGTGTTCGGGACCGCCCACCGCTGCGCGATCGCCGTCGCTGCGATCGGGCTGATCGGTGCGCCCGTGGCCGCGCAGCCGCTCGGAGGCGATCCGCCGCCCCCGCCGGTGACGAGCCCACCGTTCGCGACACCGAACACCGATTCCTGCCCCCATCGCGATGTCCCGCCGCCGGCGATCGACCTGTCCGAGGTGCCCGCCCCGGGGCAGCAGGCGCCGGCGCCGGTGCCGGTGCCTGCCGATCCGGTCGGCGGCGGCGACCTGGGCCGCTGCGGAGTGATCACCGCGCCGGGTACTCCCCCGCTTCCCGCCGACATCGCGGCGACCTCGTGGGTGCTGTCCGACCTCGACACCGGCGCGGTGCTCGCGGCGAAGGACCCGCACGGCCGGTACCGGCCCGCGAGCACCATCAAGATGCTGCTGGCGATCGTCGCGCTGAACGAACTGGATCTCGACACGACGGTGGTGGCGACCGCGGACGACGCGAACGCCGAGGGCAGCGCCGTCGGCCTCGGCAAGGGCGGCCGGTACACGAACCGGCAACTTCTGCAGGGGCTGGTGATGGCGTCGGGCAACGACGCCGCGCACGCCCTCGCCGCCCAGCTCGGTGGCGACGAGGCGGCGGTTCGCAAGATGAACCAACTTGCCCACCGTCTCGGCGCACTCGACACCCGTACCGCCACACCCTCCGGCCTGGATGGGCCCGGAATGTCCAGTTCCGCTTACGATCTCGCGCTGATCTACCGGGAAGCCATGCGCAACAAGACCTTTGCCGAACTGATCCACACCGAGACGGTGCAGTTCCCCGGATTTCCCAGGAACCCGGACGATCCGGAGGACAAGGACCACCCCGACTTCACCCTGTCCAACGACAACCGGCTGCTCTACAACTACGACGGCGCGCTCGGCGGCAAGACCGGCTACACCGACGACGCCCGGCAGACCTTCGTCGGCGGCGCCGAGCGTGGTGGCCGCCGTCTCGCGGTGACCCTGATGGCCGGGGACGTGCTCCCGATCCGGCCGTGGGAACAGGCGGCCAGACTGCTCGACCACGGCTTCGCACTGCCGGCGGGGACGTCGGTCGGCGAGCTGGTGGATCCGGGCACGCAGGGCGACGCGGCGACGGCGATCACCCTCGCCCGGCCGCCGGCCGGCTCACCCACTCCGGATGCCGTGACAGCCGCCGTCCCGCCGGCGGGCTCGTCCGACGTGTCCCGGGCCGTCATCGCCGCGGTCGGCGCCGCATTGACGGCGCTGCTGGTCGCGGCGGCCGCGGTCGTCCAGCGACGGCAGCGCCGCTGAACCCTCGGCTCAGCCGCGATCGTGCCGACGCCGGATCAGCCCGCTCACCCCGATCGCCGCGAGCGCGCCGGCGCCGACCAGCGCCAGCGCCTCCGCGACCGTCGGACTCGTCGGCGGCGCGGCGGCAACCTCGATGACCGCCGGCTCCGGTGGCGGCACGAACACCCGCGCCTCGTTCTCCCTGGCCGTGGCCGCCCATGCCGTCGCGAACAGCACGAGTCGGGCGGTGAAGTAGACGAACACCAGCAGGCCGATGATCGGCCCGAACGTCAAGCCCGCGGGCCCACCCATCACCTTCTGCAGGTAGATCACTCCGATCCGCTTGAACAGCTCGAACCCGAGCGCCGCGATCAGCGCGGCCTGGACGGCGCTGCGCAGCGTGACCGCTTCCCGGGGCAGCCGGGCGATCACCCAGATCAGCAGGGCCCAGGTCACGACGATCGCGAGCAGGGACAGCGCGACCCGGATCACGGTCCGAACCCCGTCCTGATCGTCGACGCCGAGGGACTCGAGGACGGTCCGGATGATCCCGCCCTGCGCGAGCACCGAGATCGCGATCGTGGCCAGCACCGCGAGGAAGAGGCCGACCAGTTTGGACAGGTCGCGCAGTTTCGTCGTGACGAACCCCCTCGCCGGGTGCTGCTGCGCCCACATCGCGGTCAGCGCCTCGCGGACGTTCGCCATCCAGCCCAGGCCGGAGTACGCCGCGACGACGAGACCGAACACGCCGACGGTGGCGCGCGCGGCGACCGCGGAGTCGATCAACTGGTTGATCTGGGTCCCCACGTCACCGGGCATCGCCTTGGTGATCGCGTCGTGGATCGAGTCGAGGATCTCCGGGTTCTCCACCAGCACGAAACCGCCGATCGCGAACGCCACCATCAGCATCGGGAACAACGCGAACACGCTGAAGTACGTGATCCCGGCCGCGAAGTAGTCGCCCTTCTGCTGCTGGTACCGGTCGCCCGCGCGAACGACGTGGTCGAGCCACGGCCAGGCCGCGCGCCGGCGTTCGAGCATCCCCTTGACGTCCGGCACCGGCGCTCACCCCTCCTCGCTGTCCCCGCCCGTCGCGTTCACCCGTGCTGGGGAAGGAATCCCACCTTGTCATAGACGGCCGCGAGCACCCGGGACGACACCTCGCGGGCCCGCGCGGCACCCGCGTCGAGGATCCGGTCGAGCTCGGCCGGGTCGGCGAGGAATTCGTCGACCTTCGCGCGCAGCGGTGTCACGAACTCGACGAGCACCTCCGCGGTGTCCGCCTTGAGGTCGCCGTACCCCTTTCCCGCGTAGCCCTTTTCGAGGTCCTCGACACTCGTGCCGGACAGCGCGGACTGGATGGTGAGCAGATTGGAGACGCCGGGCTTGTTCTCCCGGTCGAAGCGGATCTCGCGCTCGTTGTCGGTGACCGCGGACTTGATCTTCTTCGCCGACACCTTCGGGTCGTCGAGCAGGTTGATCAGCCCGGCCTCCGTCGCCGCCGACTTGCTCATCTTCGAGGTCGGGTCCTGCAGGTCGTAGATCTTGGAGGTGCCCTTGATCATCTGCGCCTCGGGTACGACGAACGTCTTGCCGAATCGGGTGTTGAAGCGCTGCGCGAGGTCCCGGGCCATCTCCAGGTGCTGACGCTGGTCCTCGCCGACCGGCACCCGCTGCGGCCGGTAGAGCAGGATGTCGGCGGCCATCAGCACCGGGTAGGTGAACAGCCCGACCGTCGCGGCCTCGGCGCCCTGCTTGGCGGACTTGTCCTTGAACTGCGTCATGCGGCTGGCCTCGCCGAAGCCGGTGATGCAGTTGAGGACCCACGCCAGCTGTGCGTGCTCGGGCACCTGACTCTGGACGAACAGCGTCGAACGCTCCGGGTCGATGCCGAGGGCCAGCAGCTGCGCCGCCGCGATCTTGGTGCGCTTGCGCAGTTCCTTCGGTTCCTGCGGCACGGTGATCGCGTGCAGGTCGGGAATGAAGTAGAAGGCGTCGAAGTCGTCCTGCAACGGCACCCACTGGGCCAGCGCGCCGAGGTAGTTGCCGAGGTGGAACGAGTCGGCGGTCGGCTGGATGCCGGAGAGTACCCGCGGCCGGGCGGTGGGGGCGGACGATTCGGAACTCGACATGGCCTCGATCCTTTCATGCCCAGTCGCCGCAACGATCCCCACCCTGAGCGCGGTCCGCGTCAGGGGTCCAGGCGCGTCACCGCGGCACCCGCCTCGGTCCAGCGGCGTGCCAGGGCGGCCGCGTCGAGCCGCTCGGACTGGGCCACCACCGGGATCCCCGCGTCCGCCAGCGCCGACAACAACCAGGGCAGCTGCCCGGATTCGGCGGCCAGCACCGCGTCGGCGTCGCGCACGATCAGAATCAGGTGCGGGGCGTCGCCGAGCCAGTCCCGCCAGTCGCGCAGGCACTCGTCGAAGGCGTCCTTGTTCGCACCGAAGTAGTACGGGAACTGCAGGGCGGCGGCGAACTCGTCGAACACGGCTGCGACCGTCGGCATCTTCGCGCCCCGCACGATGCGTACGAGGTGCCCGTTCTCGGTCATCGCGTACGCCGCGTTGTCGGCGCCCCGCGGCGATCCGGCCAGGACGGCCACCCCCGCACCGGAGTCGGCGGTGGCGAACTGCTGCAGTGTCGTCATCAGCGCATCCTCACGAACGACTGGTAGTGGTCACCGGTGTACCAGGCGCTGGTGTCGCTGCCGGTCACGATCCGCTCCGCGTCGCGGGTTTCGCCGCGCCGTTTCGGGTTCACGTCCCATTCGCGGTAGTCGATCCGCGCTCCGGCGACGTCGGTGCGGGGCAACGTGCCCTCCCGGTTGCGCCAGGTGTCCCCGCCCTTGGTGCCGGGTGCGTTCGCCGACCCCGGCCAGCGTCCCGAGTCGATCTCGGCCAGCGTCGCCCATGCCGCGGCGGACACCGGCACGGGGACCACGCTGCGCGGGCCCATGGTCTGGGGCGGGGCGGCGGTCCGGTCGACGGCGGCGGTCCGGGGCGGTGTGGATGCGTCCGGTGTGGTCGAGGCGAGGGACGTCCGCGTGGGGGCGGTCGACGCGGCGACGGTCGTGTCCGGCCCGCTGCCGCCGTCGCGATCCGCGAACAGGACGCCCGCGACCGCGAGAAGGACGACGACGAGCACGCCGAGCACGACGCGCGCCCGCGTCCCGAGCGCCGTCATCGGTACTGCACCGTCACCGGGGCGTGGTCCGACCACCGCTGGTCGTAGGTCGCGGCACGCTCGACGACGGCCTCCTTGGCCCGCTCGGCCAGGCCGGGGGTGGCGACCTGGTAGTCGATCCGCCACCCGGAGTCGTTGTCGAACGCCTTGCCTCGGTACGACCACCAGCTGTACGGGCCGGGCAGGTCGGGGTGCAGTCCGCGCACCACGTCCACCCAACCGTGTTCCCCGAACACCGACCCCATCCAGGCCCGCTCGTGCGGCAGGAAGCCGGAGTTCTTGACGTTGCCCTTGTGGTTCTTCAGGTCCAGTTCGGTGTGTGCGATGTTCCAGTCACCGCAGACCACGGCGTCGCGACCGCCGGCCGCGGCGGCCGCCGCGGTCCGGGCCAGGTGCGCGCCGAAGGAGTCGAGGAAGCGTTCCTTCTCGTCCTGCCGCTCGGTGCCGACCTCCCCCGACGGCAGGTACAGGCTCGCGACGGTCAGCTCGCCGAAATCGGCCTCGAGGTAGCGGCCGGCGTCGGCGAACTCGTCGTCGCCGTGACCGACCCGCACCGCGTCCGCGGGCCGACGCGAGAGCAGCGCGACACCGTTGCGGCCCTTCACGGCCGACTCGGCGGTGACGACGGACCAGCCTGCGTCCAGCGCGGGCGCGAGGGTGCCGTGCAGCTGCTTGTCGTCGGCACGGGTCTCCTGCAGGCAGACCACGTCGGCGTCGGTGGCCGTGAGCCACTCGAGCAGACCCTTCTTCGCGGCGGCGCGGACGCCGTTGACGTTGACGGTCGTGATGATGTGGGGCACGCCGAGAACCGTAGCCGAGACCGTCGACGCCAGTTCTCGTGCGCGCACTCACACCTACGCGGACTCGTACAGCTCCTCGATGGCTGCGGCGTACATGTCGTGGACCACCCGGCGCTTGACCTTCAGGCTCGCCGTGAGTTCACCGCTGTCCGCAGTCCACTCCGACGTGAGCAGGGTGTAGCGCTTGACCTGTTCCACCCGGGCGAGGTCCTCGTTCGCGAGCGCGACGGCGCGGTCGATCTCCGCGATCACATCGGGATGCGTGGCGAGCTCGTCGAGGGACTCGAATTCGATGCCCCGCGCGCTCGCCCACCCGCTCGCCGCCACCGGGTCGAGAACGACCAGCGCGACGACGTACGGCCGGCGGTCACCGTAGGCCAACGCCTGCCCGACGAGGGGGTGTTTGATCAGCAGTGCCTCCACCGCGGCCGGTGCGATGTTCTTCCCACCGGCGGTGATGATCAGGTCCTTCTTCCGATCGACGATGTACAGGTGCCCGTCGTCGTCGATCCGCCCGACGTCACCCGAGTGCATCCACCCGTCGTCGTCGGTGACCGGGACCACGGATCCGTCCCCCTGCAGGTACCCGATCGACACGATCGGGCCGCGCACCAGGACCTCGCCGTCGTCGAGGAGCTTGATCTCGGTGCCGGGGATCGGGAACCCGACCGATCCGACGCGGAAATCCTCCGTGCTGGTCGAGGTGACCACCCCGGTCGCCTCGGTCATCCCCCACGCCTCGACGATCGAGACCCCCAGCGACCTGAAGTACTCCTGCACGTCCACCGGCAGCGGCGCGGCCGCGCTGCACGCCCACTGAACCTGGTCGAGCCCGACGTCCGCGGCCGACGCACCCGGCCGGGCCCGCAACGCGGCCGCGAGCTTCTCCCAGATCCTGGGGACACCGAAGAAACTGGTCGGACGGGTCCGGACGAGAACCTCCACCAGCCGACCGGGATCCGGGCAGAACGTCACCCAGCCGGCCTTGTGGATGACCATGTAGACGGACACCATGCGCTCCGCGATGTGGGCGAGGGGCAGGTAGCAGATGCTGCGGAAATGTGCGGGCGCCGGCGACGCCGCGTCCCGGGCCTCCGCGTTGGCGATCACGTTGCGATGCGTCAGCAGCACCCCCTTGGGCTCGCCCGTCGTCCCGGAGGTGTAGATCAACGTGACGGGATCGTCCGCCGTGATCTGCCGCCACCCGGCCTCGAACGCGGCCAGGTCCACCTCGTCGGTCACCACGTCCGACCACCGGACGACACGCTCGTCGTCGGCGACACCCGCGGCGGGATCGAGTACGACCACCCGCTCGAGATCGGGCAGCGCGTCGAGCACCGGAAGCCAGCGCGCGACCTCGTCGGCCCCCTCGAGCACGGCCACCCGGGCCCGGCTGTGCCTGGCCACGTAGGCGACCTGCGAGGAGGGCATGGTGCCGTACACCGTGGCAGGCAGCGCGCCCAGATGCGCGACCGCCTGATCCGTCAGCCAGTGCTCCGGCCGGCTGGACATCATGATCGCGACACGATCACCCGTCCCCACGCCCAGCCGCGACAGTCCGAGCGCGATCCGGGCGATGCTCAACCGGGTCTCCCGCCAGGTGAGGGTCTCTCCGTCGTGGGTGAGCGCGGGCTTGTCGGGGAATTCTTCGGCGTTGCGGTGGATCAGTTCGGGGATCGTCGTCATCGCAGGGCCTTTCGGGATTGGGTGAGGGGTTCGGCAGGATTCGGAACGAGTTCGCGGCGCGGGTCAGGCGGCGGTGACGGACGACTGCGCACGGGTGACGGCGGTGCGGCGCAGATAGTCGGAACGCCGCACGACGCGGGTGCGGAGCCAGTACGACAGCGTCGATCTGGGCCACAGCAGCGTGTTGCGCCCGGTGACGGGGTCCTGGTACCAGCTCGTGCAGCCACCGGCCTGCCACACGGTCGAGGAGAGGCGTCCCTGCAGGAACCGGTTGAAGCGGTCCTGGGCGTCACCCTTGACCTCGAGGACACCGTCGCGACCCGCGTACCGCAGGCACCCGATCAGATATCTGACCTGGGCCTCGATCATGAAGACCTGTGAGTTGTGTCCGAGGCCCGTGTTCGGGCCGCACAGCAGGAAGAGGTTCGGGAAACCCGCGACCGTGGTACCGAGATACGCCTCCGGTCCCGAGGCCCACCGGGATCCGAGGGCCACGCCGTCGCGCCCGCGGATCGGCACCCGCGTCAGGCTGTTCTGCGCGTCGAAGCCGGTGCCGAAGATGAGGACGTCCGCACCGTACTCGGCTCCGTCGGCGGCGACCACGGACCGCGCCCGGACCTCCTCGACGCCGGCGGTGACGACGTCGACGTGCGGCTTGACCAGGGCCGGGTAGTAGTCACTGGAGATGAGCAGGCGCTTGCAGCCGATCTCGTAGTCCGGCGTGAGCTTCGCCCTCAACTCGGGATCGCGGACCTGCTTCCGCAGATGGTCCGAGGCCATGGCCTTCGTGGGCCCCATCTTCGAGGTGTCCGAGACGAATCCCCGGGCCCGCTTCTCGTGGATCCAGAACAGCCGCGCGCGCCGGTACCACCGCTTGATCGGGTTGCGCCGCATCTGTTCCCGCTCCCCCTCGGGGAACGCGCGATTGAACTTCGGGACGATCCACGGGGCGGTCCGCTGGAAGAGCGCGAGCGTGGCGGTCCGGTCGACGATGGCGGGGACGAACTGGATCGCGCTCGCACCGGTGCCGACGACGGCCACCCGCTTGCCGTCCAGGTCGACCGAATGATCCCAGTGCGCGGAATGGAACACCGGGCCGTCGAAGTTCTCGATGCCGGGCAGGTCGGGGTAGGAGGCATGGTGCAGAATTCCCATCGCGGACACCAGGAATCGCGCCCGGAAGACCGCGCCGTCCTCCGTGTCGACCGTCCAGGACGCGTCCTGCTCGTCCCAGGCCGCACCGGTGACCTTGGTTCCGAAGCGGATTCGCTCGGTGATCCTCAGTTCCGCACTGGTGTCCCGGAGGTACTGCAGGATCTCCTGCTGCGGCGCGAACAGATGGCGCCAATCGGGGTTCTGCCGGAACGAGAACGAGTAGAGCGGCGACGGGATGTCGCAGGCGCACCCGGGGTAGGTGTTCTCCCGCCACGTCCCGCCGACGTCGTCGCCCTGCTCGAGGATCAGGTAGTCGAGACCACCGACGCGGGAGATCATCGCGGCCGCCGCGAGACCGGAGAACCCGGCACCGAGGACGAGCACGTCCGTCCGTGTCGAATCCTGCTGAGTGTTGGTCATGGTTGTTCCTGTTCAGATGGTGATCGTCGGCCGCACCCGACCGCCGGGGTGGAGCCGGGACATCAGCGGTAGAGGCCTTCGGTGTTGATCCCCGCGCCCCCGTCGACCCGCAGCGACTGGCCGGTGATCGCGCCGGCTCCGGGCGACATCAGGAACAGGACGGTCGCCACGACCTCGTCCACCTCCACCAGACGCCTCATCGCGACGTTGCGCAGCACGCGACCACGGGTGGACTCGGGCATCGACAGCACCTTCGGGGTGGCCACCAGCCCGGGGACGACGGCATTGACGCGGATGCCCGAGTCGGCCCACTCCGCCGCCAGCGTGCGCACCAACCCGAGCACGCCCGCCTTGGCGGCCCCGTACGACACCTGACCGGGCAACCCGTCCAACGCCCCGGTCGAGGAGAACAACACCAGGTTCGCGCACCCGCTCTCGACCAGAGCGCCATGAGCGGCCTGAGCAGTCCAGAACTGGGACAACAGATTCGACTCGACATCCCGCCGGAACACACCCGGAGAGAACGACGAGGCGCGATGCACCGACGCCACACTCGCCGCGGCGCCGATCAGACAGTCCAACCCACCGAGGCGAGACACCGCCCCGTCGACCGCCGCCGCAGCAGCCGTCTCGTCGGCGAGGTCGGCCTCGACGAGCGGGATCGCCCCGAGTCCGTCCGGCAGCACCGTGCCCGGACGGTCGACTCCGACGACGTCGCACCCGTGTCCGGCCAGGGCGGCGATCAACGCGACACCGATCCCGCCGGCCGCGCCGGTGACGACGACCCTGGTTCCCGGCCTCGGGGCCGTGAGCGGACCGACTGGTGACAACTCCATGGCGGCCAACCGCCTCTCTGCGCATCAGTTGAATGGATAGTGTTAGAACACAAGACAATTGGGTCGATCGCTTGATCGACCGCCGGATCGCGCCTCAAGTTACCCACGTCACACACGTCCGTCAATGGGTCCGATCGGCGGCCGACCGAGACGCTCGATCGGGGTGGACAACCGGACGAAACGAAAGCTAAAGTGAATTCACTTTACCAAGGAAGGTGGAAGATGTACCAGACCCTGATCTACTCCGTCGCAGGTCCCGTCGCCACGATCACGTTCAACCGTCCGGACCGGCTGAACACGATCGTTCCGCCGATGCCCGACGACTTCCAGGACGCCATGACCAGGGCCACCCGCGATCCCGAGGTCAAGGTGATCGTCGTCCGCGGTGCCGGCCGATCATTCTGTGCCGGATACGATTTCGGCGGCGGGTTCCAGCACTGGGGCGACCAGATGAACACCGACGGCAAGTGGGACGCAGGCAAGGACTTCGTCATGGCGACCGCGCCCTCGGAGGCCCCGACCCAGAAGTTCATGAGCATGTGGCGCAGCCCCAAGCCGGTGATCGCCCAGATCCACGGCTGGTGCCTCGGCGGCGGAAGCGAGATGGCGCTGGGCGCCGATTTCGTGATCGCCTCCGAGGACGCGCGGATCGGCACCCCCTACGCGCGCATGTGGGGATGCCACCTCTCCGGCATGTGGATCTACCGCCTCGGGCTGACGAAGGCCAAGGAGTATGCTCTGACCGGCAAACCCGTCTCCGGCGCCCAGGCCGCGGAGATCGGACTCATCAACAAGGCGGTGCCGTTTGCGGAGCTCGAGGACGAGGTCTCCCGACTGGCCCAGCAGCTGTCCAGCATCCCGGTCTCCCAGCTGTCCGCGATGAAGCTCATCGTCAACCAGGCGTACGAGAACATGGGACTGGCCAGCACGCAGATGCTCGGTCCGATCCTCGACGGACTGATGCGCAACACTCCCGAAGCGCTGGAGTTCATCGAACTGGCTGAGCAGCAGGGCGTTTCCGCGATGGTGAAGGTGCGGGACGAGCCGTTCGGGGACTACAGCACCGCACCCAAGGAAGAGCAGCCGGACCCGAACAATGTCATCATCCCCTGACAGATCCCCCCACGCGCTGACGGCCCGAGGAGGCGCCACTCGGTTGCGTCTCATCGAGGCCGCCCGCGCGGAATTGCTGGAGACCGGCGGAACCCTGGAGGTGGCCAAGGTCGCGGTCCGCGCCGAGGTCTCCCCCGGTCTGCTCTACCGGTACTTCGGAGCGAAGGACGGCCTGGTCGCGGCTGTCGTCCATGCCTTCTACGACGCCTACGACGACGCGGTGTTCGCCGTCACGGTGTCCGAGGACCTGGGATGGATCGAGCGCGAGCGACTGCGTCTGTCCAGGGAGATCGACTTCCTGTGCGAGGATCCGCTCGCCCGGATCGTCGTGGGCCGGCGACTGCGCGAGCCGTCGGCCGCGCAGGCCGACGCGGAGCGGCTCGCGACCCAGATCGACATGGCCGCGCGCAACATCGCACACGCGCAGCGCAACGGCGAGATCGAACCCGGGATCGACGCGCGACTGGCCGCGGCGGCCTTCCTCGGAGCGTTCCGCGAACTCATGGCCGAGGCGATGAGCCGCGAGGTCACCCCCTCGCGTCAGGAACTGCTGGACACCATCTGGCGCCTCGGCACCAGCATCATCCCGAGCACCTGAGCGCCAGACACCCACCCGCACAGCCGGTTCCGCAGAGCCGGCTGTGCGCAGGTTCCGAGGAGTCGTTCGATTCCGGACCACCGACGTCCTGCTAGGTTCACTTCGCAGGACGCCTGGAACCGGGTGGCGGTCCGCGTCGGAGGTGGGAGATGGCGAGAAACATCGGTCTCGACGACGGGATCGACGTGGCCGAGCGGATCCGAGTCGAGGCCGCGGAACTCTTCCACCACCGGGGGTACGGTTCGACCACGATCCGCGACATCGCCGAGGCCGTCGGCATCTCGTCGTCGACGATGTATCACCACTATCGGAACAAGCAGGACGTGTTGTTCGCGATATCCCGGCAGTTCATGGCCGATTTCAACGCCGCACTGCTCGCGGTGCTGCGCGACGGGGCGCGTCCGCCCGGGGACCGACTGGGCGACGCGATCAGGCTGCACCTGACGATCAGCAACGACAGGCGCACCGAGCTCCTGACCATCCTCGGCAACCGCGTCGCGCTGTCCCCCGCACAGCTGACGACGATCGTCGGCATGCAGCGCTCCTACCAGGGCGCCGTCCGCGACGTCGTCGGCGCGCTCCACGGCCCCGACGTCGCGCCCGGCGACTCCGACCTGGTCACGATGGCACTGCTGGATCTGGTCAACGGGGTGTGCCAGTGGTTCGATCCGTCGGGGCCGCTGTCGATCGACGAGGTCGCCGACCGCTACACCCGCATGGCCGATTCCCTCGTCGCGGGGCCTTCCCGGGCGCGCTGAGCTACCGCACCGGGTTCCGGGCCGTCAGCACCGCGACGGCCAGCACCAGCAGTCCGGCGGCGGCGAGGATCGCGCCGACCGCGGCCGGCGCGGTGTACCCGAATCCGGCCGCGATCACCACCCCGCCGATCCACGCGCCGAATGCGTTCGCGATGTTCAGGGCGGCGTGGTTGAGGGCGGCGGCGAGGGTCTGCGCGTCGGCCGCGACGTCCATCAGCCGGGTCTGCAGTGCCGGCACCATCGCCGACCCGGCCAGCCCGATCAGGAACACGAACAGCAGCGCCGTGACCGGGGTTCGCACGGCGACCACGAAGACCGCGAGGATCACGACCAGCGCGGCCATCGAGGCGGCGAGCCCGGGCATCAGCGCCCGATCGGCGAGGTGACCGCCGACCACGTTCCCGGCCACCATCCCGAGTCCGTAGAGCATCAGCGCGAGCGGCACCAGCGAGCGCGCCAGACCGGACACGTCGGTCAACGTGGTGCTGATGTAGGCGTACACGGCGAACATGCCGCCGAAGCCGACCATGCCCATCACCAACGTCAGCCACACCTGCACCCGCGACAGCGCACCGAGTTCGGTGATCGGGTTCGTCGTCGGCATCGCGTCCAGGGGCGGAATCCACCTGAGCAGAGAGAAGACCGTGACGACGCCGACGACCGCGACGAGCGCGAACGCGGCCCGCCACCCGAGGTGCTGCCCGATCCAGGTGGCGACCGGCACCCCGATCACGTTGGCCACGGAGAGGCCGAGCATCACCGTCGCGACCGCCTTCGCCCGCCGACCCGGCTGCGCGAGGTGGGCCGCGACCAGCGCCGCCACCCCGAAGTACGCGCCGTGCGGGAGCCCGGCGACGAACCGGGCGACCATCAGGGCCGGGTAGCCGGGCGCGAACACCGACGCGGCGTTTCCGACGGTGAACGCGACCATCAGGGCGACGAGCAGGGTGCGGCGCGGGACCCGCGCAGTCAGGGCCGCGATCGTCGGGGCGCCGACCACCACGCCGAGCGCGTACGCGGAGACGACGTGTCCCGCGGTCGGTTCGCCGACCCCGAGCCCGGTCGACATCTCGGGCAGCAGACCCATCGCGACGAACTCCGTGGTCCCGATCCCGAAGCCGCCGAGCGACAGCGCGAGCATCGCCATCGCACGACCGCCGCTCCGGGCGGGTGCGAGTCCGGCGCTGGGCAGTGTCGACGAAACCACTGGTCGATTGTGGTCGCGGCGGCGCCCGGACCGCCAAGCGAGACGGCGTGAGTTCGCTCACCCGCCGCCGCTCGCGCCCGGGGAACGCCGAAGGGGCGCCCGGAGTGTCCGGACGCCCCTTCGGGTGTGGCTCGCGCGGTTTACTTCGCCGCGTACGCCTTCTGCAGGTTCTCGTCGAGCGCGCCGAGGAACTCCTCGGTGGTCAGGTAGCCCTGGTCCCCGCCGACGAGCAGCGCGAGGTCCTTGGTCATCTGGCCGCCCTCGACGGTCTTGATGACGACGTCCTCGAGCTGCTGCGCGAAGTTGATCACCTCGGGCGTGCTGTCCAGCTTGCCGCGGTGCTCGAGGCCCCGGGTCCAGGCGAAGATCGACGCGATCGGGTTGGTCGACGTCGGCTTGCCCTGCTGGTGCTGACGGTAGTGCCGGGTGACGGTGCCGTGCGCGGCCTCGGCCTCGACGGTCTTGCCGTCCGGGGTCATCAGCACGGACGTCATCAGGCCCAGCGAGCCGTAGCCCTGCGCGACGGTGTCCGACTGGACGTCGCCGTCGTAGTTCTTGCAGGCCCAGACGTAGCCACCCTCCCACTTGAGCGAGGAGGCGACCATGTCGTCGATCAGGCGGTGCTCGTAGGTCAGGCCCGCGGCGTCGAACTCGGCCTTGAACTCTTCCTCGAAGATCCGCTGGAACTCGTCCTTGAACATGCCGTCGTAGGCCTTGAGGATCGTGTTCTTGGTCGACAGGTAGACCGGGTAGTTCTGCTGCAGGCCGTAGGCCAGCGAGGCACGCGCGAAGTCCTGGATGGACTTCTTGTAGTTGTACATCCCCATGACGACGCCGCCGTCCTCGGGAATCTTGCACACCTCGTGCTGGATCGGCTCGGAGCCGTCCTCGGGGGTGTACGTGATGGTGACGGTGCCTGCGCCGGGGACCTTGAAGTCGGTGGCGCGGTACTGGTCACCGAACGCGTGACGTCCGACGATGACCGGCTTGGTCCAGCCCGGAACCAGGCGCGGCACGTTGGAGATCAGGATCGGCGCGCGGAAGATGGTGCCGCCGAGGATGTTGCGGATGGTGCCGTTGGGCGAGCGCCACATCTTCTTGAGGCCGAACTCCTCGACCCGGGCCTCGTCCGGCGTGATCGTCGCGCACTTGACGCCGACGCCGTGCTTCTTGATGGCGTTCGCGGCGTCGATCGTGACCTGGTCGTCGGTCTTGTCGCGGTATTCGATACCGAGGTCGTAGTACTCGAGATTCACATCGAGGTACGGATGGATCAGCTTGTCTTTGATGAACTGCCAGATGATGCGTGTCATCTCGTCGCCGTCGAGTTCGACGACGGTGCCCTCAACCTTGATCTTGGACATGTGTACTTCGCGTCCTCCTAGGAAGTTTCCCCTGGTCACACGGTTTGCCGTCCGCTTTGTGAGCGGTCGGCGAACGACTCAATCGGTAAACCTATACAACGAACCCGGGCGCCGGGTCGGCGCGCCAAACAAGACAAGCGTACTGCTATCGGCGTGGCGCGCAACGGTCGGCCCGGCGGCCGGCGCACCTACCGTCTGGTAACTTCACCCAGCTCAGACCCCTACCTGCAGCTCCCCTGCCACCACCACCGCGGATTTCGCGCCACGGCGAGGGCCGTGACGCACCGACGACTCTACGTCCAGATGTGAGGCGAGTCACTAGCGGCGAACCCGCCCGACCGGCCCCCGACCCAGGTCGGCGATACCGTGGACCGGTGCACCGGATCAGCAGGGACACCATCACCAAGGACACGACGCTGTGCATGTCGTTGTCCGCGCGGCCGTCGAACATCGGCACCCGCTTCCACAACTTCCTGTACGAGGAGCTGGGCCTGGACTTCGTCTACAAGGCCTTCACGACGACCGACCTGCCCGCCGCGATCGCCGGGATCCGCGCACTCGGCATCCGCGGCTGCGGGGTGTCGATGCCGTTCAAGGAGGCGTGCATCGAGTTCGTCGACGTGATGCACCCGTCGGCCGCCGCGATCGACTCGGTGAACACCCTCGTCAACGAGGACGGCGTCCTGCACGCCTACAACACCGACTACGAGGCGGTGGCGACGCTGATCGCCGACCGCGGCGTCGATCCGGCGTCGACGGTCGCGGTCGCGGGCAGCGGCGGCATGGCCAAGGCCGTGGTGGCCGCCTTGCGCGACAACGGTTTCCGTGCGGTCACGGTGGTGGCCCGCAACGCGACGACGGGCCGGGCGCTCGCGCAGCGGTACGGCTTCGCATGGCGCCCCGAACTCGGGGACCTGCGACCACGGCTGCTGGTGAACGCGACGCCGATCGGGATGGCGGGTGGTCCCGGCGCCGACGACCTGCCGTTCGACGCGGACGCCGTCGCGGCGTCGGAGGTGGTGTTCGACGTGGTCGCGCTGCCGCCGGAGACCCCGTTGATCCGCGCGGCCGTCGAGCTCGGCAGGACCGTCGTCACCGGCGCCGAGGTGATCGCGCTGCAGGCGGCGGCGCAGTTCGCGCTCTACACCGGCGTGCGGCCCACTCCGGACCAGGTGCGCCGGGCGTCGGAGTTCTCCCGGGCATAGGACGGGACGGGCCGCCGGTTCTACGGGTTCGGCCCGGTCGCGGCCGGCCGCGCCGGATCGCCGGACCACTGCGACCACGAGCCGGGGAACAAGGCGGCCTCGATCCCGGCGATCGCGAGCGCGGCCACCTCGTGGGTGGCGTTGACGCCGGACCCGCAGTACGCGGCGACCGGGACCGACCCGTCGGCCCCCAGCTCGGCGAAGCGGCGCCGCAGAGTCGCCGCATCGGCGAATCGTCCTGCACCGTCGAGGTTTTCGGTGGTCGGAGCGCTGCGGGCGCCCGGGATGTGGCCCGCCCGCGGATCGACCGGTTCCACCTCGCCGCGGTACCGTTCCGCGGCCCGGGCGTCGAGCACGATCCCGTCCCGCGCCAGGTCGGCGACCTCGTCGATCGTGACGGTCGGCAGGTGCCCGGAGCCGAGCACGACGGTCCCCGCCGCGACCGGGACGCCGGGGCCCTCCTCGAGCGGGTATCCGGCCGCGGTCCATGCCTGCAGCCCGCCGTCGAGCATCCGCACATCGGCGATGCCGGCCCAGCGCAGCAGCCACCAGGCGCGCGCCGCCGCCGTGTTCCCGGTGGCGTCGTAGACGACCACGACGTCGCCGTCGTCGATGCCCCAGCGCCGCGCCGACGCCTGCAGGTCCGCGGCCGCGGGCAGGGGGTGCCTGCCCAGCTCCGGGGTCGGCGGCGCGGCCAGTTCGGTGTCCAGGTCCACGAATCGGGCTCCGGGAAGGTGGCCGCGCAGGAAGTGGTCGTGTCCGTGCGGGTCGCCCAGCGCCCACCGGACGTCGAGCAGCACCGTCGGCCGCGCCGACCCGAGCCTGGTGGCCAGCTCCTCCACCGCCACCAGCGGCGACAGTTCCCGCCGCAGAAGGTCGGCCATCGCGTCACCGAACGCGACGAACGTGACCCTCCGCACCGACGTCGACGCCGACCGCACGGCGCTGACCGCCTGGTGTACGGCGTCGGCGTGCGGCCAGCCGTAGACGCCCGCCGACACGAGCGGGAACGCGACCGTCCGCGCGCCCAGCTCGTCGGCCACCGCGAGACTGCGGGTGTAGGCCGACCGCAGCACCGCGGACCGGTCCTCGGCCGCCGAGTACACCGGCCCGACCGTGTGGATCACCCAGCGCGCGGGCAGATTTCCGGCCGTGGTCGCGACGGCGTCCCCGGCGGGCAGACCACCCGGCAGGGTCGTCTCGCGCAGCCGCCTGCACTCCGCGAGGACGGCGGGGCCGCCGACCCGGTGGATGGCACCGTCGACTCCCCCGCCACCGAGCAGACCGGAGTTCGCCGCGTTCACGATCGCGTCGGCCTCGAACCGGGTGATGTCGCCTCGGACGACGTCGATGGTCACCATCGGCTCACCGTACCCCCGCGCCGGTGCGTGAGATTCCCCCAACCGCGGTGAAACTCGCGCACGGGCGGGTCAGCGCTCCACCGTGATCGTGCGGCTGTGCCAGCCGGTCGCGCCGTCCGGTATCGGGGTCCGCCGCTCCGGCGTCTGCACGCTGCCGTCGAGGTCGGTGGCCCGCACCTGCAAGGCGTGTGTCCCGGCCGACGCGTCCCACTCCCACGTCCACTGCCGCCAGGTGTCGACGGAGTACGACGGTGCCAACGTCGCCGCATGCCAGGCGCCCTCGTCGACCCGCACCTCGACCGCCGCGATGCCGCGGTGCTGTGCCCATGCGGTGCCCGCGACGACCAGCCGCCCCGCCGGCACCGACGCGAACGCCGCGGGCACGTCGATCCGGGACGCCGTCTTGATCGGCGCCTGGGCCGCCCAGCCGCGCCGCGTCCAATACGCTTGCGCCCGATCGAATCTGGTCAGCTCCCAGTCCACCACCCACTTGGTGGCCGAGACGAATCCGTACAGGCCCGGCACCACCTGACGCACCGGGAACCCGTGGGCGAGGGGCAACGGTTCGCCGTTCATCGCGACCGCCAGCATCGCGTCGCGCCCGTCGCGCAGCACGGCGACCGGCGTGCCGACGGTGAAGCCGTCGACGCTCGTGGACAGCAGCATGTCGGCGTCGGGACGGACCCCGACCTCGTCGAGGAGCTCGTCGACGCGGTAGCCGATCCACACCGCATTGCCGGCCAGGCTCCCACCGACGTCGTTGGACACGCAGGTCAGCGTGATCGCCCGCTCGATCGGGGTTCGCCGGCGCAGGTCGTCCCAGGTCAGCGTCAGTTCCCGGTCGACCAGGCCGTGGATGCGCAGGCGCCACTCGTCGGTCCGCAACCGGGGCACCCGCAACGCGGTGTCGATGCGGTAGAAGGTGTCGTCGGGGGTGAGGAAGCTGGTGCCGCCGGGCACCGCGACGTCCGCGCCGGCCGGGATCGGCGCGGCCCGGTCGGCGACGCTGGGCAGCGTGACGCCGCGCCGGTTCTCGAGCACGCCGGCGAGGCGCTGTCCCGCCCGCGCTCCGAGAGCCCCGGCACCGGCGGCGAACGCGACCGCCGCCCCGGCGAGCAGCAGGAACCGCCGCCGCGAGGGCCACGACGCCCCCGACGCCGGCGGGGCGGGTGTGACCGCGGCCGCGGTGAGCAGCCGCAGCACCACGACCCCGAGCGCCACGCCGACGACAGTGGGCAGCGCGGCCGTCCACGTCGCGCCGGGCCGGGACACGGCGGCGGACACACCCACCACGCCGAGGAGGGCGAGGATCGCGCTGCCGTAGGGCCCCCGCGGCCGCTCCATCAGCCCGGCGAGGGCCGCGATCGCCACGATGACCGCCGACATCCCGACGAACAGCGCCGGTTTGTCGTGAGTGCCGAACGTGGTGATCGCGAACTCGCGGGCCCAGGCCGGGCTGCGGTCCACGGTCACCGATCCGACAGCGAGGAAGGGCGAGGAGTCAGGACCGACGAGGACCGACGCCAGCTCGCCGACCCCGAGTGCCACGGCCGCGGCGACGATCCCCGCCACCGCCCGCGCCACCGGGCGCCGGGTGGTGACCTCTCCGCGTCCGGTCATGACGTCGGTGACCGGAAGCCCCGCCTCCGCACACTCGCATCGTACGTCCCGAGGACGTCGGATCACGGTGGTGTGCGGATGGGTGCCCCGGCCCGCTAGCGGGTGGCCGACGGTGTCGGTGCGGGCGACTCGCCGGGCGTCGGCGCGGTCTCGGTCAGCCGGTACACGTGGTCCGGGGAGATGATCTCGGTGATCGCGGTCCCGAGCAGCGTGCTCGGCTCGCTGCCCTCGTACGCGGTGTCCGTGTTGGTCATGATCACCAGGGTCGTCTGCTTCTCCGGCAGGTAGACCGTGACCGTCTGGTAGCCGGGCAGGCTGCCGTTGTGCCCGATCCACCCGGCGGCGTTGAACAGGCCGAGGCCGTAGCCGACGTTCGGGGGATATCCGGGCGCGTTCACGGTTTCCAGCCGCTGCTTCTGGGTCTCCGGGGTGAGCAGCGTGCCGGTCGCCAGTGCCGGCCCCCAGGTGTGCAGGTCGTCGAGCGTCGAGATCATCGCACCCGCCGCCCAGCCCCACGACGGGTCCCAGTCGGTGGCCGTCGCCTCCTTGCCGTCCGCGGTCTGCACCGTGTACCCCTGCGCGTGCGGGGCCGGGAAGGCGTTCGTGGTGGGGAAGTTCGTCTGATCCATCTTCAGCGGTGCGAGGATCTTCTGCGAAATGTAGTCCGGCAACGACATTCCACTGACCTGCTCGACCACCAGCCCCAGCAGCGTGGTGTTGGTGTTCGAGTACTGGAAGCCCTGACCGGGCGGGAAGGACGCGGGCATCGCGAACGCGTACCCGAGCAGCTGCTGCGGCGTGAAGGGCGCCCGCGGATTCGCGAAGAACGCCTTCTGGAACTCCTCGCTCGCGGTGTAGTTCGCGAGCCCGCTCTGCATGCGCGCGAGCTGCCGAATCGTGATCTGGTCGCCGGCGGGCACTCCCGGTATGTATTTCGAGATCGGGTCGTCGAGGCCGACCTTGCCCTCGTCGACGAGCTGGAGCACGCCCGTGACCGTGAACGTCTTCGTGAGGCTGCCGATCCGGGTGTAGAAGTCGGTCTGCATCGGGGCGCCGGTGGCCTTGTCGGCGACGCCGAACGCCTTGACGTAGTTGCCGTCCGGACCCCAGACACCGACGATGACGCCGGGCACCGAGGCCTCCGCCATCGTGGCCTGGATCGCCGAGTCGAGCCGCTGCGCGACGGCGGGGTTCATCGCCGCGGTCGACTCGGCCGTGGTGGTGGCCGGCTCGGTCGTCGAGTTGTCGGAGCATCCCGCCACGGCTACCAGCAGGGTGACGGCCGCGGCCGCGAACAGCCCCCGGCGCCGGTGCGTCTTCATCACGGACTGTGGGGCCATCACCCGTCCCGTCGTCGAGGTGTGCTTGGTGGGTCGGAACCTACTCCTCGGCACGGCGCACCCGCGGGATTTGCGGTCCCGACACGACGGAACGCCCCGCTCGACGAGCGGGGCGTCCGGTGAGGTCGACGCAGCGAACGGCTGCGTGGTGCCGAGGCGACTAGGGAGTCTCGGGGGTCTCGGGCGTCTCGGCGTCGGCGGAGAAGCTGGTGAGCAGACCGGTGAGCAGTTCGATGATCTTTTCCATGGATCACTCCCTTTGTCTCGTGTTTCCCTCGAGCCGGCTTCGGCTCGAGGTCGAGTCTGCCTCCATATCCATTCCCTGTCCAAAGCAAAGACAAAGAGTCATTTACTCGGATGACATGGCCCGGGCGGTCCGGACCGACGATTCCGGCTGGACCTGGGCGGACGGCACCGGTCGACACCGCTGAGGCAGGATGGCCGTCGTGTCGCGCACCCTCGAACCCGAGCCGTCCACCACCGACCCGGTGCTCACACACGCGATCAGCGCCGGGGTGGTCACCGCGCTGGTCGGGTTCACCAGCTCGTTCGCCGTGGTGCTCACCGGGCTGCGCGCGGTCGGGGCGAGCCCCACGGAGGCGGCATCGGGGTTGATGGCGCTGTGCGTGACGCAGGCCGTCGGGATCCTCTGGCTCTCGCGCCGGTACCGGATGCCGATCACGTTGGCCTGGTCCACGCCGGGCGCCGCGCTGCTCGCCGGCACCGGGGCGGTCCAGGGCGGGTGGCCGGCCGCGGTCGGGGCGTTCGTCGTGGTCGGCCTGGCCGTCGTCCTCACCGGGTTGTGGCCACGGCTGGGTCGGTTGATCGCCGCGATCCCGACCACCCTCGCCCAGGCGATGCTCGCCGGCGTGCTGCTGCAGCTCTGCCTCGCCCCGATCACCGCACTCCGGGACTCCCCGGCCGCGGTCGCGCCGGTCGTGGCGGTCTGGCTTGTCCTGCAACGGTTTTCCAAACGCTGGGCCGTGCCTGCCGCGTTCGCCACCGCGGCGGTGGTGATCGGCGTCAGCCTCGCCCGCGACGACCGCTCCCTCGACGCGACCGCGCTGATTCCGCGGTTCGACCCGACCGTGCCGCACTGGACCTGGCAAGCGCTGGTCGGCATCGCGGTCCCGCTCTACATCGTGACGATGGCCTCGCAGAACATCCCGGGTGTCGCGGTGATGTCGTCCTTCGGTTACCGGGTGCCGTGGCGGGCCGCGATGACCGTCACCGGACTCGGCACCGTCTGCGGGGCGCCCGCGGGCGGACACGCGATCAACCTCGCCGCGATCAGCGCAGCGCTGTCGGCCGCCCCCACCGCGCACCCCGATCGCAATCGTCGTTGGATCGCCGCGTTCACCTCCGGCTGGGCGTACCTCGTGCTCGCGTTCTGCTCCGCGGCGCTGGCCGCCCTCGTCGCGGCCGCACCGGCCGGGGTGATCGAGGCGGTCGCCGGCCTCGCCCTGCTGGCCACCCTCGGCGGCGCACTCGCCGCCGCAGTCGCGGACGACTCCGACCGGGAGGCGGCGGTGCTGACGTTCCTGATCGCCGCCTCGGGGGTCGGTATCCTCGGCATCGGATCCGCGTTCTGGGCGCTCGTGGCCGGTCTGGCGACCAGGCTGGTGCTGCGCGGGATCAGGCGCCCCGACACTCCCTGAGACGATCCGGGCCGACTCGGTGACGACGTCCCCGGGGTCGGGGCCGGTGATCGGCGGTACTCCGGGAAGGGCGCGGCCGGTTCCCCGCGTTCCCCGGGCCGCCGCGTCGGCGCCACGTCACCGGGCGCTCCGGCGCCGACGGCCGCTGTTCTAAGGTCGGCACCATGACCACCGCACCGCCCGCCCCCACCTCCGCCGACTACCCGGTGCTGTGGCCGGTGCCGACCCGCTGGGCGGACAACGACCACTACGGGCACGTCAACAACGTCACGTACTACTCGTACTTCGACACGGCGGTGAACGCCTACCTGATCGCCGAGTCCGGTGTCGACATTCGCGCACTGCCGGCGATCGGCGTGGTGGCGGAGACCTCCTGTACGTACCTCAGTGAACTCAGCTTCCCGGACGCGCTGCGGGTCGGCCTGGCGGTCGATCGCCTGGGCACCAGCTCGATCACGTACGCGCTGGCGATCTTCCGCGAGTCCGGTCCGGATCTCTCGCTCGCCGCGACCGGACGGTTCGTGCACGTGTACGTGGACTCGGCGACCCGCCGACCGGTCCCCGTGCCCGACGAGATCCGCAGGGCCGTGGCGCCGCTCGTCCGAGGCTGACCCCCGAACGACGCCGTCCGCCCCGCTCGGGCACGAGCGGGGCGGACGGAAAGTTGTGGCGGGGCCGTGCCCCGTTTGCGAGGCCTAGCCCGAACCGGGAACAAACATTTCAAGACCGGAGGGATCACGAATCCACAACTATCGCGGGCGGATTCTGCTGGAAGCCGCCGCTCACCGCAGGCCTGCGTCCGCGGCGGTCGAGATCGCGCGGGCCACGATGTCGTCGATGATCCGGGTCGACGGCGCCCCGGTCTCGGCCGTGTTGCGGGGGTCGTCGATGGTGCGACGCAGCACTCCCTCGGCGATGATCGCCAGCTTCCACAGCGCCAGGGTGTGCCAGAAGCCGAGCGCCGCGGGATCGCGTCCGGTCTCCTCGAAGTAGATGGCCGCGAGTTCGTCGCGGGTCGGGAACCCGTCCATCGTCGACGCGACGAACGGGCCCGGTACCGCGTCGTCCGCCTGCGACCAGTAGGCGAGCAGCGCCCCCACGTCCGCCAGTGGGTCGCCGAGGGTGCACAGTTCCCAGTCCAGGACCGCGACGACCCGGCCGTCGTCGCGGGAGGTGATGACGTTGCTCAGGTGAAAGTCCCCGTGCACCAAGGTGATTTCGTTCTGCTGCGGAATCGAACGGGTCAGGATCGCGGTCAGTTCGTCGACCTGCGGCACCTCGCGGGTCCTCGACTTCGCCCACTGCCCGGACCACCGTCGGATCTGCCGCTCCGCGAAGGGTGACCGGCTCGACAGATCCTCGAGACCGGCGAGTTCGAGGTCGACCTGGTGAATGCTGGCCAGTGCCCTCGGCATCGACTCGCCGGTCTGACGCCGGCGGTCCGGCGTCAACTGCTTGGCCACCCCGATGCTGTCGATGACGATTCCGTCGACGTGGTCCATCAGCATCAGCGGCGCGTCGGTGACCGCGTTGTCCTCGGTCAGCGCAAGCGCTTTCGGAACGGGAACCCCGGTACCCTGCAGGGCCGAGAGGATCCGGTACTCCCGGGCGACGTCGTGCGCGGACGCCAGCAGATGCCCGAGCGGCGGCCGCCGCAGCACCCAGTGCGACCCGCCCGAATCGGTCACCAGGAAGGTGAGATTGGACTGTCCGTTGCCGATCCGCCTGTAGGTCAGCGGAGCCAGCGCACCGACCCCCAGTTCGGCGATCCAGGCGGACACGGCCTGCTCGTCCAGCCCCACGACCTTGTTCATCGACTGCTCCCCTCACTGTGGATGCGCGGCGAACGCGACCGCGATGTGCGACGGTTCCGCCGTCGAACCACCCCGGCACTGACCCGTCGATGGTAGTTCGACCCAGGTCCGCCCGGACCGATATCGCTGTGCCCCGGCGGGGGTCGGCGGCTACGACGCGCTGCCGCTGCCCAGCGGTGAGGGCACCGCGTCGAACTGCACGGTCGCCTCGGCCCGGTCGCCACCGGCCGGGTCGAACGTGAACGTGGCGACGTACCGTCCGGCCTCGTGGATCGGTGTGGCCACCGTGGCGACCCCGAGAGTCAGGGGCATCGTGACGGAGCGGGTGTCGCCGTCCGGTTCGGTGATCGTGAGCGCGACCGGGGTCGTCGCATCCGCCCCGGTCGGCACGGGCCCGACCGAGACACCCAGCGTCACCAGGTTGTTCGCGTACACCGTGCCGATCGGTGGGACGGTCGTGATCCGGTACGTGGTGGCCGCGGACGCCGAGGGCGCCAGGGCCAGCGCCGCCGCTGTCGTCACCGCCGCCGTCGTCACCAGTCCCCTGCCGAGTCCCATGCGCATCCCCTTCCGGTCCGCGTTGTCCGCCCGTGGCCGGGCTCGTCCAGCGTAAGGCGACCCGAATCGAAACCTGCGGTACCGAAACGGGTCCGACGCATCACGATTCGGGAGCAGACTTCGGCCGCCGACCGCGGGACAATGGCATCGGACCACGTCATCCCAGGGCCAGCCGAATCGAAGTGCATCACGATGACCACCACCCTGCCGCACCCCCCGCACCGCCTGCCCGTCCTCGGGGACGTCCTCACCGCCGACCCCGCCCGTCCCACCCAGCACCTGGCCGAGCAGGTGCCCGAACTCGGCCCGATCTTCGACACCCAGATCTTTCGACACCACCTGACGGTGGTGTCCGGCACGGACCTGTACGCGGACCTGTGCGACGAGAAACGGTTCGGCAAGCACGTCGGATTCAGCATCGGCTTCGCCCGCGAGGTCGTCGCCGACGCCCTGTTCTCCGCGTACACGACCGAGCCGAACTGGTCACGAGCGCACAACATCCTGCAGCCGGCGTTCTCGCTGTCCGCGATGAAGAACTACCACGCCACGATGGTCGACACCACCCGCGAACTGATCGCGTACTGGGACGAGCGCGCCCGCTCCGGCCCGGTGGACGTGCACACCGACACCAGCAAGCTGACCCTGCAGACGATCGGCAGGATCGGTTTCGGGCACGACTTCCGCTCGTTCGAGTCGTCCGAGCCGGATCCGTACGCGACCGCGGTGACAGGGGTGTTCGCCTACATGGGACGGTCGGGGTACCGGATACCGGTGCACTGGCTCGACCACCTCGTGCACCGCCGCACGATCGCCCAGGTGGAGGCCGACCTCGCGTACACCCGCAGTGTCGTCGACGACGTGATCCGCACCCGCCGGACCCACCCGGAAGGCGCCCCCGACGACGACCTGCTGGCGTTGATGCTGACCACCGCAGACCCCGAGGGCGGGCGCTTCCTCAGCGACGAGAACATCCGCAACCAGGTGATCACGTTCCTCAACGCCGGTCACGAAACCACCTCGGGCACTCTGTCGTTCGCCCTGCACCTGCTCGCCACCCACCCCGACGTCGCGGACCTGGCCCGCGCCGAGATCGAGTCGTTGTGGCCGGCGGGCACCGATCCCGACCCGGTGTTCGCCGACATCCACAAACTCAAGTACGTGCGCCGGGTCGTCGACGAGACGCTGCGCCTGTGGCCGATCGCGCCCGGATTCCTCCGGGAGCCGCTCCGCGACACCCTGCTCGGCGGTCGCTACCCGGTCCGGGCCGGGCAGCCGATGGTGGCGTTGACGCTCGCCGTGCACCGGGACCCGGTGTGGGGTCCCGACCCCCTCGCCTTCGACCCCGACCGGTTCCTGCCCGAACGCGCCCGGACCCGTCCGCCCGGGATCTACAAGCCGTTCGGCACCGGGCTGCGCCAGTGCATCGGACGGCAACTGGCGCTGCACGAGTCGGTGCTCGCGCTCGCCCTGATCCTGCACCGGTACGACCTCGAACCCGACCCCGGCTACGAACTCGAGGTGGCGGAGGAGTTCACGCTCAAACCGGTGAACCTGCGTCTCGGTCTGCGCCGCCGCTGATCGCGCGCCCGCCGGCCTCTTGCGTCGCCACCGTAAAGGGGGATCCTGGTGGGTGAGGGCACAGCGCGTCGGGCACGGTCTCACGAGGACCCGTTCGGCGCCCGCACGAGGAGGTCCCGGTGACCGACAAAATGGTCTATCCGGTCCAGCTCGTCCAACCGGACGGCAGACGGGTGCACGGCGCACGATGCGCGGAGGTCGTCGCGGACGTCGACGCCCGCGGGCTGCGCGAACTGTACGAGGACATGGTCGTCGTGCGGCGGATCGACACCGAGGCGACCGCACTGCAACGACAGGGTCAGCTCGGAATCTGGGCACCGAGCCTCGGGCAGGAGGCCGCCCAGGTCGGATCGGCGCACGCGCTGCACCCCGACGACTACGTCTTCACCAGCTACCGCGAGCACGCCCTGGCGTACTGCCGCGGGGTCGACCCGGCGCAGTGGCCCCGGCTGTGGCGCGGAGTGGCGTTGTCGTGCTGGGATCCGAACGCGCTCGCACTGACCAACCCCGCGATCGTCGTCGGCGCGCAGGGACTGCACGCGACCGGGTACGCGCTCGGCGCACACCTCGACGGCGCCGAGATCGCGACCGTCGCGTACTTCGGAGACGGCGCGACCAGCCAGGGCGACCTCGCCGAGGCACTCGGGTTCGCGGCAAGCTTCAACGCCGGGGTGGTGTTCTTCTGCCAGAACAACCAGTGGGCGATCAGCGAACCGGTGCACCTGCAGAGCCCGATTCCGTTGGCGCAGAGAGCGACCGGTTACGGGATCCCGTCGGTGCAGGTGGACGGCAACGACGTGTTGGCGGTCCTGGCGGTCACCCGGACCGCGGTCGCCCGCGCCCGTGACGGCAGCGGGCCGAGCTTCATCGAGGCGCTGACGTACCGGATGGGTCCGCACACCACGTCCGACGACCCGACCCGCTACCGGACCGGGGCCGACCTGGAGCCGTGGCGGGCCAGGGATCCGATCGACCGGGTCCGCCGACTGCTCGAGCGGGAGGGAGCCTGGGACGACGCCTTCGACACCCGGGTCCGGGAGAAGGCCGACGACACGGCCGCCGCGTTCCGCGCAGGCACCCTGGCCCTGACCGACCCCGATCCGATGACCCTGTTCGACCACGTCTACACCGGTCCCCATCCCCTGCTCGACGAGGAACGTGACCGCTACGCCGACTACCTGCGCACATTCGAGGAGGTGCCGTCGTGACCACGCTGACCCTCGCGGGCGCGATCAACGCCGGGTTGCGGCGCGCCCTCGAACGCGACCCCAAGGTGGTGCTGATGGGTGAGGACGTCGGCGCGCTCGGCGGCGTCTTCCGCGTCACCGACACCCTGCAGAAGGACTTCGGCGGCGCGCGCGTGATCGACACCCCGCTCGCCGAGTCCGGCATCGTCGGCACGGCGTTCGGCCTCGCGTTGCGCGGCTACCGTCCGGTCTGCGAGATCCAGTTCGACGGGTTCGTGTATCCGGCGTTCGACCAGATCGTCTCGCAGGTCGCGAAGATCCACTACCGCACCGAGGGCCGGGTCCGGGCGCCGATGACGATCCGCATCCCGTTCGGCGGTGGAATCGGTGCCGTGGAACACCATTCGGAGTCGCCGGAGGTGTACTTCGCGCACACCGCCGGGCTGCGGGTGGTCAGTCCGTCCTCTCCCGGCGACGCGTTCACGATGATCCAGCAGGCGATCGCCGACGACGACCCGGTGCTGTTCTTCGAGCCGAAACGGCGGTACTGGGAGCGCGGCGAGGTCGATCTCGACGCGCCGCCCGGGCTCGAGCTGTACCGGGCACGGATCGTGCGCGCCGGCAGCGACGCGACCGTCGTCGCGTACGGGCCGATGGTCGCGACCGCACTGACGGCCGCGGACGAGGCCGAGCGGGAAGGGCACACCCTCGAGGTGATCGACCTGAGGTCGTTGTCTCCGATCGACTTCGACACGGTCGAGGCGTCGGTGCGCCGGACCGGACGCCTCGTGGTCGTGCACGAGGCCCCGGTGTTCGCCGGGCTCGGAGCGGAGATCGCCGCACGCATCACCGAACGCTGCTTCTACCAGCTCGAGGCACCGGTCCTGCGGGTCGGCGGGTTCGCGACACCGTATCCGCCGGCGAAGCTCGAGAAGTACTTCCTGCCCGACCCCGACCGCATCCTCGACGCCGTCGACAAGACGCTCGCCGCCTGAACGGACCAGCCCGTGACCGAACCCGATTCGCCGTCGCCGAGTTCGCACGAGTTCCGCCTGCCCGACCTCGGCGAGGGACTGACCGAGGCGGAACTGCTGTCGTGGTCGGTGTCCGTGGGCGACACCGTCGTCCTCAACCAGGTGATCGCGGAGGTCGAGACCGCGAAGGCGGTCGTGGAGCTGCCGTCACCGTTCGCCGGCACCGTCCTTGCCCTGCTCGCGGAGCCCGGCGACGCGGTCCCGGTCGGCGCTCCGCTGCTCCGGATCGGCGACGCCGACTCCCCGGTTCCCACCGAAACCGAAGCACCGCACCGGGATTCCGTACTCGTCGGCTACGGCCCCGAGGCACCGGCGGCGAGCAGGCGCAGACGCCGCACGAACCGGGTGCCCACGCCCGCCATCGCGGACGGCGCGCGGAGCGGTGACGCGGGGGACGCCGGGCGGCCCGACGCGAAACCGGCGGCCCGCCGACTCGCCCACGAACTCGGCATCGACCTCGCCGCGGTCCCCGGCACCGGGTCGGGCGGCGCCGTGACCGTCGACGACGTGCGCTCCGCCGCGAACCGCCCGGCCGCATCGTCGGCACCGGCGCCGGCCGGCCGCGAGTCCCGTGTCCCGATCCACGGTGTCCGCAAGGAGACCGCGGCCGCGATGGTCCACAGTGCGTTCACCGCACCGCACGTCAGCGTGTTCGTGACGGCCGAGGTGTCCGCCTCGATGGACCTCGTCGACCGGCTGCGGTCCACCCCGGCGTTCGTCGACCTGTCCCTGACGCCACTGGCGCTGGTCGCGAAGGCGATGCTGGTCTCGTTGCGGTCGCATCCCGAGCTGAATGCGAGCTGGGACGAGGTGCGGCAGGAGATCGTCACCAAGCACTACGTGAACCTGGGGATCGCGACCGCGACCGAGCGGGGACTGCTGGTGCCGACGATCGCGGACGCGCACACGATGAGCCTGGTCGACCTGACCCGCGCGATCGGCGTGGCCACCGCGACCGCCCGCGCCGGCACCGCCACCCCGGCGGACCTGACCGGCGGGACGATCACGATCACCAACGTCGGGGTGTTCGGCGTCGACGCGGGCACCCCGATCCTCCCGCCCGGGCAGGCCGCGATCCTGTGCCTCGGGGCGATCGCCCGCCGACCGTGGGTTGTCGGCGACGCGGTCGTGCCCCGCTGGGTGACGACACTGGGACTGTCCTTCGACCATCGCATCGTCGACGGCGAGCAGGGGTCGCGGTTCCTCGCCGATGTCGCGGCCGCCCTGACCGACCCGCTCGCCCTCCTGGCCCGGGCCTGAGCAGCGCCGCGGCACGGCCGCCACAATGGAACGGATGCTGCTCACCACTGTCGACCCCGTCCGCCTGCGTCGGTCCCGCGCCGCGGTGTTCGGCGTCTTCGCCGTCAACGGATTCCTCCTCGCGGCCTGGGTGGTGCACATCCCGGCGATCTCGCAGCGCACGGGCGTCAGCCACGCCGCGCTGGGCTGGCTGCTGCTGGTGCTGGCGGGTGCGGCGCTGATCGGCATGCAGATCGCCGGTCCGCTCGCGGACCGCTGGGGCAGTCGCACGATGGTCGGGGTCGCAGGGCTGCTGCTGTCCGCGGGTGCGATCGGGCCGGCGCTGGCGTCCGACGCGGTGGGCCTGGGCGTGGCGCTGGCCGTCTTCGGGCTCGGCAACGGGGCGCTGGACGTGTCGATGAACTCGCAGGCCGTGCACGTCGAGCGGGCGTACGGACGGCCGATCATGTCGGCGTTCCACGCGCTGTTCTCGCTCGGCGGGGTCGCCGGGTCGCTGCTCGGTGCGGCGACGCTGGCCGCGGGCGTGGTTCCGCTCACGGCGTTGTCGGGGGCCGCCGCGCTCGGCGCCGTCGTCATCCTGGCCTGCCTGCCGGCGCTGCTGCCGCACGAAGCTCACGAACAGTCCGCGGCCACCGGCTCGGCGGGGTCGCCCGATCGTCCCGCGACCGCGAAGGTCCTCGCCCTCGGCGCGATCGCGTTCGCCGTGTTCCTCGCCGAGGGCGCCGCGAACGACTGGAGCACCCTGCAGGTCAAGGAACATCTCGGCACCTCCGACGCGACCGCGGCACTGGCGTTCGGCGCGTTCGCGGTGATGATGACCGTCGGCCGGTTCACCGCGGACCGGGTCGCGGCCGCGCTGGGACCGGTCGCGGTGGTGCGCTACGGCACCCTGATCGCGGCCGTCGGGATGGGCGCGGTGATGGCGTCGAGTTGGGTCCCGTTCACCCTGCTCGGCTGGGCACTGTTCGGACTCGGGCTCTCGGGCTGCATCCCGCAGATCTTCACCGCCGCGGGCAACCTGCACGCGGGCTCCCCGGGCGTGAACATGTCCCGGGTGGTGGGCATGGGGTATCTCGGGTTGCTGGCCGGTCCGGCACTGCTGGGGTGGTTGACGCAGCTGATGCCGTTGACCGCGACACTCGCGGTGCCACTGCTGTGCGTCCTGATCGCGTGTCGGTTCGCCGGACTGCTCCGGCCCACACCGTGATCCGGCCCGCCGTCCTCAACGAGTGACGGGCACCTTCGCGCGGTCCAGCCGCGCGAAGGTGCCCGTGTCGGTGCAGAGCCGGTGGTGTCACAGCGCCGTCGATGCGACACCACCGGTGGTGTTGCAGCGCGCGAGTTACAGCGCCTTCAGTTCCTCGGTGACCTCGGAGACCATCTTCTTCGCGTCACCGAACAGCATCGACGTCTGATCCGCCGTGAACAGCGGATTGTCGATACCCGCATACCCCGACGACATCGACCGCTTGAGCACGATCACCGACTTCGACTGGTCGACATTCAGGATCGGCATCCCGTAGATCGGGCTGGACGAGTCCTGACGCGCGGCCGGGTTCGTGACGTCGTTGGCGCCGATCACGATCGTGACATCCGTGCGAGAGAACTCGCCGTTGATGTCGTCCATCTCCTTCATCGCGTCGTACTCCACGTCCGCCTCCGCCAGCAGCACGTTCATGTGACCGGGCATCCGGCCCGCGACCGGATGGATCGCGTACTTGACCTCCACCCCCCGCTCCTCGAGCATGCTGGCCATCTCCTTGACCGCGTGCTGCGCCTGCGCGACCGCCAACCCGTAACCCGGCACCACGATCACCTGGTTGGCGTACGCCATCTGGATCGCCGCATCGGAGGCGGAGGTGGCCTTCACGGTGCCACCCGACGCGCTCGCGCCGGCACCGCCGGCGTCACCGCCACCGAACGAGCCGAAGATGATCGCCGGGATGGACCGGTTCATCGCCTTCGCCATCAGGTTCGTCAGAATCGAACCCGACGCGCCGACGATCATGCCCGCCACGATCATCGCCTGGTTGTTCAGCGCCAGACCCGCCGCCGCCGCCGACAGACCCGTCAGCGCGTTGAGCAGCGAGATCACCACGGGCATGTCGGCGCCGCCGATCGGCAGCACC
>NZ_BAABFB010000034.1:0-40310 GCF_039540555.1 Rhodococcus olei | reverse complement strand
CACCGGCGTCTTCTGCAACACCACATCCGACTCGCCCAGCCCGTACTCGGCCTGCATCCACACCAGACGATTCACGATCGCCGCGTGCGACACCGCCACACCCTTCGGCCGGCCCGTCGACCCCGACGTGAAGATCACGTACGCCGTGTTCGACGCGCGCAGCGACGCAACGCGCTCCGCGTCCGCGACGGGGGTGGGATCGAGGGCGGACACATCCACGGCGTCGACGCACAGCACCGTCCGACCGTCCGGGGCCGTGAACTCGTCCCGGGCCGTCGAGAGCACGCACACCACGTCGGCGGTCTCGAGGATGTGCCCGATGCGGTCGGCCGGCTGGTCGGGATCGACCGGCACATACGCACCGCCTGCGGCCTGCACGGCATAGATCGCCACCAGCAGATCCACCGAACGCCGCATCGCGACCGCGACCAGCGCCTCCGGACCGACACCCAAGGAAATCAGATGCCGTGCAAGACGATGCACACGCGAAGCGAACTCCGCATAGGACAGCGACACGCCCTCGAACGACAACGCCACCGCGTCCGGCGTGCGCGCCACCTGGTCGTCGAACAGCGACACCAGGGTTCCCGCGGGAGTCTCGTGGGCGGTGTCGTTCCATCCCACCAGCACCCGCTCGCGCTCGTCGGACGCGAGCAACTCGATGTCGCCGACGGTCGTTGCCGCGTCGGTGACCACCGCCTCGAGAATCCGCTCGAACCGGCGCGCGAAACCTTCGACGGTCGACCGGTCGAAAAGGTCGGTCGCGAAGGTGAACTCGGCGGACAGGCCGGCGGGAGCGCCCTGCTCGTCGAGGCGCTCGTTGACGTCGAGCTGCAGGTCGAACTTGGCGACCTGCTCGTCGAACGGCAGTTGCGCGACCCGCAGGCCGGGCAGTTCGAACGCGGTGGTGCCCATGTTCTGCAGCGAGAGCATCACCTGGAACAGGGGATGCCGGGCCGTGGAGCGCGCGGGGCTGATCACCTCGACGAGCCGCTCGAACGGCACGTCGGCGTGACCGAAGGCACCGAGGTCGGCGTCTCGCGCGATGTCCATCAGCTCGGCGAAGCTGTTGGCGGGGTCGACCTCGGTCCGCAGCACGAGGGTGCCGACGAACATGCCGATCACGTCGTCGAGGGCCTGCTCTCCGCGGCCCGCGATCGGGGTCCCGACGGCGATGTCGGTGGTGCCGCTCAGCCGGGAGAGCAGCACGGCGAGCGCGGCGTGCAGGACCATGAACAGGGTGCCGCCCTGCCGACGCGCGAGATCGCCCAGTGCGGCGTGCAGGGTCGCGTCGACCTCGAAGGAGTGCGTGGCACCCAGGTACGACGCGACCGCGGGGCGGGAACGGTCGCCGGGCAGGTCCAGCTGATCCGGAAGGCCGGCAAGGGCGGACTTCCAGTATTCGATCTGCTGGGCGATCAGCGACTCGGGGTCGGTTTCGTCGCCGAGGATTGCCCGCTGCCACAACGCATAGTCGGCGTACTGAACGGGCAGCGGCTGCCAGCCGGGCTCCGCGCCCGCGGTCCGCGCCGAGTACGCGACCATCACGTCGCGGGCAAGCGGCGACATCGACCAGCCGTCGGCACTGATGTGGTGCACGACGAGCGCGAGCACGTGCTCACCCTCGCCGAGTTCGTACAGTGCGCCCCGCACCGGCACCTCGGTCGTGACGTCGAATCCTCGGGAGAGCAGCTCCACGAGGTGGGTGGGCAGTTCCCGCTCGGTGCACCGAATCCGGACCAGACCCGACGCCACGTCGGCGGGGTCGAGAACGACCTGGCGGGGGCCGTGGTCCCCGTCCGGGTAGACGGTGCGCAGCACATCGTGCCGGGCGACGACGTCGGCGACCGCGGCGGCGAGCGCGTCGACGTCCAGGTCGCCGGTCAGGCGCATGGCCATCGGGATGTTGTAGACGGTCGACTCCGTGTCGAACCGGTTGAGGAACCACATCCGCTGCTGGGCCAACGAGAGCGGCAGCGCGTCGGGGCGGGCGATGCTGCCGAGTTCGACGCGCCGTCCGGCGCCGGCATGGGTCTGCGCCCATGCCGCGAGAGCGCCGACGGTCGAGGCCTCGAACAGGACACGGACCGGGACGGTGGTGTCGAGGGCGGCGCCGACCCGGGCGACCACCTGTGTGGCGATCAGCGAGTTGCCGCCGAGTTCGAAGAAGTCGTCGTCGGCGCCGACCCGCTCCACGCCGAGGACGTCGGCGAACACCGCGGCGACGGTCTCCTCGGCCGGGGTCGCGGGCTCCCGGAAGGGACGGGACTCGAACACCGGTTCCGGCAACGCCGTGCGATCGACCTTGCCTGCCGGGGTCAACGGAATCGCGTCGAGCACGACGACGGCCGCCGGAACCATGTACCCGGGCAGCGTCTCGGACACGAACGCGGTCAGGCCCGCGGGGGTCGGTACCTCGGTACCGACGGTCCGCACGTAGGACACCAGCGCGGTGACCCCGGCCGTGGTGCGGTGACCGACGGTCACGGCGAAGTCGACGGCCTCGTGGGCGGTCAGGGCGGCGTCGATCTCGCCGAGCTCGATCCGGAAGCCGCGAACCTTGACCTGGAAGTCGGATCGGCCGACGTACTCGATGTCGCCGCCGACGGCGGTCCAGCGGACCACGTCACCGGTGCGGTACAGGCGAGATCCGGGTTCCCCGAACGGGTTCGCGACGAACCGGCCGGCCGTGAGCCCGGTCAGGCTGCGGTAGCCCCGAGCCAGCGCGGGACCGGACACGTACAGTTCGCCGGCGACCCCGGCGGGCACCGGCTGTAGCCGCGTGTCGAGGACGACCGCCTGCGTGCCGCGAATCGGGCCACCGATCGTGACCGGGACACCCGGGGTCAGGACACCGGTGATGTTGGTCGCGACGGTGGACTCGGTGGGGCCGTACGCGTTGAACATCGCGCGGCCGGGTGCCCAGCGGGAGACGAGGTCGGCGGGGCAGGCCTCGCCTCCGACGACGACGGCCTCGAGCTCGTCCAGTCCGGTCGGGTCGACCGAACCGAGCGCGGCCGGGGTCACGAACGCGTGGGTGACGTGCGCGGTTCGCAGCAGCTCGCCGAGCTCCGTGCCGCCGTACACGGTCGTGGGTGCGACGATCATCGTGGCGGCCGCTCCGACCGCCATCGTGAGCTCGAGGATCGACGCGTCGAAGCTGGGCGACGCGAAGTGCAGGGTGCGGGACCGGGAGGTCAGCCCGTAGCGGTCGACCTGTTCGGCGGTGAAGTTCGCCAGGCCGCCGTGAGTGACGACGACGCCCTTGGGCAGACCCGTCGAGCCGGAGGTGTAGATCACGTAGGCGGGGTTGCCGATTCGGATCGGGCGCAGCCGATCCCGATCGGCGACCGGATCCGCCGGAAGCGCCGCGATCTCCGCCGCGGTGCCGGGCTCGTCGAGGACCACCCACGTCGTGGCCCCGGGCAGTCCGTTCCGGTGCGCGGCCGCGGTGACGCCGAGCACCGCCCCGGAGTCGGTGACCATGTGGGCGATCCGGTCGGCCGGGTAGCCGGGGTCGACGGGCACGAACGCGGCGCCGGTCTTCGCGACCGCCCAGACGGCGAGAACGGACTCGACCGACCGCGGCAACGCGAGCGCCACGGTCGTCTCTACGCCCGCGCCGCGGGCGATGAGCAGACGTGCGAGCTGTGAGGATCGGGCGTCGAGCTCGGCGTACGTCAATGCCACGTCGCCGCGGACGACGGCCGTCGCGGCCGGGTCGAACGCCGCGGCGGCGGCCATCATGTCGGCGAGGGTGCGCGGCTGTTCGGCCGGCCCGCCCCATCCGGATTCGAGCTCGATCCGTTCCGTGGCATCCAGGATGTCGAGGTCACCGACCGCGACCGACGGCGCCGCGGTCGCGGCGCGCAGCACCCGCTCGAAGCGCGCCGCGATCGCGGCCACCGACTCTTCCTCGAAGAGATCGGTGGCGTAGACGAATTCGGCCTCCATCCCGTTTGCGTCGGGCTGGTCACGCAGGGTCAGCTGCAGATCGAACTTCGAGATGTCGACCTGCACTTCGGCCGCGGAGACGGTCAGCTCCGGCAGTTCGAGGGTGGCGGCACCCATGTTCTCGAACGACAGCACCACCTGGAAAAGCGGATGCCTCGCCGTCGATCGGGCGGGGCTGAGCACCTGGACGAGCCGCTCGAACGGCACGTCGGCGTTGCCGAACGCACCGAGGTCGCGGTCGCGAACCTGCCCGAGGAGGTCCGCGAACGACGCCGCGGGGTCGACCTCGGTGCGCAGCACCAGGGTGTTGACGAACATGCCGACCACGTCGTCCAGCGCTTCCTCGCCGCGCCCGGCGATCGGGGTGCCGATCGCGATGTCGGTGGTGCCGGACAGGCGGGCCAGCACGACCGCGAGCGCGGCGTGCACAACCATGAACATCGTGACGCCGTGCTCGCGCGCGAGCGTGGACAGTTCGTCGCGGAGCTCACCGGGGATCTCGAACCCGACGCGGGCGCCCCGGAACGACTGCACCGCCGGACGCGGCCGATCGGTCGGCAGGTCGAGCTGATCGGGCAGCCCGGCCAGGGTGTCCGTCCAATAGCGGATCTGCTTGGCGGACAACGACTCCGGGTCGTCCTCGGATCCGAGGACGGCGCGCTGCCAGAGGCTGAAGTCCGCGTACTGAACACGCAGCGGCGCCCATCCCGGAGCGACTCCCTCGACGCGTGCGGTGTACGCGGTCATGACGTCGCGAGCCAGCACCGCCCAGGACAGGCCGTCGGCGGCGATGTGGTGGACGACGAGCGCGACGGCCAGCTCCTCCTTGGAAACCTCGAAGAGTCCGACCCGGACCGGGATCTCGTCGCTGACGTCGAATCCGGTGGACGCGAACTCGACCAGGCGGGTGGCGAGCTCGTTCTCCGCCACCGTCTCGGCGACGATGTCGAGGTCGACCTCGGCGACGGGGAGCACCACCTGGTGGACACCGGCCGCGGATTCGGGGAACACGGTCCGCAGCGACTCGTGGCGTCCGAGCACGTCGAGCAGTGCCGCGCGCAGAGCCGCGACGTCGGTGCGACCCGAGAGCCGGACGACGAGGGGCAGGTTGTAGGTCGCGGCGCTCGGGTCGTACTGGTTCAGGAACCACATCCGCTGCTGGGCGAGGGAGAGCGGCACCCGCTCGGGGCGCGGTCCCGCGGCGAGGGGTACGCGCTGGTCACCGGCTCGGGCCGCGGCCTCGGCACGGGCGGTGAGTGCTCCGACGGTCGGGGCCTCGAACAGGGTTCGCACACCGATCCGGATGCCGAATGCGGCACCCGTCCGGCCGGCGACCTGGTTCGCGATAAGAGAGTTGCCGCCGAGTTCGAAGAAGTTGTCGTCGAGCCCGACGCGGTCGACGCCGAGGACGTCGCCGAAGATGCCGGCGACGATCTCCTCGGCCGGGGTCCGCGGTGCGCGGTAGGCGTCCAGTCCGGACGCGAACACCGGCGCCGGCAACGCCTTTCGATCCAGCTTGCCCGACGCGTTCAGCGGGAACTCCTCGAGCACCACGACCGCCGACGGCACCATGTACGCCGGCAGCACCGCACCCAGCCCCGCCCGCACCGCGTCGGCATCGACAACGGCACCGACCGACGGCACCACGTATCCGACCAACCGCTCGACACCATGATCGTCCGAACGCACCACCACCACCGACTGCGCAACCGACCCCTCGGCCAGCAACGCCGCCTCGATCTCCCCGAGCTCGATCCGCAGACCCCGCAACTTCACCTGGAAGTCCGTGCGCCCGAGGTAGTCCAGTTCCCCCGAACCGTTCCACGACACCAGGTCCCCGGTCCGGTACATCCGCTCCCCGACCGCGAACGGGTTCGCGACGAACCGATCCGACGTCAGGTCCGTCCGCCCCACGTACCCGCGGGCCAGCTGCACACCCGCCAGATACAACTCACCCGGCACACCGACCGGCACCGGCTCGAGACGAGCATCGAGCACATACGTCCGCGTGTTCCACACCGGTGCACCGATCGGCACCGACACCTCGTCGGCGACGGTCGCCTCGTGGAACGTCACGTCCACGGCCGCCTCCGTCGGGCCGTACAGGTTGTGCAACCGCGCCGCAGGCAGCACCTTCCGCAGCGTGGCCGCCGTCGCCGCGGGCAACGCCTCACCCGACGCGAACACCCGCACCAACGACACGGCCTCCGCCGCAGAACGCTGTACCGAACACCCCGTCGCTTCGCTCGCCAGAGCAGCCACGAACACCGCCAGCATCGACGGCACGAAATGCGCCGTCGTCACCGACTCACGAGCGATCACCTCGGCCAGATACACCGGATCCCGATGCCCGTCCGGCACCGCGACCACCAACCGCGCACCCACCTGCAACGGCCAGAACAACTCCCACACCGACACGTCGAATGTCACCGGCGTCTTCTGCAACACCACATCCGACTCGCCCAGCCCGTACTCGGCCTGCATCCACACCAGACGGTTCACGATCGCCGCGTGCGACACCGCCACACCCTTCGGCCGACCCGTCGACCCCGACGTGAAGATCACGTACGCCGTGTTCTCCGGACGCACCACCGCCGGCCGCTCCGACGCCCCGATCGGAGCACCCGAATACCCGGACACGTCGACCCGATCGAGAACCAGCACGGGCCTCTCCCCCGGCACCGCCAGACCGTCACGCGACGACGTCACAACACACACCGGCGCCGCGGTGTCGAGAATGTGCCCGACCCGCTCACGCGGCTGGTCCGGATCCACCGGCACGTACGCACCACCGGCGGCCTGCACCGCGTAGATCGTCACCAGCAGATCGATCGACCGCCGCATCGCCACCGCGACCAGCGACTCCGGACCGACACCCACCGACATCAGATGCCGTGCAACACGATTCACCCGTTCCGAGAACTCCGCGTACGTCAGCGACACGCCCTCGAACGACAGCGCCACCGCTCCCGGCGACCGCACCACCTGCTCACCGAACAACGACACCAACGTCGCCTCGGGAACATCGCGATCCGTCGCATTCCACTCCGAAACGACGGTCTCCCGCTCGAGGGCGGTCAGCAGGTCGAGGCCCCAGACCCTCGTGTCTCCGTCCGCCGAGAGGAACTTGTCGAAGAACCCGAGGAAACGCGAATGATGTTTGCGTGCTTCGTCATCCGTGTACAGGTTGGGGTTGGTCTCGAAGTCGATGTGAGTCCGGGTCCCGGCGACGCTCTGATAGAAGTTGACCGCCAGGTCCTCCACGGTTCCGGTGGACAGGACGTGGAACTCGCCGACCACCGGGCCGAGGCCGACCTCGTCGTGGAAGAGCATGATGTTGACCAGCGGCCCGAGCAGGTCGCGCTGCATGTTGGTCCCCGCGGTGTCGCGGCGGATGTCCTCGTGCCGGTACCGCTGGTGACGCAGCGCCCCCGTGACCGCGGTCTGCACCGACGCGAGGAGTTCGGTCACGGTGGTGCCCTCACCGACGTGCAGGCGCAGGGGCAGCACGTTCGAGAGCATGCCACCGGAATTCCGCATGATGGCGGTCGTTCGCGCGGTCACCGGAAGGCTCAGGACGACGTCCTTCTTGCCGGTGGACCGGGCGAGGTAGCCGGCGAACGCCGCGATCAGCATCCCGGACGGCGACGAGCCGTGCCGCGCGACGGCCCGGTCGAGGGCGGACGCGGACTCGTCCGACAGGGCGGCGCTGGCGACACCGTTGACGGTGGCGGGCGCGGCGGTCCGCGAGACGAGACTCGTCCCCTCCTCCATGCCGGCGACCTGCCCGGCCCAGTACTCGCGGTCCGTGGCGAACCGCGAGCTCTCCCGGTAGCACAGCTCCGACTCGTACAGGCTGCGCAGCGTCCACACCTTGCCGGGCCGGATGTCCTGGTTCTCGAGCAGCGCCGTGTACACCTCGGCGACCCGGTTCATGTAGGTCATCGCGCCGAATCCGTCCAGCGCGATGTGGTGGACACGCGAGTACCAGAAGTACCGGTCGTCCTCGATCCGGATCGAGGCACCGGCGATGAGCCGGTCGTGGAGCAGGTCGACCGGGGTCGCGAAATCGGCCCGCATCCAGTCCAGCGCGGCCCGGACCGGGTCGTCCTCGTCGCGCAGGTCGACAACCTGGACGTGATCGACGATGGTGCGGTCGACGATCTGGTGGGGCACGCCGTCGATCTCGGTCAGGCGGAGGTACCCGGTCTCCATCTCCTGCGAGGCGATGATGCACGCGTGTTCGAGCACTGCCGCGTTGAGCGGTCCACGCAGATCGACGTACTGCGCGATGTTGATCGGAACCTCGGGGTCGACGTGCTGGGCGTACCACATGCCCAGCTGCGCGGGCGACAGCGGGAAGACGTCGATCTGCTCGACACCGTCGGCCTGGATGGTGCTGTCGAAGTCCGTGCTGTCGAAGCCGTCGATGGCAGTCAACTGATACCCCTGTTTCCGGAACGTGTCACCGGTTCCCACAACCACTTCGGCACCACGGGCCGGTCGTCACGGGCGCAGCCCGGTTCACGACAGCACGGCGAACCGAAGTGGGTCACATCAAGTAAGGAAGCCGCTTGCAGCGGCGCGCGTACGCGCGAAGAGCGCCAGATCTCGGTGATGGGCGCAGCCGGCGCTACCCCTTCGCCCGGTTCGCCGGTACCTGCATCGACTTCGGCGAGCGCGGGAGGAAAGGCGTCGACACCCGCCCGGCGCCGGCGGTGGTGGAACACAGCAGATGGTGTCCGTCGCTCCATTGTGTGCTCACAGATCGCCCTCCCGAAAGACAATCATCCCGCCGGTCGCGGCGGCCTTACCGATCACGACGGGGCGGTTGTGACCCATCGCACGTGGCAACTTACCGCGTGGATCACGTCCGCCGAGGAGGTTTCGGGACTTCCTTCGACAAGCGTCCAAGTTCGAATTGTTCGAACGGCCCGATTCGGCCGGACCGAGGGGATCGACCACCCCGAAACTCGATGTTTTCCCTGGTGAAAGCGTTGAACCCGCAACGAACAGAGCGTTCGTTGCGGGTCACAGCAAGGTTGTTGTCAGGTCACAGTTCGTGACCTGGCCTCACAAAGGCGATGTTGACTGGGGGTTTGCGCGCCCACCGGAACGTCCCGTGTGGACTCAGGCGCACAGGCCGTTCGTGCCGCCGCGGGTCACCACCACGTTCGGCACCACCGCACGGGCGGAGAGCCGCAGCAGCGAGTCGACGAGCTCGACGATGTCGTCGACCTCGAGCATCTCCTCGGCCGGGATCCGGTCGCGGATCCAGGCGCTCATGTCGGTGTCGACATACGCCGGCGAGATCGCGGTGGCGCTGACGCCGTTGCCCGACTCCTCCGCATTGAGCGTCGCGACCAACGAGATCAGGGCGGCCTTGGTGGCGCCGTAGACGGCCAGCCCCGACTCCGCGTAGACACCGGTGATCGAGGACAACGCGACCACCTTCGCGCCACGCCCCGGGTCCGCGGCCGCCCCTGCCCGTAGCAACGGCAGGCACTGCTGCAGCAGCAGGAACGGGGCCCGCAGGTTCACGTCGAGGGTCTTGTCGAACCTGCGCATCGGGAAGTCCGCGACCGTACCGGCCGTTCCGACGCCGGCGTTGACGATCAGCGCCTTCATCGGCCCCAGTGCCTCCGCGTGCCGGGCCACGAGCCGCTCGATCGCGTCCGGATCGGCCATGTCGCCGGCGACGGCGAGCACCCGGGGTGCGCCCGCGTCGCGCAGGGACCCCGCGACCTCCTCCAGCCGCTGCTCGTCGCGCGCACTGATGGTCAACGAATACCCCTGGGAAGCAAGACGGTTCGCAACTCCCAGACCGATGCCACGGGACGCGCCGGTGACGAGCGCGGTCCGCCCGCTCACGCTCCGACCCCCGCGAGCGCCCGCAGACCCGCCGCCATGAACTCCCCGGTCGCCTCCGCCGCACGGGCGGCGCCGCTGCCCGCGTCCGAGCCCTGCAGCGCCCGGTGCGTGATGCCCTCGCCGATCACGCCGAGCTTGAAGTTCGCCAGTGCCAGGTAGAAGTTCCAGTCCCCGAGGTCACGGCCCGACGCGGTCGCGTAGGTCTGCGCCAGGTCGTCCGCCGACGGCAGCCGCGGGCTCGTCCACGCCGCCTGCGATCCGAGCACCAGGTCGAACACCGGCGCGCGGTACACACACATCAACGCGGCGTCGGTGAGCGGGTCGCCGAGTGTGGACATCTCCCAGTCCACAACCGCCCGGACCGTCGTGGGATCGTCGGCGTCGAGGATGGTGTTGTCGATCCGGAAGTCGCCGTGCACGATCGACGCGGCCGAGCTCGACGGGATCGCGTCGGCGAGCCTTCCGTGCAGCCGGGTCACGTCGGGCAGCTCGCGCGTCTTGACCCGCTCCCACTGCCCGGCCCACAGCTTGACCTGGCGCGCCACGAAACCGTCGGGCCGGCCGAACTCGCCGAGCCCGGCGGCCCGGTAGTCCACCGCGTGCAGGTCCGCCAGCACCCCGACCAGCGCGTGCGCGGAGTCCCGGACCTCGGTGTCGGACAGGGCCGCGAGGTCGTCCTGGTCGCGGATCACCCGGCCGTCGACGAACTCGACGACCGTCATCTGGGCGCCGAGCGCGACGCCGGCCTCGTCGAACGCGACCGTTCGCGCGACCGGAACCGACGAACCCTGCAGCGCACTGGTCACACGGAACTCGCGCGCCATGTCGTGAGCGGAGGGCGTCAACCCGCTGGTGGGCGGCCGGCGCACGATCCAGGTGTGTCGGCGGTCGGCCGCCCTGAACGTGAGGTTCGAGCGGCCACCGCTGATCAGATCGACGGTCAGCTCGCCGTCGACGTCGACACCGCTGTCGATCAGAAAACGCCGCAGCGCAGCAACATCCATACCGGGCAGACTCATCAGGACTCCTTCAGGGCACGCTTGGCTGCACCGATGACACGCTTGGCCAGCGCCCAGCGGTGAACCTCGGACGGGCCGTCGTAGACCCGGAAGGGACGCACCTCACGAGAGAGGCGGGCGAGCGGGAGATCGCCCGACACCCCCATCCCGCCGCACATCTGGACGCTGCGGTCGACGATCCGGAAGATCGCCTCGGCCGCAAAGGTCTTCGCGATGGCGGTCGAGTTCGCGGCCTTGTCGCCCTGGTCGAGCTCCCAGCACGCGCGGGTCAGCAGCGCACGCGTCGCCGCGATGTCGATCTCGTTGTCCGCGACCATCTGCTGGACCATGCCGAGGTCACCGAGCTTGCCGCCGAACGCCTCCCGCTTGGCGACGTACTCGACCGCGACGTCGTGGCCGCGACGGGCGGCGCCGAGCCACCGCATCACGTGCGTCATCCGCGCCGGACCGAGCCGCACCTGGGCGTACTCGAACCCGCGGTCTACCTCGCCGAGCACGGCCGAGTCCGGGACGAACAGATCCTCGAAGAACACCTCGCAGTGACCGCCGAGCATGGACTTGTCGAGGGTGTCGATGTGGCGGCCGACGCGGATGCCGGGGGCGTCGGCGGGGGCGAGGAACATCGTGGCGCCGCCGCGGTCGCCGGGCTCGCCTGCGGTGCGGGCGAAGATGATGAAGAACCCGGCACCGTCCGCACCGGTGATGAACCACTTGTGGCCGTTGATGCGCCAGCCGCCGTCGGCCTTGACGGCGCGGGTGCTCAGCGCGGACGGGTCGGCGCCCGCGCCAGGAGCCGGCTCGGTCATCGCGAAGGCGGACCGAACGTCACCGGCGGCGAGCGGAGCGAGGTACTGCTCCCGCTGCTCGGGGTTGGCGATGTGGGCCAGCATGTGGACGTTGCCCTCGTCGGGAGCGGCGATGTTCAGTGCGGTGGGCCCGAACAGGGAGTAGCCGGCCGCTTCGAACACGGGCGCGCGATCGGACATGTTCAGGCCGTGGCCACCGAACTCGCCCGGGGCGTGCGGGGCGAACACGCCGGCGTCCCTCGCCGCCTGCTGCAGCTTCACCCGGATCTCGTCGCCGCCCGCCGCGGCGATGTCGCCGCCGTGTGCGTCCTCGATCGGCAGGACATGGTCGCGGACGAACACGCGGGTCCGCTCGACCAGCGCCTCGACATCGGGCGAGAGGGTCAGGTCGATTGCCACGGCAACTCTCCTCGGTCGAATTCGAAATGCCGAACGATCGCTCGGCCTGCAGTCAGGGTGCCACACACGCGAGGAGTAGGCAATGACACCATCATTTGACCGACGATCCCACCGCAGCGCGAGTTCAGATCTACTGACCCCACCTCAATGTTCAGCTATTCTGAACGCATGACGATGCGACAGACCGGGCGATCGGCAATCTCGACGGGAGGCGCCGATGGGTGAGCCGGCCACGACCCTCGGCGACGCGATTCGCACTGCACGCAGCGCGTGCGCCCTGTCGGTGCGCGAGTTCGCGCGGCGCCTGGGCGTCAGCCCCGCCACGGTCAGCGCCATCGAGAACGGCCGGACCGGCGTGTCGGTCGAGCGGATCAGGGACATCGCCGACGTTCTGGGCACCACGGTGGGCCGCCTGGTCGGCGAACAGCCGTCGTCGCCGGCGCCACCGGTCCCCCGCCCGCCGGTTCCGGACCACCCGGCCACCGCCCCGAGCGGACTGCACTGGCGGACCTTTCCCCCGCTGGAGATCGATCCGGTGCTCGCCGCCGCCATCGGCGCGTTCGTCGACACGGGCTACCACGGTGCGACGATGCGCACGCTCGCGCACCGCGCGGGAATGAGCGTGCCGGGCGTCTACCACCACTACCGGGACAAGCAGGCACTGTTGGTCCGGGCACTCGACCTCACGATGGACGAACTGCACTGGCGGGTGCGGGCCGCACGGAACGAAGGCGAATCGGCAGTCGAACGGGTCGCGCTGATCGTGGAGGCGCTCGCGCTGTACCACACCCACCGCAGGGCGCTCGCGTTCATCGGCGCGAGCGAGATGCGCAGTGTCGAGGAACCGGACCGGTCACGAATCACCGAGTCCCGCAACCATGTCCAGTATCTGCTCGACGAGCAGATCGACGCCGCCGTCCAGGACGGAAGCCTGACCACAGTCCACCCGCGTGACGCGGGCCGGGCCATCGCGACGATGTGCACCTCGTTGCCGCAGTGGTTCCGCGCGGACGGTCCGTCGTCCCCCGAACAGATCGCCACCGAATATGCGCGGTTCGCCCTCGACCTGCTCGGCCACACGCATTGAACGGGGGTTCAGGGGCCGACTCTCACGAGAAACCGGCCCGTGAACCCCCGTTCAGTGGTTGAGCGTGCGGGTCAGGACCGCGGAGTGCCCGCCATGGTCGAGTTCGGGCGTGCCTGCGCGACGAGCGCGGGGATGACCTCGCCGAGCTCGGCCGGATCCCACCGCTCGTTCTTCGAGACGCCCGGACCCGCGACCCACGTCTCGGCGACGCTGATCGAGCCGCCGTGGACGTTGAAGATCCGGCCGGTGATCCCGTCGGACTCCGGCGAACCGAGCCAGACCACGGTCGGTGCGATGTTCTCCGGTGCGGCGGCGTCGAATCCGGTGCGCTCCTTCTCCGCGGCGGCGGCAGCGACGAATCCCTCCAGCCCGGCGGTCATCTGGGTGAGGGCGGTCGGCGCGATCGCGTTGACGGTGACCCCGAGTCGGGCGAGCTCGTCGGCCAGGATCACCGTGAACGCCGCGATGCCTGCCTTGGCCGCGCCGTAGTTCGTCTGGCCGATGTTGCCGTACAGACCGGACGGCGACGACGTGTTGATGATGCGCGGGTGCTCGACCGGCGTGCCGGCCTTGTGCTGCTCGCGCCAGTACGACGCGGCGTGCTGCGACGGAGCGAACGTGCCCCGCAGGTGCACCCGCATGACGTCGTCCCACTGGTCCGCGGTCATGTTCACGAACATCTTGTCGCGCAGGATGCCCGCATTGTTCACGAGTACGTGCAGCGTGCCGAAGGTGTCGATCGCGGCGCGCACCAGCCGGCCCGCACCGTCGAAGTCGGAGATGTCGTCCTTGTTGGCGACGGCCTCGCCACCGAGCGCCCTGATCTCCTCGACCACGGACTCGGCCGGACCGAGATCGTTCACGACGACCTTGGCGCCCTGCCGCGCGAATTCGAGCGCGTGCTCCCGGCCGATACCGCCTGCCGCACCGGTCACGATGACCACGCGTCCGTCGTTGATGCCCATCCCCGTCACTCCTCACTTCGCTCGTCGACTCGGCCGAGCTTCGGCCGGAGGTCACGCTACAAGAGCGGCAGCCGGTCGACAGGGCTACAGGGTGGAACCACATCACCACCCAGGGTCCCTGCCGTTCCGCTCACCAACACCGCACAGTGGATGACAACCCAACCGGGACAGCATGATCCACACAAAGGACCCACGATGATCTCTCGAACCGCCAAGACGCTCGGCGCATCCCTGCTCGTGGCCGCCGGCCTGCTCGGAGCGCAGGCCGCCGTGGCCCACGCCGAAATCCGCACCGCACCCGACGGCACCCAGACCACCGTCTGCGTGTACGACGGCAAGGACTACAGCGTCGGCTCCAAGGTCTACCACCCCGACGGCAGCTACCAGACCTGCCAGTCGGACGGCACCTGGAAGCGGCTCGCTCCGCAGGGCGGCCTGCGGCCCCCGCAGGCGGTCCCGGGCGCGGCGCGGGCACTCGCGTAGCCCGGATCGGCGCGGCCCCGCCACGACACCGTGGTGGGGCCGCGCCTCGTCGTTCGGCGGGGGCGTCAGTCCCGGGGCCAGTGCAGGCCCTGGCGGCGCTCGATCCCCTCGTTGAGCCGACGGAGGAGAGCCACCAGATCGCGGCGGTCCCGCTCGTCCCAGTCGCCGACGAGGGCGTTGATCCCGTCGATGTTGCGAGTGCGGTCCCGACCCAGCGCAGCGAGGCCCGCGGTGGTCGGCCGGAGCCTGCGCGCGGCACCACCGTCGGGATCGGGGATCTTCTCGGCCAGCCCGTGCCGCAGGAGCGCGGCGGTCTGCCGGTTGACCGTGGAGATGTCGAGACCGAACGCGTCGGCGAGCTCCTTGAGGGTCATCGGGTCACTGATCTCGAGCCGGCTCAGCAGAAGGTAGGCGGACCGGTCGAGTTCCTGGGCCGACAGGGACTTGTTCACCAGCGCGGTGTGCCGGGCCAGGAGGGCGATCTCGCGTTCCAGACCGCGCCCCACGTCGACCCGCGTGCCGTCACCGTTCATCACCGCCATTGTGGCATCACACACCTCCGGGCCATGTTGTGCACAATACACATATTGTGTACCGTACACACCCTTGGATCGTGACCCGGTCCGCCACCGACCCGAAGAGGAGACCCGTGACCGCCGTCGATCACCCCGCCGCGCGGAGCACCGACCCCGCCGGGGCGCTGCTCCCCACCCTGGCGTTCGCCGGCATCGTGGTCGCGCTGATGCAGACGCTGGTCGTGCCGCTGATCCACGTCCTGCCGGATCTCCTGCACACCTCGCCGTCGACCGCGTCGTGGGTGGTGACGTCGACGCTGCTGGCCGCGGCCGTGGTGACGCCGGTGGCCGGCCGCCTCGGCGACATGGTCGGCAAGCGTCGGATGATCCTGATCTCGATGGGCTTTCTCGTCGCCGGTTCGGTCGTCTGCGCGCTGAGCACGTCCGTGGCACCGGTGATCGTCGGCCGCATCCTGCAGGGCGCGGCCACCGGCACCATCCCGCTCGGCATCAGCATCATGCGCGACGAGCTGCCCCGCGAGAAGATGGCGTCGGCGGTGTCGCTGATGAGTTCGACGATGGGCGTCGGCGGCGCGATCGGTCTGCCGCTGGCCGCGTGGACCGCGCAGAACTACAGCTGGCACGCGCTGTTCTGGGCCGCGGCGATTCTCGGTGTCGCGGTCGGGGCGGCGGTCGCGGCCTTCGTGCCCGAGTCCCCCGTCCGCAAGCCCGGGCGGTTCGACTTCCCGGGCGCGGTCGGGCTCGCCGCCGGGCTCGTCGCACTGCTGCTGGCGTTGACCAAGGGCGGCCAGTGGGGCTGGACGAGCCCGCTCACACTCGGCCTGATCGCCGCGTCCGTCCTCGTGTTCCTGCTGTGGGGCTTCGTCGAGCTCCGTACCGCCGAACCGCTCGTCGACCTCCGGGTGTCCGCGTCCCGGCAGGTGCTGCTCACCAACGTCGCCTCGGTGCTGGCCGGATTCGCGATGTACGCGACCTCGTTGACGGTGCCGCAGTTGCTGCAGTCACCGCCGGAGACCGGCTACGGACTCGGACAGTCGATGGTCGTCGCCGGCCTGTGCATGGCCCCGGGCGGCATCGTGATGATGCTGCTGTCACCGGTCTCGGCACGGATCACCGGCCGCCACGGCCCCCGGATCACCCTGATGATCGGCACGATCGTGATCGCGTGCGGTTACCTGGTCGGTGCGGTCGCGATGAACGCGATCTGGCAGATCGTGCTGGTGAACATCCTGATCACCGCGGGCATTGCGATCGCCTACGCCGCGATGCCCGCCCTGATCATGGGCGCGGTGCCGCTCCACGAGACCGGTGCGGCCAACGGACTGAACTCGCTGATGCGGCTGGTCGGCACCTCGTTCGCCGCGGCCGTGATGACCGCGGTCCTGTCCACCATGACCAAGCCGTTCGGTCCGACCGAGGTTCCCACCCACGGCGCGTTCGTGACGACCTTCCTGATCGGCGCCGGCGCCGCGCTGCTCGCCCTGGTGGTGGCCGCTTTCATCCCCCGCCGTTCGCCTGCGCCGGAGACCGCCGCCGCGGCGGTCGTCGAGCCCGAACGGAGCGCCGCGCGCTGAGCCCCGGCCGCACCAGCCGCCGGGGTGGTGATCTTCGGGCCGTGCGCCCGGTCGGCGGCGCCGACACCTGATCGGGAAGCCGCTGCGGCACCCGGGTCGCCGGCACCACGTCGGAGTGCGCCCGGACCGCGCCGAGCCGATGTGCGCACGTCGAGCACCACGGCCCGGACGCGCCTACGATGACCGGGTGGCCCCCGACATCGGCGGGCGGACCGCACACCGCGCCCGTCGCCGCGCCGTCGCAACGACCGGCCCACGCCCCGCGTGGCCGGTCACGTCGTTCGCTGTCGGCTGCGCCCTCCTGGCCGTGGCCTCGGTCGCATGCTCCCGGCCTCCCGCCCGCCCCGACCCGGTCGCTCTGATCGCGGTCGTGCAGGACGACGAACAACCCTGGACGGATCGACTGCTGCCCCCGCAGACCCCGACCCAGGTTCCGCCCGGACCCGCGGGCAGCGAACTGCCCGCGGATGTCGCCGCGGGGACCACCGGGGACCGGGCCGGCCTGTACGGCGGCAGCCCCGACCGGCCGCTCTGCGACCGCAGCCGCCTCGCCGACGACCTCGAACGCGACCCGGTCCGGGCGGCGGCGTGGTCACGGGTGCAACGCGTCGACGACGTCCGGGGGTACGTCGACACGTTGACTCCGGTACTGCTGCGGGCCGACACCCGCGTCTCGAGTTACGGGTACGACGACGGTCGCGCGACCCCCCGCGAGGCCGTGCTCGAGGCGGGCACGATCGTGCTGATCGACGACCACGGCGTGCCGCGCGTGCGCTGCTCGCACGGCTCCCCCCTCGGCGCACCCACGTCCCGGGTCGGCCCGAATCCCCACTCGGTCCCGTGGCCGGGATTCGAGACCGACCGCGTGCTCGTGGTGCGGCCGGCCCTCGAGGCGATGGGCGCCGTGTCGGTGGTGGACCTGGCGACCGGCGCGCTGACGACGGTGCCGGTCGGGTCCGGGACCCGTCCGGATCCGGTGCCTGCCGTCGCCCCCGTCGCGACCGGGGCCCCGGTGCCGACGAGGATCGCGCAGGTCGAACAGCCGCCGCGCCGCGAGGTCGTCGAAGCGCCGCCGCCCGCGCCTGCGCCACCGCCACCGCCGCCACCGGCCCCCGAGCCGCCGCCCGCACCGGTCGCGGTCCCGCAGCCGCCCCCACCGCCGCGTCCTGTGGCGCCGCCGCCCGAGATCCGGGTGGAGGTCCCGGGGCTGCCGCCGCTGGTGATCCCGCTCCCGAAGTGAGCACCGCCGGTCACCGTCGGCCGTCGGTGCCGCGTGGCGTCAGTTCAGGACTTCGACCAGCGTGGCCGCGGAGTCGCCGATCATGTACTGCTCGAGCAGGTCCATGTGCTTGCGCCAGTACTCCTGCGCCGCGATGACGTCGCCGCTGCGCATCAGGCCGAGCAACCTCAGGTACGCGCGGTGCGCCGCCCGCGCGGCCGGTTGTCCGCCGTCATCGGTGCCGTGCGCGGCGATGAACAGGGCGTTGTGTGCGTCGATGATGTGCACGAGCATCCCGGCCAGCACGGCGAGGGTCTGATTGCCTGCGAGATCGATCAATGCCTGGTGAACGTCGACGTCGTGCCGGGCGAACGCCTCGGGGTCGTCGACCAGGTCGGCACCCGCGTCGACGAGCGCCTCGAACGTGTCGAGTTCGGCGGCTCGGGACCCGTCGGCGAGCATCCCGACGGCCGTCACCTCCAACGACGCCCGCGCCCGGTACACGTCGACCAGCGGGACGCCCTGGTACTGCAGAAGCAGTCCGGCGTAGCGGGCGGCGGACGACGAATCGGGGGCGAGGACCCGCGCACCACCGTGCGCGCCACGCAGGACGGTGATGATCGCCTCGGACTCGAGGATCCGGAACGCCTCGCGCAGTGTCGGCCGGGACACCCCGAACTGTTCCATCAGCGTGGCCTCGTTGGGCAGCGGGTCACCGACCTTCAACTCACCCGTGATGATGCGTCGACGCAGACTCGCAGCGACCAACTCGCCCGCCTTCGGCACCCGGACGACGGACGACTTCGCTCCCGCTCCCACCACACATCCCCTCGCTGTTCCTCGACGGCGAACCCCACCCACCGGACGTCGCCCAACGGTACAAGTGTTCACCCCGGGGGACGCGCCGCGGTTACCCGGGTGTCTCGTCGCCGGGCGCCGCGGACAGGTACGCCCTCTGCACCGCGTCGAGGTCCGCCGCGATCTCGCCGGCGGTACCTTCGACGATCACCTTTCCGCGGCGCATCACGTACACCCGATCCGCAACCTGAAGCACCTGCCGCACATGCTGTTCGACCAGCAGCACCCCGACGCCGCGAGCGTCGGCCGCCTCGCGCACCACCGCGAGCAGCCGCGACACGATCTGCGGTGCCAGGCCGAGGGACAGCTCGTCGGCGAGCAGCAGCCGCGGGTCGCGGGCGAGTGCCCGCGCCAGTGTGAGCATCTGCTGTTCGCCACCCGACAGCAGTCCCGCGGGGCGCCCGAGCAGGGCCCGCAATTCCGGGAAGATCGCGCACGCGGCGTCGGCCCGGACACCGGCCAGTTTCAGGTTCTCGGCCGCGGTCAACCCCATGATCACCGACCGTTCCTCGGTGACGTAGCTCAGCCCGAGTCGGGCCCGGGACGCCAGCGAGGCACGCCCGTCCGACCCCAGCACCGAGAGCCGTCCCCCGAGCGGTGCCAGTTCCCCGGCCACCGTCAGCATCGTGGTCGACTTGCCGGCACCGTTGGCGCCGATCAACGCGACGACCTCGCCGGCGCGGACGCGAAGGTCCAGGCCCCGGCACACCACCGCGCCGCCGTACCCGGCGTCGAGCCCGGAGCACTCGAGGACGGTCGCTTCGGCCGCGGGTGTCCGCGCCGCTGTGTTCTCGGTGGTGGTCATGGCACGACACCCGTCATCTCGTCGTCGGTACCCAGGTAGGCGGTGCGGACCCGGGCGTCGGAGGCGATCTCGTCCGGCGTGCCCTCGGCGATGACCCGCCCCGCCTCGAGGACGACGATGCGGTCGCAGGTGGACATCACCAGCCCCATGTCGTGTTCGACCAGCAGGACACCGGCGCCGCGGTCGTCGGCGAGACGCCGAATGCACTGGGCCAGTTCCCGGCTCTCGGCCTCGTCGAGGCCCGCCGCGGGTTCGTCGAGCAGGATCACGGACGGGCCGGAGGCGACGGCACGCGCGATCCCGACGAGACGACGCCGACCGTAGGGCAGCTGGTCGGGCATGGTGTTCAGGACGTCGGTGAGTTCGAAGTCGCGGACCGCGGTCGACGCGCTGGCGGGCAGCGGCCGGCGGCCGGGCCACAGCAGGTCCGTCAGCCAGCTCCACCGGGTCGACTCGTCTGCGCCGGCGTGGACGTTGTCGCCGACGGTGATGTCCTCGAACAGCTCCAGGGACTGGAACGAGCGCCGCAGCCCGGCGCGGGAGCGGCGGGCGGTGGACCAACCGGTGATGTGGTGGTCCCCGAGCTCGACCTGTCCCGCACTGGGGGCCACGAACCCGGTGATCGCGTCGATCACGGTGGTCTTGCCTGCGCCGTTGGGTCCGATCAGGCCGACGATCTGTCCGGGCTGCACGGTCAGGTCCACTCCGTCGACCGCGGTCACCCCTCCGAACCGGACTCCGAGGCCGCGCACCGCGAGCGGTGTCGCGGGCACGACCCCCACTTCGTCGCCGCTCGAGAGCTCATGCGCCCGGGATGCTTTCACCCGCGAGGGCAGCGCGGTGAACAGCGGAAGCCCGCGAATCGCGTTGGCTGTCCGGGCGAGCATGTCGGCGATGCCGTTCTGGTTGGTGAGCAGGATGACGATCAGGATCACGCCACCGATCAGTGTCGCGATCGCGCCGCTGCCCGACCCGTCGGACAGCAGCCGGCTGACGAGCGCGCCGGGCCCGAGCAGCGCGCCGACGACACCACCGAGCACGAATCCGAGACCACCGGTCACGGCCTGCACGACGGCGTTGATCGACGCGAACGCGTTGAACTCGACGTAGGTGACGGCGGTGTTGCGCAGCCCCAACAGGATTCCCGCCACCGCGGCGAGGCCTGCCGCGAGCGCGAAGGCGTAGATCTTGACGGCGAACACGCTGATGCCGAGCGAGGCCGCCGCCCGTTCGTTGGTGCGTACGGCGATCAGGCGCCGACCGGTCCGGGACCGACGCAGGTTCGCGACCAGGAGCGCGGACACCGTCAGCACGGTCAGGCACACCAGCGCCCATCGTTCCGGGTGACCGGCCGCGGTGACGTCGACACCGAAGAGCGTCAGTTGCGGAATGCGCACGGAGTTGTCGAGCTTGTCGCCGGTGAGGGCGGGGTTGCCGAACACCATCTCCTGCACGGTGAATCCGAGGCCGAGGGTCACGACGGCGAGGTTGACACCCCGGGTGCGCAGCGCGGGCAGCGCGAACAGCACCCCGACCACGACGACCGCGGCGACGGACACCGCGGCGGCGGGTATCAGCGGCCACCCGGCCTGACCGACGAGCCGCGCCGCGATCAGTGCGCCCAAACCGCCGACGGTGTACTGGGCCAGCGACAACTGGCCGGCGTAGCCGGTGAGGACCACGATCGACAGCAGGAAGACCGCCGCGGCCAGGGTCAGGGTCAGCGACCGCAGCCAGTCGCCGCTGAACGCGATCGCGACCACGGTGACGACGACCGCGATCACGATGCCGGGCCACCGGAGTGCACCGGACCCGAGTCGCGGGAGCCGTTCGGAGACGTGGCTGCGCAGCGGCAGGCCCTTGCCCCGTACGACGAGCACCACCAGGATCACCAGAAACGGCACCGCCCGGTTGACACCGGTCAGCGTCGGCATGTGCAGGAAGTCGCGAATCGAATCCTGGTACAGCACAACCAGGCTCTCACCGACACCGAGCACCAGCCCCCCGAGCAGTGTCAGCGGGAAGGAGCGGAATCCGCCGAGCAGCGCGGCGGCGAGCGCGAACACGGTGACGATGACCACGAACGCGGTCGGCGTCAGCCCGGTCAGCGGCGCGACGAGGATGCCGGCGACACCGGCGAGTGCACCACCACCCGCCCAGGTCAGCGCCGCCAGGCGGTGCGGTGACCAGCCGAGGGCGGCGGCGGCGCGTTCGTTCTCGGCAGCCGCGGTGATCGCCAGCCCGACGCGGGTGAAGCGGGTCAGCGCCCACAGCACCGCGGTCAATCCGACCGCGATGCCCAGCAGGATCAGCCGGTCCTGCTGCACGACGACGTCTCCCCAGTGGTAGGCGTCGTTGGGCAGGAAGGACCGCACCCGAATCGATTTCGAGCCGTAGAACTGCTGGACTCCGGACTGCAGGATCACCAGCAGACCGAGTGTCGCCGCGAGCCGCACGATCGGAGCGGCGTTCGCGAGCCACCGCAGCACCGCCACCTGGAACACGAGCCCGATCGCCGCGGCCACCAGGACGGCCACCACGAAGGCAGGCAGCATGGGCCAATCATGGTCGCGTTGCAGCGTTTCCAGGCACAGGTACGCGGCGACCATCGCGATCGCACCCTGCGCGAAGTTCACCACCCCGGACCCGCGGTAGACCAGCACCACGCCCTGCGCGAGCAGAGCGTAGGCCGATCCACCGCCGAGCCCGAGAATGGCGAATTGCACGAATTCCGTCATCGCCACTCCCCGATCGGGTTGCGCGGACTACTGGCCGCGCAGGTTGTACTGGGTGGGGTTGGTGACCACCACGTCACCGTCGAACGTCATGGTGTACATCATCGGGTTCGACACGCGCTGGAAGATTCCGATCGGCTGCACCGCGTTCGGCGTCCACGCGGGCACCAGTCCCGCCATGTCGAGATCCTGGGCCGTCATGAAGCCCTGCGCGACGCTGTTCGCGCTGATCGTGTCGAGGCCACCGGCCACCTCGCCGAAGGCGCGGACCGACAGCCACGAGAAGATCTCGGTGCCGTCGAGGTTCTCGTGTTCGAGATCCTTCTCGCCGGAGCGCTCCATGTCGGCCAGGAAGTCCTTCAGGCCGGGGAAGTCGTCGGTGCTCGACGACGGCGCCGGCACCGGACTCGTGTACACCGACGTCGTCGCGAAGGACCCCAGGTTCTGCAGGTCGGCCTGGGTGAATCCGGTTGCGGCCAGGGCGAAGCTCAGCTTCGACCCGAGCTGGTTGAACGCCTCGGCGACCTGGTTGGACTCGGTCGGGGTCAGGGCCATGATGACGCCCTGCGCGTCGTTGCGCTCCGCGGCCGCGACGAACTGGGTGTAGTCGGTGGCCCCGGCCCCGACGGCCACCTCGTTGACGATCTCGGCGCCGTGGGACGTGACGTACGGATTCAGGAACTGGATCAGCATCGCGGCGACCGGGAGGTCCGGCCGCATCAGCGTCAGCTTCGTCTTGCCATGGGAGACAAGAGTGTCCACGGTTCCGAACAACGTGAGCAGGGATCCCGCGAACGGGGTGTACACGTTGAGCGCGGTGAAGTCGGCGATGTTCATCGGATTCATGCCGATCCGGGGAATGCCTGCGCTCGCGAGCTTCTCCGACACCGCTTCCGGCGACGCGGGGGTGAAGTCGGCGAGCGTCGCGACCACGCCCTCGGCGATCATCTTGTCGGCGCAGTCGAGTTCCTTGTTCGGGTCACCCACCGAATCGCACTGCACCAGCTGGAGGGGACGCCCGTTCACTCCGCCGCGCGCGTTGAACGCGTCGATCGACGCGGTGAGCCCCTGCGCCTGGCTGGCCACCGAGATTCCGGGTGCTTCGATAGGAATGATCTGGCCGACCTTGATCGGCACCCCGCTGGCGGCGGTGCCGTCGGACTCGGCGTCACTGTTGCCGCCGCAACCGCTCACGACGAGACCGACCGCGGCGAGCGAGGCAACGACGGGAAAGAGCCGCTTCGAGAATGTAGGTGTCACCGAACCATCCTTACGACGACGGACATGGGTTCCTGCCCCACCCGATCGCACCCGGACCTCGAGCACACCGCCCGGGAACGCCGGTTCTCGGCATTCCGCCCAACTTGCGAGGAATGCTAGGGACCGTCGCCGACATCCGGGTGCGAATTCGCGAAATCCGTGTATGCCTGCCACGTAATGGAGTCGGCCGGGTCGCCCGTTCTGCCTGTGCCTGGACAACGCTTCTCCCCGGCCGACACCGCGACACGAGGTGGCGCCGCTCGGGCCCGCACACGCCCGCGTGGCGGCCGGTTCATGCCTCGGCAACCGGTACGACGCGCTCGACGCCGGGAACGGCTCGTGGAAGTGGTGCAGCAACCGACGCCACTGCCGATGCTCGGGCGACCCGCGAAGTCACTCGGTGTGGTCCTCGACGGTGTCCCACTCGACGAGCAGAAGGTAGGTGTCGGGCCGTTCGAGACAACGGGACGGGCTCAGGCGACGAAACCCCGGGCATGCGCGCGATGATCCGCTCGGCCCGACCGAACGCCGATTCGAATTAGCTTGTGTGACCGGGTTTCACCCCGAGCAGAGCGTGTTCGAGGATCGTCGACACACGGTACGCGGCCGAATCATGTCACCGCTTGTGCGCGGCGTACCAGTCGATCAGGTCGGGGTCGTCGACGGCGGTGCGGTCGACGATCGCGGTCGCGTCGGCTCCCTGCAGGATGCGTTTGATCGGCACCTCGAGTTTCTTGCCGGTGCGGGTGTGCGGGACGCCGGGTGCGACGATGATCTCGTCGGGGATGTGCCGCGGCGACGCCTGCTCTCGAATCACGGCCCTGATGCGGTCCTTCAGCGCGTCGTCGAGGTCGGCGCCGTCGGCGAGGACGACGAACAGCGGCATCCAGTAGCCGCCGTCCGGCTGCTCGGCGCCGATCACGAGTGCTTCCGACACCTCCGGCAGGCTCTCGACTGCCTGATAGATGTCGGCACTGCCCATCCGAACACCGTTGCGGTTCAACGTCGAATCGGAGCGGCCGTGCACGACGACACTGCCGCGGTCGGTGATCGTGATCCAGTCCCCGTGCCGCCACACCCCGGGGTAGGTGTCGAAGTACGCTCCGCGGTATCGCGACCCGTCCGGGTCGTTCCAGAACCGCACCGGCATCGACGGCATCGGCCGCGTGACGACCAGTTCCCCGACCTCGCCGCGCACCGGGTTCCCGGCCTCGTCGAATGCGTCCAACGCGACACCGAGATACGGCACCGACAACTCACCGGGCCACACGGGCACCGTCCGGACCCCGCCGGCGAACGCCGACACCACGTCGGTGCCGCCGCTGATCGAGAACACCGGAACCGACTCGCCGACGTTGCGCGACAACCACAGCGACGACGTCGCCGGCAGCGACGACCCGGTGATCCCCACCGCCCGCAGCGCCCCCAGCTCGTGCGCGTCGCGGGGGACCACCTCGGCCTTCGAACAGGCGAGCACGTATCCGGGGCTCGTGCCGAGCAGCGTCGCGTGGTGCCGCGACGCCAACTCCCACAACGTGTCCGGAGCCGGATACGTCGGGCTGCCGTCGTAGCAGACGATCGTCGCACCGACGAGCAGCGCGGACAGCTGGAAGTTCCACATCATCCAGCTCGGGCTGGTGTACCAGAACAGGGTGTCGGCGGGACCGATGTCGTTCTGCAGCGCCAGCGACTTCAGATGCTCGAGCATCACACCGCCGTGCCCGTGCACGATGCCCTTCGGCAGTCCGGTGGTGCCGGACGAGAACACCACCCACAGCGGGTGGTCGAACGGGACGTCGACCGGCTCGAGCGGGGCGTCGCCCGCGGACGCCTCCGCCCAGCACATCACCGTCCCCGGCGCCGCGGGTCCGGATCCCGGCACCCCGGTGTCGCCGGTCGGGTCGCCGAGATGCTCCACCCGGACGGTCAGCCGCAGGTTCGGCAACCCAGTGCGCAGCCGCTCGACCTCGTCGTCCCGCCGGTGTGCCTTCCCGCCGAAGCGGTAGCCGTCGGCGGTGATCAGGATGCTCGGGTCGAGTTGGCCGAGCCGGTCCAGCGCGGCCGGCGCCGAGTAGTCCTGCCCGCACGCCGCCCAGATCGCACCCACGCTCGCGGTCGCGAGGAACGCGGTGACCGCCTCCGGGATGTTCGGCAGATAGCCGACGACCCGGTCCCCCGGTCCGACACCGTGCGACTTCAGGGTCGCGGCCAGTGCACCGACCTGGCGCCGCAACTCCGCCCAGGGCACCTCGACGTCGGCCGCGTCCTCACCCGAGTAGCGGATGGCGGGCCGGTGCCGGGTCTGGTGCCGCAGCGCCTGCGTCACGTAGTTCAGCCGGGCCCCGGGGAACCATCCCGCGCCGGGCATCGACTCGTCGACGAGCGCGGCACCGACCGGGGTCGCGGAGTGCACCTCGAAGTACTCCCACACCGCGAGCCAGAAGTCGTCGAGGTCGTCGACGGACCACCGCCACAGCGCCCGGTAGTCGGGCAGGTGCACACCGCAGCGGCCTTGCGCCCAGGACGCGAAATCGGTGATCCGTGCACCCTCGACGTCCTCGTCCGACGGAACCCACTGCGGCCCCGTTGAGTGTGGCCCCGCCATCGTCACTAGACCTCCTGATCACCCGCCCTGCGCACGATCTGCTCCGCGTGCCGGAACACGGGGGCATCCACCATCTTGCCCTCGAACGTGAACACTCCGCGCTCCGTACCCGCCGCGGCGAGCAGCCGGCGGGCCCAGTCGAGGTCCTCCGGGGTCGGCGCGAACGCCGCACGGACCACCGCGACCTGGGACGGGTGGATCGACACCTTCACGTCGAACCCGACCGCCACCGCGTCGTCCGCCTCGGCGCGCAGCCCGGAGAGGTCCCCGATGTCCAGGTACACGGAATCGAGGGCGATGCGTCTGTGGGCCTTCGCCGCGAGCAGCGTCGTCGACCGCACGTGCCGCGCCACGTCCCGGTACGTCCCGTCGGCGCGGCGGCTGGCGTTGCCGCCGAGCCCGGCGACGAGGTCCTCGGCGCCCCACATCACGCCGACCGCGTTGGCCACCTGCGCGGACTCGGTGACGGTCAGCGCGCCGAGCGGAGACTCGATCAGCGCGATCACCTCCCGCGGTGCCAGCGAGCGCACCTGTTCGGCGGACTCGCACTTCGGCAGCATCACCCGCGGATAGCTGGTGTGCAGCAACGCCTCCAGGTCGAGACGCTGGTCGTCGGTGCCGTGTGCGTTGATCCGCACCACGGTGCGTTCCGGGTCGAGCGGGGTGTCGATCAGTGCGCGACGGGCCGCCGGACGGTCGGCGGCGGCGACGCCGTCCTCGAGATCGAGGATCACCACGTCCGCCGTCGCGGCCGCCTTCGCGAACCGCTCCGGCCGGTCCGCCGGGCAGAACAGCCACGAGGGCCCCGGCGGGGTCCAGGAAGCATCCGTTCCGGTCACGTCACTCACCGTCCGTTCCGGAATCATCCGCCGGACGCTTCCGGACCATCGTCTTGCGGACCGCGGTCGCGACCACGTCGCCGTGCTGGTTGCGCCCGGTGTGCGCGAACGTCACGATGCCCTCACCCGGCCGGCTCTTCGACTCCCGCTTGTCGACGATCACGGTCTCCGCGTAGAGCGTGTCGCCGTGGAACAGCGGCTTCGGGAACGCGATCTCGGAGAACCCCAGGTTCCCGACGATCGTGCCCTGGGTCAGCTGCGCCACCGACAACCCGACCAGGGTGGACAGCGTGAACATCGAGTTCACCAGGCGCTGGTTGAACGGCGGCAAGGCGTCGGAGAACGCGGCGTCGAGGTGCAGCGCCTGGGTGTTCATCGTGAGCGTGGTGAACAGGACGTTGTCGGCCTCGGTGATCGTCCGACCGGGGCGGTGTTCGTAGACCACACCGGTCTCGAATTCCTCGAACCAGAGGCCGCGCTGCACAACTCGGCGCGGCTCCACGCCCTCGCTCACAGCCCCGCCTCCCGGGCGATGAGCATCAGCTGCACCTCGGTGGTGCCCTCACCGATCTCGAGGATCTTGCTGTCCCGGTAGTGCCGCGCCACCGGGTACTCGTTCATGAAGCCGTATCCGCCGAAGATCTGCGTCGCGTCCCGCGCATTGTCCATCGCGGCCTCGCTGGCCACCAGCTTGGCGATGGACGCCTGCTTCTTGAACGGCTTGCCTGCCAACATCAGTGCGGCGGCGTCGTAGTAGGCGGTGCGGGCGGTGTGCGCCCTGGCCTCCATCCGCGCGATCTTGAACGCGATCGCCTGGTTGGACCCGATCGGGCGGCCGAACGCCTCGCGCTCCTTCGCGTACTTGACGGACTCGTCGACGCAGCCCTGGGCGGCACCGACGGACAGGGCCGCGATGGCGATCCGGCCCTCGTCGAGGATCCGCAGGAAGTTCGCGTAGCCGCGGCCGCGTTCGCCGAGCAGGTTCTCCCGCGGCACCCGGACGTCCTGGAACGTCAGCGGATGGGTGTCGGAGGCGTTCCAGCCGACCTTGTTGTACGCGGGCTCGGCGGTGAATCCGGGCGTCGAGGTCGGCACCAGGATCGTGGAGATCTCCTTCTTGCCGTTCGCGCCGACGCCGGTCACGGCGGTGACGGTGACGAGCTTGGTGATGTTCGTGCCCGAGTTGGTGATGAACTGCTTGTTGCCGTTGATCACCCAGTCCTCGCCGTCCTCGCGGGCGGTGGTGCGGGTGCCACCGGCGTCGCTGCCCGCGCCCGGCTCGGTCAGCCCGAAGGCGGCGAGGGACTTGCCGCTCGTCAACTGCGGCAGCCACTCCTGCTTCTGCGCATCGTTGCCGAACCGGTAGACCGGCATCGCGCCGAGGGACACGCCCGCCTCGAGCGTGATGGCCACCGACTGGTCGACCTTGCCGAGCTCCTCGAGCGCCAGGCACAGCGCGAAGTAGTCTCCGCCCTGACCTCCGTACTCCTCGGGGAAGGGCAGCCCGAACAGGCCCAGCTCGGCCATCCCGTCGACCACCTCGTACGGGAAGGTGTGGTTGGCGTCGTGCTCGGCGGCGACCGGCGCGACCACCGTCTGCGCGAAGTCGCGGACGGTCTTGGCCAGCTGCTCGTACTCGTCGGGCAGCGATCCGGTGGAGAGGTAGTCGGTCATGCCAGGTCACCCTTCTCGTTCTTGGCGTCGTCTTCACTGTGGTCGGGGATCACGCGGGCGAGCAGCTGATCGACCTTCACCTGGTCGCCGGCGGCGACGAACACCTCGACGGTTCCGTCGATCGGTGCGGTGAGCGCGTGTTCCATCTTCATCGCCTCCACCACGACGATCGTGGTCCCGGCGGTGACGGTGGCACCGGATTCGGCGCTGACGGCGATCACGGCACCCGGCATCGGGCTGGTCAGTTCCGCCTCGCCGGCATGGACGTCACCGGTGCGGACGTTGACCTCCGCGACCTCGCGGATCATCGCGATGCCCGACGGGGACGACAGCCACAGGTGTCCCGCGTGCTCGGCGACCCGGTAGGTCTCACTTCGACCACCGAGCACCACGCGCATCTCGTCGTCGACCAGTGCGGCTGTCAGGGAACGGCTTTCACCGTCCTCGAGCGCCACGGTCGCCGCCTCGGGGCGACCGGTGACGCGGACGTGCTCGGCGCGGGTCGCGGTGGCGAGCCGGATGCTGGTCGGCACCGGGCCGCCGGCCCGCCAGCCGGTCGGGACGTCCCACGGGTCGACGGAACCCTGCGGCCAGCCGCGGAGCCAGCGGTACACGCCGGCGGCCACGATCTGGTCGTCGGTCGGCTCCGGAGCGACGAAATGGTCGAGACGTCGGTCCAGCAGTCCGGTGTCGAGGTTGCCTGCCACCACGTCCTCGTCGGCGAGCAGGAACCGGGCGAAGTCGATGTTCGTGACCACCCCGAGCACCGCGGTCTCGGCGAGCGCCCGGTCGAGCCCGCGCAGGGCCGCGGCCCGGTCGGCGCCGTGTGCGATCACCTTCGACAGCATCGGGTCGTAGTCGCTGCCGACGACGGTGCCGACCCGCAGGCCCGAATCCACCCGGACCCCGGGTCCGCTCGGCTCGGACAGGTCCACCACGGTGCCGCCGGTGGGCAGGAAGCCGCGCGCCGGGTCCTCGGCGTACACGCGGGCCTCGATCGCGTGCCCGGTCAGCGTGATGTCGTCCTGGCCCAGGGTGAGCTTCTCCCCCGCCGCGACCCGCACCTGCCACTCCACCAGGTCGAGGCCGGTGACCATCTCGGTGACGGGGTGCTCGACCTGCAGTCGGGTGTTCATCTCCATGAAGAAGAACTCGTCGGGCCGGTCCGCGGAGACGATGAACTCGACGGTGCCTGCACCCGCGTAGTCGACGCTGCGGGCCGTGTTGCAGGCGGCCTCGCCGATGCGGGCGCGGGTGGCCTCGTCGAGCAGCGGCGACGGAGCCTCCTCGATCACCTTCTGATGCCGCCGCTGCAGGCTGCACTCACGCTCCCCGAGGTGGATCACGTTGCCGTGGGTGTCGGCGAGAATCTGCACCTCGATGTGCCGGGGCCGCAACACGAATCGCTCGAGGAACAGCGTGTCGTCGCCGAACGCGGACGCCGCCTCGCGCCGCGCGCTCGCCAGCGCGTCGGGCAGTGCCGCGGGGTCCTCGACCATCCGCATGCCCTTGCCGCCGCCGCCGGCGGACGGCTTCACCAGCACCGGGTAGCCGATCTCGTCGGCGGCGGCGATCAGTTCGGCGTCGGTCAGTCCGGGCTTCGCGATGCCCGGCACGACCGGCACGTCGAACGCGGCGACGGCGTTCTTCGCGGTGATCTTGTCGCCCATCACCTCGATCGCGCGCGCCGACGGGCCGAGGAACGCGATCCCGGCGGCGTCCAGCGCGGCCGCGAACGCCGCGTTCTCGGACAGGAATCCGTATCCGGGGTGCACCGCCTGCGCACCGGTGCGCCGCGCCGCGGCCACCACCTTGTCGATGTCGAGGTAGCTCTCCCGGGCCGGCGCCGGACCGAGCAGCACCGCGGTGTCCGCCTCGTGGACGTGCCGGGCGTCCGCGTCCGCCTCGCTGTAGACGGCGACCGAGCGGATCCCCATCGCCCGCAACGTGCGGATCACGCGGACCGCGATCTCACCCCGGTTCGCGACCAGGACGGTGTGGAACATGCCGGCACCGCCGGCGGCGTGGACCATGCCGGCACCGCCGGCGGCGTCGAAAGGTGTTGCCGTGTTCATCAGCTCGCTCACAGTCATGTCACTCACATCCGGAAGACGCCGTAGGAGACCGGTTCGATCGGCGCGTTCGCACACACCGACAGGGCCAGGCCGAGAACGGTTCTGGTGTCGGCCGGGTCGATGATGCCGTCGTCCCACAGTCGGGCGGTCGAGTAGTAGGGGTTGCCCTGCGCCTCGTACTGGGCGCGAATCGCGTCGGGGTCGTTCGCGGAGCCGACGGTGCCGAGCACCGACGCCGCCTGCTCACCGCCCATCACCGAGATGCGGGCGTTCGGCCACATCCACAGGAAGCGCGGCGAGTAGGCGCGCCCGCACATCGAGTAGTTGCCCGCCCCGTACGAGCCCCCGATGACGACGGTGAGCTTCGGCACCCGCGCGCAGGCGACGGCGGTGACCATCTTCGCGCCGTGCTTGGCGATTCCGCCGGCCTCGTAGTCGCGGCCGACCATGAACCCGGCGATGTTCTGCAGGAAAAGCAGTGGGACGGACCGCTTGTCGCACAGTTCGATGAAGTGCGCCCCCTTCATCGCGGACTCGGCGAACAGCACACCGTTGTTGGCGACGATGCCGACCGGGTGCCCGTGGATGCGGGCGAAGCCGGTGACCAGGGTCTTGCCGTACTCGGCCTTGAACTCCTGGAACTCGCCTCCGTCGACCACCCTCGTGATGACCTCGTGCACGTCGTACGGGGTGCGCGGATCGGTGGGCACCACGTCGTACAGCTCGGTCTGGTCGGCCACGGCGTCGACGGTGTCGGCCACGTCCCACGGCCGCGCGGTGCGCGGGCCCAGGGTGGCGACGATGTTCCGGACGATGCGCAGCGCGTCCTGGTCGTCGGCGGCGAGGTGGTCGGTGACACCGGACACCTTCGAGTGCAGGTCGCCGCCGCCGAGCTCCTCCGCCGTGACGACCTCACCGGTCGCGGCCTTCACCAGCGGCGGGCCACCGAGGAAGATGGTCCCCTGGTTGCGGACGATGACCGCCTCGTCGCTCATCGCGGGCACGTACGCGCCGCCCGCGGTGCACGACCCCATCACCGACGCGATCTGCGCGATTCCCTTGGCGCTCATCGTCGCCTGGTTGTAGAAGATCCGGCCGAAGTGTTCGCGGTCCGGGAACACCTCGTCCTGCCGGGGCAGGAATGCTCCGCCGGAGTCGACGAGGTAGATGCACGGCAGGGTGTTCTGCAGCGCGATCTCCTGCGCACGCAGGTGCTTCTTGACGGTCATCGGGTAGTAGGTGCCACCCTTGACCGTGGCGTCGTTGGCGACGATCACGCATTCCCGCCCGGAGACCCGGCCGACGCCGGCGATCATGCCCGCGCCCGGGCACTCGTCGTCGTAGAGGCCGTTCGCCGCGAGCGGGGAGAACTCGAGGAAGGGGCTGCCCGGGTCGAGCAGGGTGTCCACCCGATCCCGGGGGAGCAGCTTGCCCCGGTCGACGTGCCGCTGCCGCGACTTCTCGCTGCCACCGAGTGCCGCCACCCGGAGCCGCTCCCGCAGCTGCGCCACCAGCCTCTCGTGCTCGGCCCTGTTCTCACCCCGGTCGAAACCCATGTCGCCGCCTGTCTGGTCGGTGCTCGTCGCCGTCGAGCCAATTTCGGTTAACTCTCGATAACCGAATTCAAGATAACTGTGCTTAACTGAGTTGTCCAGACTCGAAGACGGAGAGGAGTTCTCACAGTGTCTGAGCAGAGGATGGCGGACGCTCCGGCACCGACCCGGCGCAGTCAGGCCAAGGCCGACCGCCGCCGCGACCTCCTCCAGGCCGCCGCCCGGCTGATCGCCGAGCGCGGATACGCCGGCGTCCGTCTCGAAGACCTCGGCTCGGCGGTGGGCATCAGCGGCCCCGCCGTCTACCGGCACTTCCCGAACAAGGAGGCACTGCTGGTCGAACTCCTCGTCGACATCAGTGCCCGGTTGTTCGACGGCGGCACCGACGTCGTGGACTCCTCCCCCGGCGCCGAGGCCGCGCTCGCGGGGCTGATCGAGTTCCACCTGGACTTCGCACTCGGCGAGTCCGACCTGATCCGCGTGCAGGACCGCGACCTGGGCTCGCTGCCCGACACGGCCCGCCGGCAGGTTCGGCAGTACCAGCGGCGCTACGTCGAACTGTGGGTGCAGGTGCTGCGCGAGACCGACCCGGCGTTGTCCGAGACCGAGGCCCGCACCAAGGCGCACGCCACCTTCGGCCTGATCAACTCGACCCCGCACAGCGCGAACAGCGCCTCGCCCGCGCGCACCCGCGACGTCCTGCGCCGGATGACCGTCGCGGCGCTGGCGCCGGGAGTGTGACGCGAGCCGGGCCGAGCGCGACGCCGGGCTCGCACCGTCGACCGCTCCGCGGATCGCGTGCACGCCTACCACGGTAGGCCTCGGCTACCGGTCCGTGCCCGCACTATCGTCGCGCGCATGACCGTAGCGAAATCCGTCACGCTGTTCGCAGTCGCCGCGTTGTTCGAGATCGGCGGTGCCTGGCTGGTCTGGCAGGGCGTGCGCGAACACCGGGGCCGACTGTGGGTCGGGCTCGGCGTGGTGGCGCTGGGCGTCTACGGGTTCGTCGCGACGTTGCAGCCGGACGCGAACTTCGGCCGGATCCTCGCCGCGTACGGCGGCGTGTTCGTGGCCGGGTCGCTCGTGTGGGCGATGGTCCTCGACGGGTTCCGGCCCGACCGGTGGGACGTGATCGGAGCGGCGATCTGCCTCGCCGGCGTCGCCGTGATCATGTACGCACCGCGCTGACCCCCCACCCCCGATGTGTGCGGCACGGATCGGGACGACGGTTCACAGCGACCAGGGCCGCCTGGCGAAATCGACCGCGAGCGCCATCGCCACCACGACCGCGACCCACAGTCCGGCCAGTCCGATGCCCCGGTGCACGGCCGTCCCGCCCGCGACACCCGCCAGCAGCCCGAACCAGAGCCCGGCGAACCGCACCCACTGCCACCGCGGCCCACCCGTCAGGGCCGCGGCGAGGCTCCGCCCCAACTTCACCAGGGTGCCGGTCATGTAGGTCAGGCTGATCGCCGACCCGCTGCCCCGATCGAACACAGTGTTCTCCGCGCCCATCGCCAACGCCAGGGCGGCGATGACCACCTGCTCCGGCCCGGGCCCGGACGCGATCGCGGCCAGCGCGAGCAGGACCGCCACCACGGCCAGGACGCCGGAGCGGCGCCACAGACCGGCGAGGTCGCCGAGCAACGATCCGAGCATCACGCCGAGCACGAACAGGCCGACGATCGCCGCGCCGACCGCCGCCGAGTGCCATTGCCCGTCCACGACGGCGACCCCCGACCGGGTGGTGTTGCCGCTCATGAACGAGACGAAGAATCCGCCGAGGGTGATGTACCCCATCGCGTCGACGTAGCCGGCCAGGGCGGCGAGAATCACCGCGACCGAGTACGTCCTGCGATCGGCGTTCACCGCCACAGCGCATGCCCTCCGATGATCGTCTGTGCGCACCCCTCGGCGGATCCCGGCACGCGTGGGATCCCCCCGCGCGTCCGGCGCAGGGGGATCTCGTTGATCATGCACTGGGCGACGCCGAGCAGGCGCGCCCGGGGACTACGCGTGTCTGGCGTGACCGGAGTGGTCCATACCTCGCGAGATCGCCTGGTACCCGAGCGTGAGCACGGCGGCGGCCGCAATGCTGATGCCCCAGCGGATCCAGTCGATCCCACTGGTGTCACCCTTACCGAGCAGTCCGTTCCACACCCAGTACCCGATGAGTGCGCCCGCGATGCCGAGCACCACGGTGATCACCCACCCCATCGCCTGTTTGCCGGGCAGGACGAGGCGGGCGAGCACCCCGATGACGGCACCGAAGATGATGGTGCCAACGATGTTCCAGAACATTGCGGATCTCCTCTCGGACACCGAACCGCACGAGAAGTCTGTAACCCTTCGATGGTGGCACAGTGCGGCGCCGAGAGGAACCCCCGCGACAGGCGGACTACCGCGAGTGCACGATCACACCACGGATGTTCTTGCCGTCGCGCAGGTCCTGGTAGCCCTGGTTGACGTCCTCGAGCCGGTACCGGGTGGTCACCAGCTCGTCGAGCTTCAGTTCACCGGCGTCGTACAGGCGCAGCAACTTGACGATGTCGTACTGCGGGTTCGCCGAGCCGAACAGCGACCCCTTGATCGTCTTCTCGTTCAGGGTCAGGTCGCACCCCGACACGTGCACGGTGAGCTTCTCCGGGTTGGCCAGGCCGGTGATCACCACGGTCCCGCCCTTGCCGACCACCGCGGTCGCCGCCGAGACGACCTCCTCGTCCACCGTGCCCACCAGGATCAGAGCCTGGTCCGCACCCTGCCCCCAGGTCAGCTCGGTGACCTTCGCCTGGGCGCTGGCGGCGTCCGGGAACGCGTGGGTGGCACCGAATTTCAGGGCGGCCTCCCGCTTCATCGGAACGGGGTCGACGGCGACGACGTACTTCGCTCCCGCCGTGACCGCACCCTGCACGGCGTTGATGCCCAGGCCTCCGATGCCGTAGACGACGACGGTGTCGCCGGCCCGGACGCCGCCGGCGTACACCGACGTGCCCCAGCCGGACGGGACCCCGCAGCCGACGAGCACGGCCGTCTCGAGCGGCAGCCAGTCGTCGACCTTGACCACCGAGTGCTGCGAGATCGTGGCCCGCTCGGAGAACGTGCCGAGCATACACATCGCACCGAAATCCATTCCCTTGGAATGGAATCGGAAAGTGCCGTCCGGCATCGAGCCCTCGAGGATGGTGGCGCCCATGTCGCACAGGTTCTGCCGGCCCGTCGAGCAGTACCGACAGGTGCCGCAGTTCGGGATGAAGCTGCACACGACGTGGTCGCCGGGCTTGACCTTGGTGACGCCGGGACCGACCTCCTCGATGATTCCGGATCCCTCGTGGCCGCCGACGATCGGGTACCGCGGCGGCAGGTCCCCGTCGGTCAGGTGCAGGTCCGAGTGGCACAGACCCGCGGCGGTGTACTTGATCAGCACCTCGCCCGGGCCGGGGCCGTCCAGGTCGAGTTCCATGATCTCGAACGGCTTGCCCGCCTCGAGCAGGACAGCTGCGGTGGTCTTCATGTGGGTCTCCTTCTGCGGAAAGTGCCGGTCAGAGCGCGACGTTGACGGACTTGGTGATGGTGTAGGCGTCGAGGCCGGCGGCTCCGAGCTCGCGACCCCAGCCGGACTGCTTGTAGCCACCGAACGGCATCGCGGTGTCGAAGCCGTTGTACTGGTTGACCCACACCGAGCCGGCCTTGATCTGCCGGGCGGTGCGGTGCGCCTTCGAGACGTCCCTGGTCCAGATGCCGGCGGCCAGACCGTAGATCGAATCGTTGGCCGCGGCGGTGACGCCGTCCTCGGCGTTGAACGGCATCGCGGCCACGACCGGCCCGAAGATCTCCTCGCGAACGATCGAGAACTCGGGCTTCACGTCGACGAACACCGTCGGCTCGACGAACCAACCCTGGTCGCCCCAGCGCCGGCCGCCGGTGAGCGCCCGGGCGCCGTCGGCGAGACCGGCGGCGAGGTAGCCGGTGACCTTGTCGAACTGTTCCTGCGACACCAGCGGGCCGAGCTGGGTGGCGGGATCGAGACCGGGACCGATCTTCACCTGGGCGGCCGCGTCCGCGACGGCCTGGGTGAACTCGTCGAAGATCTTGTCCTCGACGAACAGCCGGGTACCCGCGACGCAGCACTGGCCGTGGTTGAAGAGCCACGCGTTCAGCGAACCCTGCACCGCCGCGTCGAAGTCCGCGTCGGCGAACACGATGTTCGGGCTCTTGCCGCCGAGCTCGAGCGTGACCTTCTTCAGGTTGCCCTTCGCCGCGTCGACGATCTTCTTGCCCACCTCGGTCGAGCCGGTGAACGCGACCTTGTCGACGTCGTCGTGCGCCGAGAGTGCGGCACCCGCGTCGCCGAAGCCGCTGACGATGTTGACCACGCCGGGCGGGAACCCGGCTTCCTGGAACACCTCTCCGAGCAGCAGCGCGGTGAGCGGCGTCTGCTCGGCGGGCTTGAGGATCACGGTGTTGCCCGCCGCGAGCGCGGGTGCCAGCTTCCAGGCCGCCATCAACAGCGGGAAGTTCCACGGCACGATCAGCGCACACACGCCGACCGGTTCGCGCAGCGTGTAGGCGTGGAACTGGGCATCCGGCGCGAACGGCATCGACACGTTGACGGTGCTGCCCTCGATCTTGGTCGCCCATCCCGCGTAGTACCGGAACACGTCGGCGGCCCACGCCACGTCGACGGCGGACGCGATGCCGGCCGACTTGCCGTTGTCGAGGGCCTCGAGCTGACCGAACTCCTCGGCACGTTCGGACAGGATGTCGCCGACCCGCCAGAGCAGCCGTTCGCGCTGGTTGGGCTTCATCGACACCCACGGCCCCTCGTCGAAGGCTCGACGTGCCGCCCGGACCGCGCGGTCCACGTCCTCGGCCTGCCCGTGTGCGACCTCGGTGATCACGTTGCCGGTGGCGGGGTCGTACGTGGGGAACGTGCGACCGGAGGCCGCCTCCACCCACTCGCCCCCGATCAGGAGCTTCTTCGGCGCTCCGGCCAGAAAGCCCTGAACCGGGGCGGCGAGCGGGAAGTCGGCGATCGCTGTCATCGGAAAGCTCCTTCGATCTGATGATGTGACGCACGCCATAATTCGCCGGGTCGAGCGGGTCCAACTGTCCAAGGTTCGAACACCCACGCTTCCGTTGACAGCGGGAGAATCGGATCGATAAGCTAGTCACGATTTACATCGCTAGAGCGGGAGCGCATGACGGGCGGGTCCCGGATATCAATACTCGGACTCAACATCACTGACACCGAGTGACTTTTCGTCACGATCACAGTCGACCCTCTCCGGTGGTTGCGACCCCGTCGCGATCACCATCAGTCACGAGGGGCGAATGGATTCACATAGAAGCGCTGTGAGCGTCCGGGGACGCCGTCGCGGCGGCGTGGCCACGCCAGCGGGCGTCGACCGATGACGCTGCTGATCCTCGGTGCGCTCTGCGTGGGCGTCGCCGCGATCATCGGTGGCGCGACCGGGTTCGGCAGCGCACTGGTCGCCACCCCGTTGATGCTGCTGGTCGGCTTCCCGGTGACGCAGGTCGTCGCACTCAACCTCGCCGTCGGGTTGGCGACACGGGCGACCGCCGCCGTCCGGCTCCGGCGCGAGATCAACTGGCGACGCGTCGCCCTGCTCGGTTTCGGGAGCGTGCCGGGCGCGTTGCTCGGCGCGGCAACGGTGAGCATGCTTCCGGTCTCACAACTGAAGTCGGCGGTGGGCGTGCTCGTCGTGGTGTCCGGGCTCGCGATGGCACTGCCCACACGCAGCACAGCGAGTCCGCCCTCGTCGACCGCGCTCACCGTCACCGGCAGCATCGGCGGATACCTCGCGGCCACCACCTCGCTGAACGGACCGCCCCCGGTGCTCCTGCTCATGCGGGCCCGCATCCCGCCCCTGTCGTTCATCGCAGACCTGGCCGGGTACTTCATCGTCGCCAACGTGACGGCACTGGCCATCCTCTGGATGGGCGACTCCGTCACGCCCGCGATGTTGTGGCCGGCGCTTCCACTGTTCCTGTGCGCGGCGCTGATCGGTAACGGAGGCGGCCTGTGGATCGCCCGCAGGCTGCCGACCCGAATCTTCCGATCCCTCGTGATCGCTCTGGTGGTCGCGGCCGGGATCATGACGGTCGTCACGGCCTGACCGGGCCGGAACGCCCCGCGACATCGCGGCATTCAGGCCGAGACGTCGAGGGCACGCATCCGGCTGTAGAGCGTGCTGCGGCTGATTCCCAACTGCGCCGCCGCGTGCACCTTGTTCCCACCGCACGCCGCGAGCGCGTCGACGATGGCCTGCCGCTCGGCTCGCTCCCGCCCGCCGAGACGCGCCACCCGGCCCGCGGCCTGATAGCGAACCGGCAGGTCCGCCACCGTGATTCGCGTTCCGGATCGGTTCGTCGCGGCCTTCCCGAGCACGACCTCCAGCTCCGCGAGGTTGCCGGGCCACTGAGCCCCGGTCAACGCCTCGAGCGCCGACGCGGTCAGTCGGGTTCCGGGTGCGATCTCGTCGAGCATCGCCTGGGCGATGTCCGGGATCTCACCGCGCCGCTGCCGCAGCGCCGGCACCTCGATCCGATCCGGGCACCGCGCAATCAGCGCCGAAACCGGCTGCGGCAGATCGGACTCCGGACATCCGGTCAGCACGACGCGCGGGCCGCCGCCGCCGAGTGCCGCCGCGAGCAACGGGTGCACCGACTCCGGCACCAGCTGTACCTGTTCGACGACGATCGGGGCGTCGGAGCGCAGACACCCGACCAACTCGGCCAGCCAGCCGTCGACTCCTCGCACCGCGATCCCGGTGGCGTCGAGCCACCGCGCCGCCCGGTCCCCCACGATGTCGCGGGCCGCAGCGGTCCGCCCGGAGCCCGGTTCCCCGAGGACCGCGACCGCCCCGCCCTGCTCCTGCAGCCTGGTCAGGTCGCGGCGGATCCGACAGCCTGCCGACACCGCGGCCCCACGCGGGATCGGGGTGGTCCGTGGTCGCACCGGCTCCACCAGGAACAGGGCGCCGCCCCCGGCCCCGGTGACCCGGTCGACCTGCACACTGACCGGTTCCCCGGACGCGAGTTCGATTCGCACCGTTCGGGACTGGTTCGGTCTCAGCTCGGCGGCCAGCCCTCGCAGCGCGGCGTGGTCGGCGACGTCGAGCATCTCCTGGGCGGTGCGGTTGGACAGCAAGAGGTCCTCGCCGATCGCGGTGACCGCGATCTGCCTGCCCGGCGACACCCGGTGGAACGCGTCGACCAACCGCTGCTGCGAGGCCCGCGCGCCCTCCAGCAGTCGGTGTTCGATGTCCGCGGCGGCCCGCTGCAGGAACGGGGCGAACAGCGAGTTCACCTGCGGTGCGATGCAGGTCATGTCGAGGATGCCCTCGACCCTCCGGGTGACCGGGTGGATGATCGGATGCCCGTAGCAGCTCAGCTCCTTGAACTGCTCGAGGTAGTGCTCGGCTCCGTTGACCACGACGCCACGGCGGATCTCGAGGGGCGTCCCGAGGGCGTTCGTGCCCGCGTGGTCCTCGCCGAACCGAGACCCGATCAACGCCCCCAGTCCGTCCATGTGCCGTTCGACGACCGGGTTGTCGAACACCCGGGCGACGATGCGGCAGTCGGGATCCGCGAGCAGCACGCACAGTTCGGTGCCCGCGATCTGCACGCCGATCTCGTCGAGGACCGGGCGTGCCGCACGCAGCAGGCGGGTGGTCGGGTCGACCTCGGCGACCGGAGCGGAGTCGAACCGACCTTCCGGATCGACTCCGCTGAGCGCGGAACGCTTCCACGACAACGCGATCTCCGGTCGGACCGCGAGGGCACCGTCACCTGCCATGTGCCGCCGTCCTATCCGCGCCCGATGAGGTCGAGGGATGCTTCACGCATCTCGATCTTGCGGACCTTCCCGGTGACGGTCATCGGGAACTCGTCGACCACATGGACGTAACGGGGAATCTTGTAATGGGCGAGTTTGCCGGTGCAGTAGACACGCAGCGCGTCGGCGTCGAGC
>NZ_BAABFB010000033.1:0-558 GCF_039540555.1 Rhodococcus olei | reverse complement strand
AACTGCTGGCCTCAATTTCTACGGACCGGGTGTTACCCCGGCGTTAAGGCCCGATTCCCTCGCGGTAAGCAGGCGACTGGTCGGCTGGGCATCGGCGGCATACCCTTCGGCACCGGGACCTTGCGGGCTCCGGAGTCGTCGAACGCGACCGTCGGGTCCTGAACCACCAGCTCGAACCTCAAAAGACCTGGGGCGGGCGCCTGGAGATGATTGCCTCGGGTAGCTCCTGCCGGCTCCGGGGGGACCAGCGGGCCCGGTGAGGTTCACTGGCCCGCCGGACCGTGGTGGCTCGCGATCCGGTGGCCCGAAATTGCCGCCTCTGCCGGGGTGAATGTCGTAGTCACGGTTACCGGCACCCATCGGGCTGAGCTGCGCCGAGTCGACCGTGGTGGCCGACGCTTCCTTGTGTGCATCGGCAGTGACGCGAACAATGGGGACATCCGAAATCGGTTCACAGTCAGGATCGGCAGTTCGATCATGAAACTCGAAGTCCTTCGCGCCGTGGTCTGTGGCGGCGCTGCAGTCTCGTTGCTGGTGTTCGCCCCCGAAGTGGCTTCC
>NZ_BAABFB010000032.1:0-1450 GCF_039540555.1 Rhodococcus olei | reverse complement strand
TCCCCAAGGCAATCAACGACTTCTTCAACCTGATCTTCCCCAACTGATTCGGAGGCTGACCGGATCATCACTGGCATTCGGGAGAATCGGCGATGACCCCCACCGCCTCGACCGGGGAGATCGTCCACCCTCCTGCCTCAGCTCACCCCCGCCTTGGTGTCGATTCGGGGCACGGCCCGTCATGCGTCCCGGGGAATTGTTGCGAGAGATTATGATACGTGCCAGGGTGTCGGCGTCGATCGCGTTGACACTTCTCCTGTTCATGGTTCCCGGTGCGATCGCATCCGCCGATCCCACCACGTCCACTGACCCGGTCATCCGCTCGGCTCAACCCGAGGTCCGGGCGACCGCACCCGATGGGTCGAGGTTCGAAAGTCTCACGGTAGCGTCCGGAAACCGGCTGATGCTGCACGTGTACTCGGCGGCGATGCACGCCACGATTCCCGTCGACGTTCAGCGTCCGGCTGATGCCGGCGCGGCGCGCCCTGTCCTGTACCTGCTCAACGGCGGGGGTGGCGGGGAAGACTCTGCGACCTGGCGTGTGCGTACTGATGCCGAGGCGTTCCTCGCCGACAAGAATGTCAATGTCGTCTCGCCGATAGGTGGACGATGGAGTTACTACGCGGACTGGAAGAACGTCGATCCGGTCCTCGGGAACAACAAGTGGACGACCTTCCTCACCCGGGAGCTGCCACCGGTAGTGGACGCGGCGTTGGGTACGAACGGTGTCAATGCCATTGCAGGCCTGTCGAGCTCGGCGACCGCTGTCTTGCAGATGGCCATCGCCGCGCCGCACCTGTACCGGGGAGTTGCGTCCTACAGCGGCTGCGCACAGACGAGTGATCCGATCGGACAGCAGTTCGTGAAGCTGACGGTCGAAACCTGGGGAGGGGGCAACACCGTGAACATGTGGGGTCCCCCCGACGACCCGCTGTGGGCGGCAAACGATCCATACGTGCATGCCGACGGCCTGCGCGGACTCGACCTGTACATTTCGAACGGCAACGGCCTGCCCGGCCGCTACGACACACCGGACGGCCCGGGGATCGACGGCAGTTCTCGCGTTCTTGCCCAGCAGATCGCGGTAGGTGGAGTCATCGAGGCCGCGACGAACTACTGCACGCACCGCCTTGCCGAAAAGCTCGCCCAGCTCGGGATCCCCGCCACGTTCAACTTCCGTGATTCCGGAACCCACTCCTGGGGCTACTGGCAGGACGACCTGAAGTACTCCTGGCCGATCCTGGCCCGATCCCTCGGAATCTGACCAGGCGGACACCAGCATGGTTCGGGAGAAACCCCCGACACTGAACGGGCGTCCCCATGGTGGTCAGGAGTCGAATGCAATGGGCGAAATCCGTCTCCCGAGCCGGCCCATCTACCGGTCCTTCGCGCCGTGGTCTGTGGCGGCGCTGCAGTCTCGTTGCTGGTGTTCGCCCCCGAAGTGGCTTCC
>NZ_BAABFB010000031.1:0-5054 GCF_039540555.1 Rhodococcus olei | reverse complement strand
ATGATCGCCACCATGTCGCGCCGTCTCGCCCGCACCGCCTGACCCGACCGGAGTATTCAGATGCGCTCTTACTGGTGATACGCCGAATCGACGGGGCAGAAACCACCGCAGCGCAGCGGTCGACACAAGGTCGCTGTCACCACGATTCGGTTGCCATGCCTGCCCGCCAGACGTGCCGGTCCCGGGCGGACATTCCGTTCGGGGGTTCGGCGTCGACTCCGGGCGCGATGGCGTCACCCGGCGAGCCCGTGAGGACATCGCAGCCGCGGGCCCGGGGCCTCTCACCCATGTTCGGGGTTACCGGGCAGGGGCCGCCCGCTCGGTCCTCTCCACGGTGGGAGGCCCCGGCGTTCACAGACCGTACGAGTGTCGGGCTCGATGTGCACGCACGATCGGTTGCTGCGACGGCGATCGACGGCGCCATAGTCGTCTCGTGGACGCCATCCTGGTCACAGAACCAAGGGATGTCCCCCGGGGGTGCAGCGCCGGTCAGCTGAAGGCGGCCAGCGCGCCGATCAGGCCGAGTGCCGCACCCACACCGCCGATGACGGTGCCGAAGCCGCTGACGACCGGTTGAATCTTCTTGATCATGGCGAGGTCTGCCTGAGAGGAACCCATTTTCTCTTCCTTTGTTCGATTTCCATCGGCTCGGTGCCGTGGTCTGTGGTGTCTCGACTGCCTGTGGAGGCGAGGCGAGGACCGGCAGGGCTTCGGCATTCGGCGTGCACCTGCCTGGTGCACGGAGCGCGTGCCGCGTCGGGCACGACTCCGCTGCGGTCGGGCGGGGTTGTCCTGTCTCGACCGTGGGGTCGTGTCAGCGGTTACGCGTACTCGTCGGCGAGCGCGGCGTAACCGAAACGGGCGGCGCGGTCCAGGGCTTGCCAGGCGACCTCGTAGCGTTTGACGGTCACCTCGTCGGCGTCCGAGAGGAGGGCCTCGAGCAGGGAATGCGGCTTGTGCTGCCAGGCGTGCGCGACGGTGCGGTCGGTGAACAGACCCGACTGGGCCAGTGCACGAATCCACTCGTCGACATCACCGCGATGGATGCGTTCGACCGAGTCGTGATCGCATCCCTCCGCGACGAAATCACGGGAGAACGTTGCGGTGACGTAGTCGCCACAGGTGGGCAGTTCTGCCTTCATCGGTGCGGGCACCTTCCCTGATGTCGCCGCGAGCGGTTCCGGTCCGACTCGTGACTGTGAGCCGGTGTCGGAGCGTCGGAACCATGGTGTGTGGTGTGCGGTAGGTCACATGCTTCGCGACCGCAGGGCTGCGGGCATCGGTGGAAACACCCGGGGATATACCTGTCTTCTGGCTCGTGTGGCCGTCGTCCGGGCGTGGTGATGGGACCAGCCGAGGCGTCGGGAACCAAGCGAACATGGTCGCCACACACTCAGCCGGCCGAGATCGGGAGTCGGCCAACAGTGCCGAAAGCGGCCGTACCTGCGGGAACTGGACGATCACCCAAGTGGCATCGGCTCACATCCGTGATGTAGAACGTATGACTAACGATATACGGTTGTGATGTCCATCACATTTTACTGATACCGCTGGACACGCCAACCGCGCCGGAGCCACGGGCTTGGCGCCGCTTCGCCACCACATGGGTGTGACAGAGGAAGACAAGGACACCGCGTGAACCACCCCGGACCATGTCGGGCCTCGGTCCCCGTCGGTCCGTCTGGCTGTCGGACGATCTGTCCGGGCAGGAGGCCCCACCCTCGGCAGTCGCCGCCTCGTGGGTGGCAAAGGCCTTCGGCGGGGGCGACGCGGATCGAACCGACGCACCTGGACGAGGCAGCTGCGCTGTCGTGCCACCACGGGGTGTGTGTCACCGGCAGAAGAGATTCCGACTGCGGACCGGCGGCCGTCACGGCTCGTCGAGCGGCCCGGGCCGCGGGAATGGACCCGCGCTGCGTGCACCCACCCGGCGGTCACGAGCTGTGCGTGTGGGTGATCGAACCGGCCGACCCGTCGGGACGGCTGACGCACAGATCAGGGCTCGCGGCATGACCTCGACAGGGCCGAGTCCGGTGCCGAACCAGGCCGCCGTGCCCAGCGCGGCAACCCGCCTGACCGGGCTGATCCGAACCGGAATCTCGCGAACCCCGGTGAGCATTGCGATCGCACTGTCCATCTGGGTCGTCGCATTGCTGACCGGCAGCCTCCTCAACGGCCCCGACCACGACCTCACGGGCAGGATCGGCATCGGGTTGCGCGCCGTCGAGGACGGTCACCTGTGGACCGTGCTCACCGCCGGGTTCTTCACCCCCGGCGCGGGAGGTCACTTGCTGGCCACCGCCACCATCCTTGCCGTCGCGGTCCCGATCGAGCGCACCATCGGATCCACCCGATTCGTTCTCGCCGCGGTCGCCACCGGGATATGCGGAACCGCAACGGCGTTGGGACTGGTTGCCCTGATCGCGCCGCTGCACACAGCATGGGGCGCACACCTTCAACACACCGTCGCGATCGGCCCCGGACTCTGGCTGGTCGGCGTCGTGACCGCCGCAAGCGCGGCGATGCCCACCCTGTGGCGGCGCCGAGTCCGGCTCGGCGTGTTCGCCCTGCTCGCCACCCTCGCCCTCTTCGGCGGTCAACTCGACGATCTGATCAGGCTCTGCGCGGGAGTCGCCGGCCTCATCCTCGGCCCGCAACTACTGCGACGCTCGGGGGACCCAGTATCGCCGAGCCCGACAATGCGTGAGAAACGCGTCCTGGTCGCAATCGTCGTCGCCGCGAGCGTGGTCGGCCCGCTGCTGGCGGCGATCTCACCATCGGCCGTCGGCCCACTCTCCGCCCTGCGCAACCTCTTCACCAGCCCCGGGGTCGACGCCACCCAGGTTCGGGCGCTGTGCGCGACGCCGGGCCTTGCCCTCGAATGCCGCCACGGCCTCCGGGACCTACAACTGTCCGGAGCCGGCGCGACGATGCTGATGGTGATGCCGACCGTACTGATGCTGGTGCTCAGCGACGGCCTTCGGCGCGGCCGCCGACTCGCCTGGTCGACGGCGTTGTTCATGACGTCAGCACTGCTGGTACTCGGCGTCAGCGTCACCACGGTCAGATACCTCCACCACTCCCACCTCGGCCACCCCGGTCAGATCGTTCGCACCCCACTGAGCCTGGCTCTCGAGCTGCTCCCGTTCACGGCGATGCTGGTGGTCGTGCTGGTCCTGCTGGCGACCTCGAGGCTGTTCACCGTCGCGACACCGAGAATCGCCCACCGACGAACGGTGCGCTCGGCCATCGCCACCCTCGTCGTCCTGGCCGCTGTCTACGTCATTTCGGGTGCGGCGATGCGAGGCGGTTTCGACCGGCCCCCCAGTGCCGCCGAGCTACTGCTCTCGTTCCCGCAGCGTCTGGTCCCTCCGGTGTTCCTCCAATTCGCCACGCCCGGATACCTGCCCACATCCGTCCCCGCGACGATCGTGTACGACTGGATCGGCGTGTTCTTCTGGACCGTGGTCGGCTTCGTGTTGCTGTCGGCCTTCCTCACCCCACCCGACGTCGAGTCCGTGGGGGCACGCACCCGGGCCCGGAACCTCGTGCATCACAACGGGAGCAGCCCACTGTCCTGGATGACGACCTGGTCGGGCAACCGCTACTGGTTCGCCGCCGACGGTGCCAGCTTCGTCGGATATCGCGTGGTCGCCGGCATCGCGCTGACCACAGGAGACCCGGTGGGTCCGCCGGCCTCCCTGCAGCACAACATGAGAGAGTTCGCCGAGTTCTGCACCCACAACGGGTGGACCCCGTGCTTCTATTCCGCCTCCCCACGAGTCGCCGAAACGGCACACCGGATCGGCTGGAGTGCCGTCCACATCGCCGAGAACACCATCCTCGAGCTCGACGAACTGAGCTTCTCCGGCAAGAAGTTCCAGGACATCCGGACCGCGATCAACGCGGCGAAGAAGAGCAGCGTGCACGCGGAGTGGGTTTCCCTGGCCACGGCACCACGGGTCATCGTCGACCAGATCACCGCGATCTCGAAGGAATGGATCGCGCAGCGGGGGCTGCCGGAGATGGGCTTCACGCTCGGCGGGCTGACGGAGATTTCCGATCCCGAGGTGCGCGCTCTGATCGCGATCGACGACGACCGCACCGTGCACGCGGTGACCTCGTGGCTGCCGGTCTACGAATGCGGACAGCCCGTGGGATGGACTCTGGACGTGATGCGACGCCGATCGAACGGGTTCAAGCCGAGCATCGAATTCCTGATCGCCTCGGCCGCGCTGCTCTTCAAAGAGGAGGGAGCCAGATTCCTCAGCCTGTCCGGCGCTCCTCTCGCCAGGGTGACACAGAACCCCGCGGACGGGAGTGCACCCGGGCAGGACAGCCGCGTCGACGCGGCACTCGAGTGGGTCCTCGACGCAGTCGGACGCGCACTCGAACCGGTCTACGGATTCCGCTCCCTGCTGGCATTCAAGTCCAAGTTTCAACCGAGGTACGTCCCCCTCTACCTCGTCTTCCCCGATCTCGCCGCGCTGCCGAGCATCGCCAACGCCGTGTCGCGTGCATACCTGTCCGAATCCTCACTCCGCCAACAGCTACACGTCGCACGGAAGTTGTTGCGCATCGGTTGAACTCGGAGGACACCGTTCGTGCGGAAAACTCCCAGCGCGAGCGTCTTGGCCGTCCCTGCAGGCTGAACCCGTCCTCCTTCAACAGCCTGCCCACCATCGGCGCAGAACTCTGCCCCGCCGCGGTCGAGGGGTACATGCCCTGCTCGATCGAGATCCTCGAGAAGAACAACTTCCGCGCTTGCCCGGAAGCTTGCAAAGCGTGTTCGACCGACTCCGGGAGCTGACAGGCCTACCGAGTCCGATAGCGCCCCGTGGAGTGGTGGACTTCGAATCGGGTGCGAAGATCGCGTCGTGTTCGCGGCCCGCCGCTAACGGTGATTACGTCCCGCATAGGCGCATACGGATCGCGGCCGTTGTGGCGCAAAAAGATTGGATATCTTTACTCGCTCCCATGCCGTCTGATTCGCCCCGGGTTTCTTGGAGGCTGATGACCCGGAAGGATCGGCATCATGCCTGCACCGAGGAAGT